>JAKQII010000036.1 GCA_029557535.1 Acidobacteriota bacterium
TCGCTTGCGTTCGACACGATCTACGCCGAAGGCCAACGACGCTATGTCGAATCGCTGTCGGCTTACGCCCGGCAATTTCTCGATCAGCTTGAAAAACCCGACGTCGATTCGGTCGAAGGCCTGAGTCCGGCGATCTCGATCGAGCAAAAGACGGTCTCGCGCTCGCCGCGGTCGACGGTCGGAACCGTCACCGAGGTCTACGATTATCTGCGTCTGCTTTTTTCGTCGATCGGACAGCCGCACTGTCACCAATGCGGCGAGGCGATCACGCGCCAGTCGTTTGAACAGATCGTCGCGAACATTCTCGATCTTCCGGAGGGCGAGCGGGTCATGATCCTCGCGCCGATCGTCCGCGGCCGCAAAGGCGAATTCAAAAAAGAACTTGAAAAACTTCACAAGGACGGATTCATCCGCGCCCGGATCGACGGCGAATTGCGTGCGCTCGATGAGGAGATCCGGCTCGACAAACGGCGCAACCATACGATAGAAGTCGTCGTTGACCGGCTGCTGATCAAAGGCGGAGTAAAGGAAAGGCTGACCGAATCGGTCAAGACGGCTCTTAAACTTACCGGCGGTGCGGTCCTGATCTCGATCGTCGATGGCGAAGAGAAGCTTTATTCGGAAAAGATGGCGTGCGTCTCCTGCGGCGTGAATATCCCGACGCTCGAGCCGCGTTCGTTCTCGTTCAACTCATCGTTTGGCGCCTGCAAGCGCTGCGGCGGGCTCGGGATCGTCGCCGAGATCGACGCGCGGAAGTTGATCCCGGATCCGACGATGGCGGTCTCGAAACAGCCCTTTCTCGACGGCGTCGACAAGATGGCGTCAACCGTGCTGCGTGCGGCGATCGACGGCATCATCCGCAAATCGAACAAAAAGAAGAAAACCGGCGCGTCGCTTGACGACGCCTTCGGCGACCTTCCGGCGGACATCCGCGAAGCGTTTTTCAACGGAGTTTCCGGCAAGGTCCCGATGAAGTGGGGCGAGAATTATTACGATTCGGATTGGAAAGGCGCCGTCCGGTTTCTTCGCGAGCGGATGCATAATTCGACGTCCGAGAAGGTCCGTGTCGCTCTTGCCGACTTCATCGCGCCGGGAGTTTGTCCGGATTGCGGCGGAAAGCGGCTTCAGCCCGAGAGCCTGGCCGTCCGCGTCGGCGGGCTCGGGATCGGCGATTACACGGCGCTGCCGATCGACGAGGCGCTCGTCAAGTTTGACGAGATCACGTTGAATCCGCGTGAAGAGAAGATCGCCGGGCTGGTGCTTCGCGAGATCAAGGACCGGCTGCGTTTTCTCGACTCGGTCGGACTCGGCTATCTCACGCTTGACCGTTCGTCGGGGACGCTTTCCGGCGGCGAAGGACAGCGCATTCGGCTCGCGACGCAGATCGGCTCGTCGTTGCGCGGCGTTCTTTACGTTCTCGACGAGCCCTCGATCGGACTTCATCCGCGCGACAACCAGCGGCTTTTGGACACGCTTCATCAATTGAGGGATCTTGGCAACACGGTGCTCGTCGTCGAGCATGACGAGGAAACGATCACAAAAGCGGATTATGTCGTCGACCTCGGTCCGCTCGCCGGGACGCATGGCGGAGAGGTCATCGCGGTCGGTTCGCCCGAAGACATCGCTTCGGCCGATTCATCGATCACCGGGAAGTACCTAAAAGGCGAGCTCAAGATCGAGGTCCCGGAATGGCGCCGGCTCGCGAACGGCCACAACATCGTCGTAAAGGGTGCTCGGGCACATAATCTCAAGAATATCGACGTCCGGTTTCCCCTCGGGTTGCTGACGGTCGTCACCGGCGTATCCGGAAGCGGAAAATCGACGCTCGTCGGCGACATACTTTACCCGGCACTGGCGAAGCACGTTTACGACTCGGCGGGAAATCCGCTCGAGCACGAGTCGATCGACGGGCTCGAACTTGTCGACAAGATAATCGAGATCGACCAATCGCCGATCGGCCGGACGCCGCGGTCAAATCCGGCAACCTATACCGGCGTTTTCACGCCGATCCGCGAGCTTTACGCGATGCTGCCCGAATCCCGCGAACGCGGCTACAAGGCCGGTCGCTTCTCATTCAACGTCAAGGGCGGACGGTGCGAAGGCTGCGAGGGCGACGGGATGAAGCGCATTGAGATGAACTTCCTGCCGGACGTTTACGTGACGTGCGACGTGTGCCGCGGCAAACGTTACAACCGCGAGACGCTCGCCGTGAAATACAAGGGACGCTCGATCGCGGATCTTCTCGAAACGACGATCGAGGACGCGCTCCCGCTGCTAGAGAACATCCCTTCGATCAAGATCAAGCTCCAGACGCTGCTTGACGTCGGTCTCGGCTACATCCAGCTCGGGCAGTCGGCGACGACGCTTTCCGGCGGCGAGGCCCAGCGCATCAAGCTCGCTAAGGAACTCTCGAAACGCGCAACCGGCAAGACCATCTACATACTTGACGAACCGACGACGGGACTCCATTTCGCCGATGTCCACAAACTTCTCGACGTTTTGCAAAAGCTCGTCGATACGGGGAATACCGTGATCGTCATCGAGCATAACCTCGACGTCATCAAGTCGGCGGATTATCTGATCGACCTTGGCCCCGAAGGCGGCGAGAACGGCGGACGCATCGTCGCCGAGGGCACTCCCGAAGAGGTCGCCCGCGTCCGTAAGTCATACACCGGGCAGGCTTTGCGCACGGTTCTCAGTTAGAAAGGAAAGAGTGGACAGTAGACGGTAGACGGTAGACGGTAGACCGTAAAGAGCGGCCAATCGGACACTTGATTGATCAATACTCGCGAGGACAACTATTAGCTCTCAGCTATTCGTTCCCAGCTATTCCGAAAGGCCGTACGGCCTGATTCTATTACCGAAGTAGCCGAAAACTGAGAGCGCAAATCTGAAAAGGCCGTACGGCCTGATTCTATTACCGAAGTAGCCGAAAACTGAGAGCGCAAATCTGAAAACGAGATGCCGCGCCCCAACTACCGTCTACCGTCTACTGTCTACCGTCTACTTCTGTAAATTTCCGCCTCGACGATGCCGAGTTTCTTTCCGCCGCCTTTGTTCGCCGACGACTTTGGATCCGGTTGTCCGGTGATCTCGATGATGTTCCCGAATTCGTCGCGGTTTGACGCCTCGCCCGTCAGTTCGATCGACAAGCTCGAGCCGGCCGTGGGCGGAAATTCAAACGTCACGTAGCCGAGACTTCGCGACGTCATTCCTTCAAACACGACCCTGTCGTCGATTTTGATCCGGATCGGGTAGCTCTGCGTCCGCCAGCCCACGAATTTCAGCACCACCTGCCCGACGGTCTCCGGTTTCGCGAAACTGTACTTGATCCAAGCGGTTCCGGCGACGCCATCGCTGATCCAGTCGGTCGTCTCGACGTCGTCGATCGTATTCGCGGCCTTTTCCGCATTCGAGCCGGCCTCGACGCCCGCGATCTCGACAGGGAATCGCATTCGGACGAACGATTCGCCTGGCGGCGTCGCGCCGCGATCATAGTCAGACGAAAGTCCATCGGACGGGAACCAAATTGATAGTCCGTTGCTCGAGCGGGCCGGTCTTGAGATCAACGTTGCCGTCGACGGTCGAAGTTTGCCGGACGCGGCCGACAACGTGATCCTGCCCGAATTGGTAGTGGATCGCACGATCACGCGATTGACGCCGTTCTCGACCGGCAGACTCTTGGAAAGAACATAGTTGTCCGGACCCTGAGCGATTCCGCCGCGCCAATCCGCCGGACCCGCGATCTTGAAGTCGATCATGTCGAGCGCGGTCGGGCAGCGCATGCCGTTGCGGTCGACGACCTCGACGTCGATAAGCGCAACGTCGGAGCCGTCGGCGATCATTCCGCCCGGCCGGGTGGTCGGCGACAATTTGATCGCAAAAGGCTCGCCGGCGGTGATCTTGACGTCGGACGTGACCTGTTTTCCCGATGCATCAAATCCGACGGCTTTGAGTTCGCCCGGTTTCCATTCGACGTCCTTGAACGTAAACAGAAAGCGATAAGATTGCGTTCCCGTCCCGAGCGACTTTCCGTTCAGCAGCAGTTCGACCTTTTCGGCCGAAGAAACGACGTAAACGTTCTTTTTCGTTCCCGGTGCATAGTTCCAATGGCCGATGATGTGCGTTCGCGGCCGTTCGATATCGACCCAGCCGTCCCAAATTACCTGGTGCGCGAAGAATCCGTCCTTGGGCAGCCGCATCGCGTCGACCTCGCCGCTGCGACGATAATTCTCGGCGCCGCGAAAGTGCGTGTTGGTGTCAGAGAAGATGATGTTTACCCCGCCCGAAGAGACGCGCGTTCCGGTTCCCGGTCGCGCCTCCCAGTAGTCGAACCAGCGGGTGACGTTTTCGATCGCGTGCGAATCCTGATTGCGGTTGTAAACGCTGGCGTCGGCGCCGTTGTAGAGCGGTCCGTCACCGTCCTTATGGAACGGCGGCGAGAAATCGTCCCAGTATTTGCGCAGTCCTTCGTCGCGCGAGTATTCCATCGCCCACATCGGGATCCGCGCGCTTTTGTTGATGTAGAGCATCTCGCCGCCGTATTCGGCGACTTTCGAGTCGAGCATCTCGCGGGATCCGCTCGCGCGGCCCCCGAACGGATCGAATCTGTCGCGGGGCGCCTTCATCTCCTTCATGTGCTCTTCGGAAACGCCCTTGTTTCCCGATTCGTAGAATATGATGCTCGGATTGTTGCGGTTGTAAATGATCGCGTCGCGCATGACCGTGGTTCGCTGCGTCCAACGAATGCCTTCAACGTCACTTTCCGAATCGCCGGCCGGCATCGCCTGAAGCAGGCCGACGCGATCGCACGATTCGACGTCCTGTTTCCCCGGCGTGACATGCATCCACCGGACGAGGTTCGCGTTCGATTCGACCATCATCCGGTTGCTGAAATCGCTCAGCCAAGCCGGCACCGCCGATCCGAGAGCGGGCCATTCGTTCGTCGTCCGTTGCGCGTACCCTTTGAGCTGCAGCGTCCGTCCGTTGAGTTTGAACATGCCGTTCGCAAACTCGGTCTTGCGGAAACCGGTGCGCGTGACGACCGAATCGACGATCTTGCCGCCAACCCGAAGATCCGTGCCGACGTCGTAAAGATAGCCGTAGCCCCAACTCCAAAGGTTCAGATCGCGGGCCGAACCGCGGGCGACGAGGGTTTTCGTCTCGCCCTCGCCGATCTGCGTGTCCGCGCCGGTGAAGGTTCTTACGACGCGTCCGTTCATGTCGCGCAATTCGACCTTGAGACTAACCGTCTTCTTCGCACCCGAATCGTTTCTGATCTCCGATTCGACGACGATATTCGCTGTCCGGCGGACCGGGTCGATCTCGTCCGCATGAACGTAAATACCGGTTGTTCCGAGATTTGAAAAGAGCGGGAGCGTTTGGTAGATCTTCTCGCTGACGTGCAGCCGGACGTTCTTGTTGATGCCGCCGTAATTCGCGAAAAAACTTCGGTTCAGCCACTGAAACTTGGTATCGGTCGCCTTCTCCCTATAGTCCCAGTTGTTGTCGGTGCGAACCGCGATCACGTTGTCGCCCTCCCCGACGATTCCCGTGAGATCAAAACCGAACGCGGTGATCCCGTTCTCATGAAGACCGGCGCGCCGTCCGTTGATCCAGACTTCCGCTGCCTGCCGGACGCCTTCGAACTCGATAAAGACCTTTTTCCCCTGATCACCGGCTGGGATCCTGAAATGCTTGCGGTACCACGCGACGCCCGTCGGAAGTTCCTTGATGTCTTTGCGGAACGCGTCGTCCTCGTTCCATGCTCGCGGGAGCGTGACGAGTTTCCAGTTTCGGTCGTCGAACTCGATCTTCTCGGCGCCGGCGGGATCACCGACGATCAGCTTCCAGTCGGAGTTGAAGTTGTATGTCACTCGCGCAAAAGCATGTGACGCGCCCGCAAGAAGGACCAGCGATAGCAGATAAACGAACCTTCGCATTTGACTCGATTCTTGCAGAAAACTGCGGATACCGCACGTTCTTCTGGGTGCGAATGTAAGAAATCGGCCGCGGTCGGCATTAATGGTAACAACCGAATCCCAATACCAAGGAAGGACTCCCGTATGATCGACGATCAGCTCAGCACCTCGAGGCTCCAACAGATTAAACGCGGACAGATCCGCAATGCCAAGCGCCTGCGCCGGGCGCAGAACGATCAGTGGCAAAAGAACGTGGAGCGCCTGGAGAAGATCCTGCTTCATGATCCGGCGAGGTTCGACGAGGTCAAACTCGATAAAATGTTCGAACTGCTTTCGGATTTTCCCGAGTATCTAGAACGACTTTCCCGGCGGATCTTCGACGTCAACGAAGGAACGATCCTGAACGGGTCCGAGTCGAATCTGGGATTTCTGGGACGCCTGAATCGGATGAGCCGCAAACGCCGCGAAAAACGATATTTCAGGCGGATTAATCGAGGGTTCCGCGCAAAAGAAGGCAATAAGGTGATCCTTGCCGAAGGCGATAGCTGGTTCGAGTTCCCGTATTTCGTGACCGATATCATCGACTGGCTTTCGAAGGTCGGAAATTACGCGATAATCAGCCGCGCCGGCGCCGGCGACTGGCTCTCGAACATGATCTGGAGCGGCGAATACGTCGAGAGCTTTCCGGTTCATTCGCCGGACGTCTTCCTGATAAGCGGCGGCGGGAACGACATGGTCGGAGAGGACCGACTGACGACGATGATCTGTGGGCCGGACGTCGGAATCGAGCTGAAAGAAGATTGGTTCGGGCAGATTCCGACCGATGACCCGGAGATCAAATTCGGACGTCGGTACTTGACCCGCGACTTTTACGCGTTTCTCAATCTCGTCAGGCTGCAGTATTACATCATGTTCACGAACATCGCGAAGAAATATCCGGACACACGGATCATCACCCAAGGCTATGACTTCGCGATCCCGTCGGCCGCGATCCATTGGGATCTGAGTCCGCAGCCGCTCCTCAACTGGTTTCTCGGGAGCGGCTCCTGGCTCCGCCGCTCGTTCATGCTGAAGGGAATCGTCGACGCCGAGATCCAGCGATGCGTGGTCAAGGCGATGATCCACGAGTTCAACGAGATGATGGTCGGGATCGCGAACGCAAAACGGGGAACGGCGTACCGGTTCCCGACAGTCCATCACATCGACTGCCGCGGGATCGTCGATGAGCACGGTTGGTACGACGAACTCCATCCGAAGTCGCCGTATTTTGAGAAGATCGCCTGCCTATATCAAAAATGCATCGACGCCGATGATCCGAAGCGGGTCTATTCGAAGGCCGATCTGTGAGGCTCGGTGCCGAACTAATTTCGGCGGAGTGCTACGATCAGGCGCGGATTCGTCGGGAACATTCGCCAGCCCGAAGTCGTTCTCAGTTAAACCGACCTGCTTTAACTGAGATCCTATGTGCAAACCAAACCTGTTTTTCTTGACGTCCGCGACCGTTTTGCTTTCCGTCGCCGCGACATTCGGTGCTTCGTGGGCCGACACCGTGATCCTGATCGAGAACGCGACGATCATCAATCCCGCTTCGTCCCGGAACGAAGTTTTTGACGGCTTTGTGCTGATCCGGGACGAATCGATCGAATATGTTGGGCGGAAACGGCCGAAGGTCCCGAAAACGATCAAGACGATCGACGGCCGCGGTAAATTCGTCATTCCCGGACTCATCGATTCGCACGTTCATCTCGCCAATATCGCGGGGTTGAATTTCAAGTTCAGCCGGAAGTACCCGGAACTGGCCGAATCCTACTATCGGCAGTTGAACCGCAGTTATCTGTACTTTGGCTACACCACGCTGATCGATCTCAACAATCATTCACCGAAGATCGTCGAGTCGTTGATGAAGCAGGAAGTGCGCCCCGAGATCTTGACCTGCGGAGCGCAGCTCGAGGTGTGGAACGGGTTCATGATGACGGATTACGAGCCGGAGGAACGTCTTACGGAGTTTCCGAATTTCGTCATCGATAGGTACAACGAGAAGGTCCGGCTGCCGAAGGTCGATTCGCCGGAGTCTCACACGGCCGAGGCCTCGGTTCGAAAGATCGTTCGGGAACAAAATGCGGTGTGCGCCAAATTCGCGTATGAGGACGGTTTCGGCGGAACAGAAGATGTGACCTGGGAAATGCCGACTCCGGAGATCACGCGTGAGATCGCGGCCGAAACCCGACGAGTGAAGATCCCGCTGATGCTGCACGCGAGTTCGTATGCCGCGCAGCGATTCGCCGTCGACAACGGCATCGATATCATCGCCCACGGTATGTGGCATTGGGGTGCGGTCAAGGACTATCTCAATGTCAACGAACTGCCCGAGCCGCATCGGAATCTGCTCAGGACGATCGCGGCGCAGGGGATCGGATTTCAGCCGACGTTTCGAGTGCTCGCCGGTCAGCGCGATGTCTTTGTCGACGAATTCATCAACGATCAGCACCTTGCGGCCGTTTATCCGAAAGAATTTCTCGCGTGGTTGAGATCCGGCGAAGGCAGCTGGCAGCGGGACAACATCAAGAAATACGGCAAGGGAATTTTCGATGAAATGCCGGATTCCGAGATCGCCGCTTTGTTCCAGCGCTTTGTCGACAAGATCGCGCTTTCGTCGCGCTTTCTCGCCGATGATAGCGGGCGTCTGTTGTTCGGCTCGGACACGCCGTCGAGCAACTCTCATGCGAACCCACCCGGCTACAACGGCTTTCTCGAGATGCGGGAATGGTCCAAGGCGGGAATTCCGCTCGGGAAGATCCTGCGCGCCGCGACGATCGACAACGCGAAGGCGTTCAATATCGACCGGTCATTCGGAAGTATTGAAAAGGGCAAGATCGCGAATCTGCTGATTCTTTCGCGCAATCCGCTCAGTGACGACACGGCGTATGATTCGATCGAAACGGTGTTTATCAGGGGAAAGCACTACGCTCGCCGCGATCTATCAGCAGAAACGCGCAATGCGGAAACGCGCAATGCAGAAACGCGCAATGCAGAAACGCGCACGAAGTAAGCGTGCACGCTCGCAGCGCGAGCGAGGATCCAAAGACTAAGGGATCGGCGAGAATGCAGAAACGCGTCCGAAGTAAGCGTGCACGCTCGCAGCGCGAGCGAGGATCCAAAGATTAAGGGATCGGCGAGAATGCAGAAACGCGCACGAAGTAAGTGTGCACGCTCGCAGCGCGAGCGAGGATCTAAAGATTAAGGGATCGGCGAGAATGCAGAAACGCGCCCGAAGTAAGCGTGCACGCTCGCAGCGCGAGCGAGGTGTTCGGGCGCGCCGGCAACCCCGGGCCATTCGGCGTGCCGCAAATCCGAAATCCCAAACCCAAATTCCAAAATGGGGAGACGCTTACTTCGTGCGCGTTTCTGCGTTATACTCGCGGAACTCAATTCCTTACGGAGATACTCACAATGATCGATGATTATGGATTCGATGAATTCGAGACGAACGACTTTCCTTTAGCCTATTTCATAACTATCCGGACATACGGGACTTGGCTCCACGGCGACTCACGCATGTCGGTCGACACCCACGGTTGGAACAAGTATGGCACACCGAAAATTAGGCCCAAACTGGAACTGGCAGAGCGCATGGAGCTCAACATGAAGCAGGAGCCGGTCATTTTCGACGCCGAACAGCGAAAGATTGCAGATGAGGCAATTCGGGAACTTTGCTCCGATCGCGGCTACGACCTGAAGGCGCTGAACGTCAGAACCAATCATGCGCATTCGGTTGTTAGTGCACAGTTGGAGCCGGAGCGTATCGCCGATGCAATGAAGGCACGCGCAACAAAGAAATTGCGCGAGAGGGGGTTGTTCCCGCCGGAAAAGAAGATCTGGTCACGCGGACGAAGTCGGCGCCGGCTCTGGAAGCCGAAACACGTCGATGCGGCCATCCGCTATACGCTGTACTGTCAGGATAAGCGGTCGTTCGACGAGTGGATGGCTGCAAATGGGTATGGCCCGGGAAAAATGCAGAAACGCGCACGAAGTAAGCGTGCACGCTCGCAGCGCGAGCGCGATGACTGAAGCAAACGGTATGCGGCCGCTGTTCGCGGCCGTGCACGCTTACTTCGTGCGCGTTTCCGCATTGCGTGGCGTCGACGGTATTGCGGCCGCTGCCCGCGGCCGTGCACGCTTACTTCGTGCGCGTTTCCGCATTGGCGTCACTTCGCCGGGACATTATCGAAGCTCAGGGCCCGCGCTAGTTTCCACTCGCCTTTTTCGCCTCGCCGTGGGTGTGGTACCTGAAATCGCACTCGGCAATACGCAAAACCACAGTCCCCAATCCAAAATCCGAAATCCGAAATGCGGAGGCGCTTACTTCGTGCGGGTTTTTGCATTATCCGTTTCTGCAACGTAGAACATCTCCTCGCTTGGTCTGAGCGGGCGGTTGAACCAGAGCGGCCTTCTCAGGCCGTTCGGGCCGGGTGCCGGACGCGTCATCGTGAGCCATTCCTTGTAGATCGCAAAGCTCTTCTCGGTATCGACGAAGACGTCGCCGTAACGGTCTTCGGGCGTCGCCTTGGTGACCGAAACCTTTTGGTGCCAGCAGTGCATTCCCGAGATCGGGTCCGGATGGACGGGGAAGGTGATGTTCTGATGCACGCCGCCGTCGGACCAGAAGACGCGGGCAGTGTCGGGATCGCTTGAACGGTACGGACGGATGCCGTCCTCGACGGTCATTTTCCATTTGCCCTTGCCGGTCTCCTCGATGCGGACCTGGTTCGTCGCCCAGCGGTTCGCCGCCGGATCCTGTTCGCGGCGCCAGCGTCCGATGTGGTGCGAACACGCGACGACGCCCGGTTTCATCCCTTCGGTGACCCACGCGCGGTTGACGAAATAGCCGATGTCGGTTGTGACGCGGACGAGATCGCCCGTCTTGATGCCCCAGCGTTCTCCGTCCTCGACGCTCACCCACAACGGATTGCGGTGCGCGATCTCGGTCAGCCACTTGGCGTTTCCGGAACGCGAGTGGATCAGGGTCGGGAGCCTAAACGTCGGAACGAGCACGAGTTCGTTCTTCGACTCGTCCATCGTTTCCGGATGGATGTGACTCTTGATGTAGGTCGGCGCCGTGTATTCGGGCCAGCCCCAGTCCTTCAGGGTTTGCGAGAAGAACTCCTGGCGGCGGGACGGGGTCGGAAATCCGACGCGCGCCTTGCCGCCGTCGACGATGCCGATGACCTTCACACCCTTCCGGACCTCGCCGGTCGTCGAGTCGATCGATGCGCCTTCAAGGTCGGCCGCAGGAATCTCGTTAAGGTGCTGATCGTAAACCGCCTGCTCGACCTCGAATGCGCCGTACTTGCGCATGTAATCGAGTGCGCTCAGGCCTTCCTCGGCAGCTTTTTCGGGCAGTCCCTTCGTATGCTCGAAGATGTAGCGGTAGTATTCGTCGATCGAGATCTTCTCGCCCGGGCGATACGGCGACACGAAATGTTCGCGGACGCCGAGACTGCCGTCGGGGTCGACGCGCCACGAGAGCTCGATCCAGAACTCGTCTTCCTCCCAGACCTCGCCGACGTTCGCTTCGTAAG
>JAKQII010000043.1 GCA_029557535.1 Acidobacteriota bacterium
CTGCCGCGGATCATCTCGGCGTCCGACGAGAGTACGAGTCCGGGCCAGCAGGTCACGGTCTCGATCCTGGTCGCTGCCGAGGGTGACGAGAACGGTTTCGGGTTCACGGTCACGTATGACGGAACGAAGCTCGGCAATCCGCTGGTTTTGACGGGCACGGACCTGCCGTCGGCGGTCCCGTTCGTGAATACGGCCACGCCGGGCAGGGTCGGGATCATAACCTCGGCGGGATTCGGCGCCACGATCCCGGCCGGGACACGCGAGATCGCGAGGATCCGCTTCGACGTGTCGCCGACGGCAGGTACCGGGCCGACGTCGATCACGTTCGCCGGATTCCCGCCGGTCGAGAACGAGGTCAGCGATGTCTTCGCCAACGTTCTGCCGACGATGTACACGGAGGGGACGGTGACGATCCTCGAGCCGACCGCGGCCAGCACTTCGGTCGGCGGAATCGTGACGACCGCCGACGGCATCGCGGTGAACCGAGCCCGGGTGACAATGACGGACGGCACGGGTGCCAGCCGAACGGTGGTCTCGAACGCCTTCGGGCTATACCGGTTCGATGACGTCCCCGTCGGCGGAACATATGTGTTGACGGTCACGGCAAAGCGACTCGCTTTTTCGCCCCGGGTCATTAGCGTTTCCGACGAGGCGACTAACATCAACTTGGTCGCGAACGTTAGCTCGCGATCTGACCGTTGACAATCCGACCGAGTGACGCCGTCCTACAATCACGCGATTTGGGAAACACATTCGATTGCGTCGGTCGTTCGAAACGAGCAGCCCTTCCTGTGCGCCCGCCATGGGCGCACTGCATTTCGTTCATGCTTGATAGCCGGATCACGCAACAGCCAGGGTTCGAGTCTGACGTTCCTCGTTCACGCGGCCGGTGATTGGTTTTTACATGAATTCTGAAGGGTAGCCAATTGCGTCATAGGCTCTGAAAGCGGTAAGACAGGATCTCGCGTTCACCGTTAATCCGAATTCAGAATTCTGAGTTCCCTTTGACGATCTCAAAGCACTCTTCCATTACTTCGAGCATCATGACCTTCCGGCCGTCCGGCTTCGTTCTGACAGCGAACGAGCGGCAGAGCAGTTGTTTTTCGCCGACGAAGACGAAGGTCCGCCGCGCGAGGTCGCGGGTCACCGAATCGAGCGCATCGAAGCTCAGCGCCGATTTGGTGCAGCCTTCGGGCACACGAACGGTTATCATCGCAAGATTCGCATCGTCGTCCATCAAAATCCTCTCAGTGTTTTCAGATCGCGTTTCAGCCAATTGTCCGCCGGATAAACGGCGTTCGGGTCGATCGTGTGGATCGTGTACGCGTGCCGCGAACGGCCGCTCCTGTTTGGCAAACTGTAATGCGGAAGCAGCCCGTCGAGGACGATGCACGTTCCCTTTTTCACTTCGAGCGGAACCGCGCCGTCGACGTCGAACGGCGATTCGTCGAAAACCTCGAACTCGGTGCCGCCCTCGGGACTGCGCCTGAATCGCGAATGAAGCGGCGTTCGATGTCCTCCCGGTTTCGCCCACAGGCATCCGTTCTCGACCGTCGCGTCCTCGAGTGCGAACCAGAAACCGACGCACGACGCGGGTTTGGTGTAAAGGAACGCCGAGTCCTGATGAACATCGACCACGCCTCCGATCCGTGCATGTTTGAAGATATACATGCTCTGGATGATCATCGACCCTGAAAGGTCAAGGTCCGCCGCCAGCGACTTCATCCCGATCGACCGCGAGAACCGATCGAAGACCGGATCGAGATCGTGCATCGCGTGACCGATCTTGTTGAGCGATTCGAAGAGCGGATATTTCAGCGCTCCATTTTCATCGAACGCGTCCTTCTCGAAAAAGAACGAGATGCGATCGCCCGACTCGAGAAAGTAATCGTCGCTCGTGCGTTCCTGTTCCGACGTCTGGAAAACCGACGGATGCCCGCGGTAATCAAATCCGGCGACGAGTTCCGCGGCGCGCGCCAAAAGATCATCGCACTCGTCGGACGACCTGAAATTATCGAGTACCAAGAACCCGTCCTCTTGAAATCTTTCCTTTCGTGTCTTCATCCAAACCCATTCTAAACCAATACTTTCCCGATGGACGAAAGTAGCCCGTGCTGCTGCACCGCCAAATTTATCGCTTCTCCGCTTGACGCGGCCAAATCATTTTGCCTATTGTCTTAATGAAAGTGATTTTCACTTTCGCTAAATTCATTATACATTCCGAGGAATCGTCGCGATGGTTAGAACCCCAATTACCAAATTATTCGGCCTGTTGCTTTTGCTCGTGGCCATCACCGTTGCCAATGCGCAAACGCAATCGCCAAGACTTAACATTAGCGGTCGCATCGTCGATCAAAACGGCGCTATCGTTGCCGGCGCGAAAGTTACCGCCCTCGGCGTTGACGTCGGGACCGAACTTACTTCCGAGACCAACGAAAACGGCGAGTTTTCGATCCTCGTATCGCCCGGTCGCTACAAGATCAGAGTCGCCGCCGACGGCTTTTCCGATACTTCCCAAACGGTCGATCTGCGCCAGGAAAGCGCGGACCGGATGGAACTCGTCCTGCCGGTTGCGCAAACGAGCGTTTACGTAACTATCGGGGCCGTCGACGGTTACGTCGCGGAAGCGGTCTCAAGCGGGACGAAGACGCCAACTGCGCTCCGCGACATTCCGCAGTCGATCAGCGTCATGACGCGCGAACAGATCGACGATCAGCTCATCTCGAGCGTCGCCGACGCCGTCCGGTTCACGCCCGGGATCACCGCCCATCAGGGCGAAAACAACCGCGACGACCTCGTGATCCGCGGCAACCGCTCGAGTTCGAGCTTTTATGCCGACGGCGTCCGCGACGACGTCCAGTACTTCCGCGACTTCTACAATCTCGACCGCCTCGAAGCGCTCAAAGGGCCGAACGCCTTGGTCTTCGGACGCGGCGGCGGCGGAGGCGTCGTCAACCGCGTCACCAAAGAAGCCGTCTTCGCGCCGGTCCGCGAGATTGCGATCCAGGGCGGCTCGTATTACAACCGCCGGATCGCCGGCGATTTCGGACAGGCCATCAACAAATTCGCCGCGTTTCGACTGAACGGCGTTTATGAGAATTCCGACAGCTTTCGGAAATACGTCAATCTGAACCGACTCGGAATCAATCCCACGGTAACGCTCAAACCGTCGGAGAACACGAAGATCACGCTCGGTTACGAATATTTTCGCGACCGACGCGTCGCCGACCGAGGCATTACGACCTTCGCCGGACTTCCGGCCGACGTCCCGCGATCGACCTATTACGGCAACCCGGACGACAGCCATGTCCGGATCAACGTAAACGCGTTCACGGCGACCTTCGAACGGCAAATGGGACGAACGAACATTCGGAACGCGACCCGCTACGGAGACTACGACCGCTTCTATCAAAACTATGTAACGGGCGCGTCGAACGCCGACGCCACGCTCGTTAACCTCAGTGCCTACAACAATTCCTCGCGGCGCAGGAACTTCTTCAATCAAACGGATCTGACGTTCCTGGCGACGATGGGTCCGGTTCGCCACACGATCCTCGGCGGAATCGAGCTTGGCAACCAGCGGACGCGCAACTTCCGCAACACCGGTTACTTCAACAACGCGACGACGACGATCCAGGTCGATTTCGACGATCCGCTGACGACCGTCCCGGTAACGTTCCGCCAGAGCGCGACGGACGCGAACAATCGTTTGCGGCTTGATCTCGCGGCGGCCTACGTCCAGGATCAGATCGAGATCGGCCGGTTCGTACAGGTCGTCGCCGGCATCCGCTACGATTATTTCGACCTGACTTACAACAACAACCGGACCGGAGATCGTCTGCGCCGGATCGACAGGTTGGCTTCGCCGCGTTTCGGCGTCGTCGTCAAACCCGTCGGACGTGTTTCGCTCTACGGCAGCTACAGCGTCTCGTTCCTCCCGAGTTCGGGCGACCAGTTTGCGTCGCTGACGACGGTCACGCAGCAGGTCAAACCGGAGCGGTTCACGAACTACGAAGCGGGCGTAAAGTTCGATGTCGGCCGCGGCCTTTCCGTGACGGCGGCCGTTTTCCGGCTCGACCGGACCAACACGCGGGCGACCGATCCCAACGACCCGACGGCGATCATCCAGACCGGCAGCCAGCGGACCAACGGATTTGAAGCCGGCGTCACGGGCAATATCACAAACCGCTGGAGCGTTTCCGGCGGATATTCGCTCCAAAACGCATTCATTTCAAGTTCAACGACGTCCGCCGTCGCCGGAAAACAGGTCGCGCAGGTTCCGCACCAGACGTTCTCGGTCTGGAACAAATACCGGATCAACTCGCGATTCGGAGCCGGGATCGGACTGTCGGGACGGACCGGAATGTTCGCCGCCGCCGACAATTCGACGCGCCTTCCGGGTTTCGTCCGGACCGACGCCGCGCTCTATTATGTGCTCGGCGAGCACTGGAAACTTCAGGCCAATTTCGACAACATCTTCGACGCCCGTTATTTCGCGAATGCCGATGGCAACAACAGCGTTTCGCCTGGCGCTCCGAGGATGGTTCGCATCGGCCTGACCGCAAGATTCTGACCCGAAGCATGAGCAACCAATACCGTTTGGTGATAAATTGTTTGCGTCATGTCCATTCTCATCGCCGAGGACAACGAGGCGCAGCGGAAATACGTTTCGGCCCTGCTCGAACGGAATTTTCCCGATTCGCTTCCGCTCATCGAAGCCGCGGACGGTGCGGCCGCCGTCCATGCGGCGCTTGTAGGAAAGCCGCGGCTATGCATTCTCGACATCCAGATGCCCGAGCTTTCGGGAGTCAAGGCCGCGCGTTCGATCTGGAAGGAATTGCCGGAAACGAGGATCGTCTTCTGGACACAGTTTCCACATGAGATCTATATCAACGAGATCCGCAAGATCGTGCGTTCGTTCGATCCGCCGCCGACCTACGGATTCATCCACAAAAACAATCCCGAAGCCAGGTTCCTGAGGTTCGTCGCGGCCGTTCTCGAGGACGGCGCGGACATGATCGATCCCGCGTTCAAAGATTCGTTTCAGCGTCCGCTGCTCACCGAATTCGAGGCGGAAGCCTTGCGCTATCTCGCACTCGGGCTTTCGAATTGGGCGATCGCCCGCAAATGCAGCCTGACGCAGCGCGGCGTCGAGAGCCGGCTCGCGGCGCTCTACGAAAAGCTTTTTCCCGAACACTCGGGCGGAACCGACGCCGAGGCGTTCGACAAACTCGCGTTCAATCCCAGAACGAGGGCCTTTTTCGAAGCCCTGATGCGCGGATTGATCAACGCGGATGAACTCTCAGCCGCCGATTCGGATCTCCGCGGCTGGATCGAACGCGAACGGCTTCGTTATCTCGATCACGAATGACACCAACCGCTCGCGATCGCCGATTGCTGACGACGCGGCTTTTGCCGGCGTTGCTCACAGTCGCGGCAACGTTAACGGCTTTCGCGCAAGACCGCGATTCAAAACCGTTCGACCCGGCGTTGAATTTCCACAAATGGGGAGCCGTCACGATCTTCAACGGAATGCCGTCCGACAATGTCCGCGCGATCGCGCAAACCGCCGACGGCATGATCTGGTTCGGGACCGACAACGGACTCGTCAAATTCGACGGCCGCCGCGTGCAGATCGTCCCGCTCGACCGCGCCGTCCGGGTCACCAGCCTTGAGTCGGCGAGCCGCGGCGGTCTATGGATCGGCACCGATAACGGTGTATTTCGATTCACGGACGGTTCGCCGCGAGCGATCGAACCGACCCGCGGATACACGATCACCGACGTTCTCGTCGACAAGATCGTCTATCTCCTGACAGACGAAGGCATCATCCTGACCTACGACAACGGTCTCATGCAGCAGATCCCGGCCGCGCCTCTGGTAAACGCCGAAGGCCGTCCCGTGCGGCTGAATTCGATCGCCCGAATCGGCGCACAGGTGTTCGTCGCGACCGAGGGCAACGGGATCTACGAACTCAACGGCGACCGACTCGTCGAGCTCCGCGGACAATCGCGTCCGTCGTTTGTCGGCGCGATCCACGGAACCGCCGGCGGAGTCTTTGTCGGCGCGACGGCGAGACGCGACGGGCAGGGGTTGTCGTTCGGGTCCGATCCGGCGTCGCAGCAAGAACTCGCGGTCGCCACCGGTAGCGTTTCGGCGCTCACCGCGACGACCGACGGCGTGATCTGGGCCGCGACCGACCGCAACGGGATCTACCGGTTCGATGCCGAACGGAAAGCCGATCACATGTCGTTCGAGAGCACCGCGGGAGGGCTTCGCTCAAACACCGTCTTCACGCTTTTCACCGATCGGGAAGGCGTGATCTGGGCCGGAACGGACCGGGGTGCCTGCCGTTATGATCCGGCCAGCCCGACGGTCATCAGGTTTTCCGACGATCCGAATTCAAACTTTGTCCGTGACCTGCTTCCATGGCAGAACGGCGGCGTTTACGTCGCGACGAACAAGGGTATCTACTTCGTGATTGGACGTAATGTCACCGAAGAGTCCCGCTGGAACGGCAAACAGGTTTACGGCCTGAATTGGTTCGAGATACCGGGGTTGATCGCTTCCACGCCGAGCGGTGTTTTCGAGGTTAATTCCGGACGTCAGGTCCTCAAGGGGGACACCCGATCGGTCGTCTTGTTCGGAAATTCGATCATCGCCGCGACGATCGATCGCGGCCTCGTCGCCGACGATCCCGACCTGAAGCTGCCGGCGATCGACTCGCCGGTCTCGTTCCTGCGCCGGGGCGACTCGCTCTGGATCGGAACCGTCCACCAAGGTGTTTTCAACTTTGACGGAAACAGTCTCAAACCCGCCGACCAGTTCGCGGAACTGCGGGGAACCGTCGTCCGGAAGATCGTAGTCGGCGAGAACGACAAGATCTATTTCGCCTGCGAAAACGGACTTTACGTTTACGATAACGACGGGTTGACCCGACTTCTGACGGACATGGTCGTCCGCGAGGTCGTGACGAACGAGAACGATGTCTGGGCGGCGACCGTTGGAAACGGATTGATTCATATCCGCGACGACAAGGACCTCGGACGCCTTTTCGCAAAACTTGGAACCGAGAACGGAATCCCGTCCGATCAGACTTTCGCGGTTGATCTGGTCAACGGCAAGGTCGTCGTCGGCACGAGCCGCGGTCTGGCGACTTACGAACCGCGCAACCTGCCGCCGTCGATCGTCGTTTCCCGCGTCCTCAGCCAGCGGCTGCACACGGCGGTCGAGATCGGGAGCACGATCGAACTCGATTATCCGCAGAACTCGCTGCTCGTCGAGGTTGCCGGACTCAGCAGCCGGACGTTCCCGGATCAGTTTCAATACGCATTCGCGTTGAAGGACGACACCGGCCGCGTCATCGACCGGCGTCTGACGACGGACCCGCAGTTCGCACCGGCGAATCTCGGCGCGGGAACCTATATGATCGAGGCCCGGGCGATCGGCCGCGATCTCCGCGCATCGGATCCGATCATCGTTCGTTTCACCGTCGCCCGGGCGCCGTTTCCGTTGACCGCGACGGCGCTGGCGCTGTTGCTGACGGTCGCGTTGGTCGGCCTCGGCTGGGCGCTGGTCGAACGTCGCCGGCTTTCCGTGCGCAATCGCGAATTGCGGGCCGCCAGGTTCGATCTCGCGAGCGAGGCCGAACGCGAACGCAGCCGGATCGCGCGTGACCTTCACGACCAGACGCTCGCCGATCTGCGCAAACTGATGCTGATGTCGGACACGCTCCCGGCGGACACGCATGATCTCAGATCCGAGATCGAGAATGTTTCGACGGAGATCCGGCGGATCTGTGAAGACCTCAGCCCGTCGCTGCTCCAGAACGTCGGATTGTCGGCCGCGCTCGAGTTCCTGCTTCATGGAGCGGAGCCAAGATTCGAATTTCGATCCGACCCCGATCTCGAAGCCAAGTGCGGATTCGAGCCGAACGTTCAGATGCAGATCTACCGCATCGCTCAGGAGATCGTCTCGAACATCAGGCAGCATTCGACCGCCGAATCTATCGAAATGAAGGTCGGCGTTGCGGACGGCGAATTCGAACTCGTTGTCCGCGACCGCGGTCAGGCGTATGATCCCGACGGCGGCCGCAAGGACGGCCGCGGGATCGCAAATATCAGGGCCCGCGCGGAGTTGATCGACGCCAACGTCGACTGGCACCGTGAAGGCGACGAAAACATTTTTCGGTTAACCAAGCCCGTGACTGTGGATATCCACGACAATGCTTCGTAGATTGGCCCGTACACAGCCGCGGCAGGGACGACGATAATCGTGACAATGACCTTATCGATCCGCAAATCCGCCGTTCTCATCGCTGTCGTAGCCGTCGTTTGCCTCGGCGTTTACGAGGTTCTGCGCATCCGGAAGCTCGTCGGCGATTCCCTGTTGGAAGAATCCGCGCGGACAAAATACAAGAACACGGTCGCCTTCGAGATGACCGACCTCACTCCTCACACTAACGATCAGATCACGCTGATCCAGACGATCTCGGAAACACGCGCCGTGGCATCGTTCCGCGGTTCGTTGTTTGCCGCGACGAGCGGCGGACTCGTCGAATACGCCGCCGACGGAAAACTCAAAAAACGCTTTTCGGTGCTCGACGGACTTCCTGAGAGCGATCTGACGGCGCTTGCCGAATTCCGCGATACGCTCTTTATCGGAACCCGGTCGAAAGGCGTCGTCGCGTACGACGGAAACGGCTTTCGGCTCTATCGTTTCACCGATCGCAATCCGCAGGCGATCAACGCCTTTCTGCCGACGCCCGGCGAACTCCTGATCGGCACGTTCAACGGCGGGCTGCTGTCATTCGACGGCGCGAAATTCTACGAACTGACGACCGACGAAGGTTCGATCAAAGGCGTGACTTCGATCGCCGGCGACGACTCGGAACTGTTTGTCGCGACGTACGCGAACGGCCTGTGGATTCGGGGCGCCAGCCGTTGGACGCATTACACGACCGCCAACGGGCTGCCATCGAACCGGGTCGTCTCGGCCTTCAGCCGCGACGGCAAGACTTACGCGGCGACCGATCTCGGGCTCGCGCGGCTCGACGGCGAGAGCTTCGGGACATTGACGCGGCTCGCGAACGTGACGTCGGCCGCGGTACGCGGCGACGAAATACTGCTTTCGACCGAAATTGGCGGCGTCTTTTCGGTCGGACGCTCCGCAACTCCGATCGCGGCCACCGCGTCGCTGACCGCCAACGCACGATTCGCCGTCGCCGACGGGAATCTGTTTCTGATCTCCGATGACGGGATCGCGAGTCTCGACGGCCCGCGCCTTCGCGGTTTCTCCGATCACGATGAGAACGCCCTTTCAAACAATTTCGTGTCAGCGGTCGCCTCCGACCGCAACGACGTGCTTTGGATCGGCACCTTCCGCGGCGGCATTGACGTCCTCAACCTCGAGGGACGGAAGCTCTCGCATATCGAAAATGCGGACGTCCGCGAGATCAATTTCATCAACACCTCGACCACGGTCCGCGCCGCGACGTCGAAAGGACTTATCGAATTTGGTCCGGGGTTCAATCCAGTGAACATCACGACCGGCAAGTCTTTGCCAAGCCGGTCCGTCACGCATTTTTCGGGCGATTCCGTCGCCACGTCAAAGGGCCTTGCGCTCCGTCAGAAGGGCGAATTCGCGCTGATGACGGCGCAAAACGGCCTGCCCTCCAATTCGACCTATGCGACCCTCGAATCCGGCGGAAAACTCTTCGTCGGAACGCTCGGCGGGCTCGCGGAGATCACCGGCGGACGCGTCGAACGGATCTTCAAGGATTCGAACTCGGACCTCGATACGAACTGGGTAACCGCGCTCACCGAGGTCCGCGGACGGATCTTCATCGGCACATACGGTGGCGGGATCTTCGAGCTCATGCCGTCCGGCGAGATCCGTTCATTCCGCGCCGAGACCGGAAAATTCGTCGTTAACCCGAACGCGCTCGCCACCGACGGCCGGCGGCTTTTTGCCGGCACGCTCGACGGCCTTCGCATTCTTGATCTTGAAACGCAGGAATGGAAGCGCATCGCCGACGTCCTGCCTTCGGAAACCGTGATGAGCGTCGCCGCCGCGAACGACGGAATCGTCGTCGGAACCGCAAGCGGCGCGGCGCGCATCCGTTCCAAATACTTCGAAACGCTATGAAACGCGCTCTCGCCAGCTTAATTTTGATCGCCAGTTTCGTCACCGGCGGCTTCACGCAATCGGGCACCTTGATCCCGACCGATGCCGACCGGCCTGATCCGAAGGTTCTCGCGCTCGCGAAAATGGACGTCGACGTCGCCATCGACAACAACCGCGCGACGGTCAGGATCGTCCAGATCTTCGAGAACAAGACCGACCGGACGCTCGAAGGCCAGTATATTTTCGCCCTTCCGCGCGAGTCCGGCGTCTCGGATTTCGCCGTCTGGGAAAATACGCAGCGGATTCCCGGCGTGATGCTCGAAAAGCGCCGGGCGAACGCGCTTTACGAATCGATAAAGAACCAGGTGATCGATCCCGGCATCCTGCAATCGACGGACGAGAGCGACACCGAAAGCGGTTTTTCGGCAAAGATCTTTCCGATCAACGCGTACGGCACGAAACGGCTCGAGCTCGAATATACCGAGGATCTCGCGATCAACGATCTCGTTTCCCGGATCACGATCCCGCTCAAACCGAACGAGGGCGAAAGCCAATCGGTCGCCGCATTCAGCCTTCGCGTGCACGTCGCGAGCGAACACGCCATCGCACCTTCCGACGCCAAACGTACGGCCTACCCGCTCAGGATCAGCACCGTCTCGCCGAACGAGTTTACCGGCGAGTTTGCGGCTTCAAACTTCAATCTGTCGGAAGATTTCGACTTCGCGTACAACTCGGCGATCAACGCGGACGAACTCGGGGTCGTCGCCTACCGCGCGCCGGAGCGGATCACGGCCTACGATCTGCGCGACCCGCGAACGGCCGAGACGAACGCCGACGGCTTTTTCCAGGCGCAGGCGATCTTCGCCAAGCGCGCCGAAGGACCGCGGCCGCCGAAGCGCCTCGCGATCTTTCTCGACAACTCGCTCTCGATGTACGGCGAGAAGATGAAAAGCGCCGTCGAAGCGCTCGACTTTTTCGTTCACTCGCTCAAGCCGGAAGACGAGTTCACGCTGACTCTCTTTAACGACGATATTTCCGGTTTCAAACCGAAGCCCGTCGCGGCGACGCCCGATTCGGTCGATGCGGCGATGAAGTTCGTCAAGGCGGCGACGCTCGGCGGCGGATCGAACATCGCAAAGGCCGTCCGCGCGGCCCGCGACGAATCGAAAAAATTCGCCGGCGGCGCGGTCGAGGTGGTGATGATCACGGACGCTAACCCGACCCGCGAAACGGTCAAACGAAAGACGATCGCCGAGATCTTCAAAGGCTCGGCGGCGCGGTTCTCGGCATTCGCGGTCGGCGAGGGCGCGGACACCGAATTGCTCGATCTGCTCGCGGCCAACTCGAGCGGCATGGTCGAATACGCGCGCGAAACCGAGGACATCGAATCAAAGCTCAGATTGTTCTTCGCCCGGCTCGGCGCGCCGCGCGTCACCAATCCCGATCTGCGCGGCGATGCCAATCTCTACAATGTTTACGAATCGTCTCCCGGCTCGTTCTTCGGTTCCGACATCCGCTACGTCGGCCGGTACAAAAAGCCTCAGCCGCAGACGTTCAGCCTGACGACGGCCGACGGGATCGCGCTCCGGAAGACCATCGATCTTCCCGAACTCGACGAGACGCACGGCTTTCTTCCGCGGCTCTGGGCGCAGGCGCGGATCGCGGCGCTGCTTCGGGTGATCAACGAGAACGGCGAAAGCGAAGAACTGATCAACGAGATCATCTCGCTCTCGGAAAAATACAAGATCGTCACGCCGTATACCGCCTTTCTTGCCGCCCCCCGAGCGCTGCTTCGGCCGCGTCTGATCCAGCCCGGCGATCCGGTGATCCGTGTCCGGACCGACGAATCGATCACCGGTGTCACCGCCGTTCTGCCTTTCGGCGAGACGCTGCGGCTGGAATTCGACGCGGCCGAGAAGCTCTGGGAAACGCGCTTTCTCGCACCTGACTGGATGACTGACGGCACGTACAAATGCCGCCTGATCCTGACCGACCGCAACGGCATCGCTTACGAAGAAGAAAAATCGTTTGTCATCGACAGCCGCGCGCCTAAGGTCAGGATCAACGTCGAGAACCGCGCTTACCGTCCGGGAGAATTGCTCGATGTCCGCGTTCTTTCCGACAAGGACACGGCGCGGCTGACGGCGCGGATGTTCGGCTGCGAGCCGGTGCGGCTTTACTGGTCGTCCGACAAAAAGGCGAATGCGGGACAACTGCGGATCGCCGACAGTCTCGCGCCAGGACGCTACACGCTGTCGGTCTCGGCCGAGGATTTCGCGCACAACCAAACCACTGAAGAGATCACGATCGAGGTGACCGGATCATGACACGCCGACTTTTCATCATCGTTCTGATCGCGACGGCGATCACCGCCCTTGTCTCGAACCGGCGCGAGGTTTCCGCCGTCGACATCGATTCGAAGCTCGAGCAGGCGACGTTCAAACGCGAATCGTTCTTCGGCACGGAGGCGAGCGTCCCGATCCCGCTGGTCGAAGCGTTCGCGAATCTACAGGCGTTGCGGAACGATGCCGGCGATGACCCGAAGCTTCTCGAAAAACTGGCGGACGTCGCCGAGCGTGTCGGCAATTACGCGGTCGCCGAGGAATCGCTGAAAACCCTTGCGGGTGTCAGAACCGACAAGACGGCGTTGCTCGCCGATTTCTACGCGCGCCGCGGATCGTTCGAAGCGCAGGCGGAAGTCTGGGCGTTTCGGCTCGCGAACGGCAGCGCAGAAGAACGCCCTACGGCGCTCAACAAACTGCTGGCGGTCGCCCGCAAACACGCTCTCGGCCGCTTCCTTTCGAAGGATTATCTCGGCGGCGTCGCCGAGGACAACGACGGGAATTACGCCGTCTTCGAACAGCTTATCGAGAACGAGTACGACCCGGAACGCAGACTCGAGCTCATCCGCGGTGCGCGGGCGGCGTTCGCCGACGAAAAACACGAGTTGCTCAAACAGGAAATCGCGACGCTCGTTGAACTCGACCGCGAAGATGAGGCCGAACAGGTTTACATCAAGTCGTTCAGCCCCTTCTGGGACGAGGACCTTTCGCGCGATTTCTACGATTTTCTCGACGGCCGCGACCGGCTCCGCGCCTACGGCCGCGAGCTCCGCGACAACTTCCGAAAGGATCCCTCGAACGTCGATGCCGCCGTCAGATACGCCCATTTCTCCAATTACGACTACGGACTTGACGGCGAGACCTTCGAATCGATCTCAAAGCGGCTCGAGGCCGCGAAGAAGTCGTGGACGACCGACGAACTTGTCCTGGTCGCCCGGATGCTGATCCGCGAGAATGACGCCGCCGACGCGTCGCGTTTCCTTTACACGCTGGTGCTGCGCGACGATTTCAAAAAGGGCAGCGAAAAGCGAGGCCAGGTCCTTTACCAGCTTTTCGAGATGTTCGCCGACGCGGGAAAGACGCGCATTCCGATCGGCAAGGGCGATCTCGATTTCTATGCGGACGTCGCGCGTGCCGACACTGATCCGGGGATCCTGACCGGGATCCTGTCGCTCCTTTTTTCGGATACGAATCCTGGCGGAAACCTCGACCGCATCGAGAACGAGCTCGGCGCCGAGTTCAATCGCGCCGCGGCGTACCGCGTTTTTCTCGCGTTCAAGGAAGAGGACCCAACGTCGCCGCTGCTCGCGCAAATGTTTCTCGACCTGATCCGACTCTACGCGGCGAAGGAAGAGACGAAGGTCGCGTCGTCGCTGCTTGACGAGTTCGCCTCGAAGTACGAAGCATCGGCCGATTTCCCGCTCGCCGCGATCAAGCTCGCCGATGCATTCGCGGCCAGCGGCGACGGTCAGCGTGAACGCGAAACGCTGCAAAAGGTGCTTGATCATTTCGGTGCACAGCACAAACCGCTCGCGCCGTCCGGGTCCGCGCCGTCCGACCGCAATTCGGGCATCGAAATTCCGAAGAAGGATTCAACGCCGCGGGTCAAGGATCTTCTCGACCGGACTGAAGTACCCGTGACCTATGCGGAAGCGCTCGACCGGATGGTCGCATCGTATTCGCGTGAAAAGAAGGTCGCCGAGATCCTCAGCGTCTATTCGAACGAGATCGGGAAATACCCGGACGAAGAATGGCTTTATGTACGCCGTCTGTCGTGGCTCGAATCGGCCGGCCTGACAGACGAGCAGCTCGCGGTCTTTCGTGCCGCATTGGCGCGATTTCAGTCGCGATCGTGGCAGGACAAGCTCGCCCGGTTCCTTCTCCGCCAGAAACGGACGAGCGAGTTCAACGATCTTGCGACAGATCTCGCGGGACGGCTCGAAGAATCCGAGGCCGAGGATTTCCTCAATTTCGCGAACGGCAACAACATCGGACCGAGCCTCGCGGTGAGCCTTTACAAGCGGGCGCACGAACGGTTCCCGCACAATATGGCGATCGTCCAGGGCCTGATGCGGACATACCGCAGCATGAAGAACGAGACGGACTGGCGCCGCTTGGCCGCCGAGAATTTCTTCGAATCGACGTCGATCCGCACCGAGTTTCTCAACGATCTCGCCAAACGCGGCGAGCTCCGCGGTTCGCTGCAGAAAGCCGTTTCGCAAAACACGACGATCGGCGAACTGTTCCGCGCCGAGGCTTCGTCGCGGTTGTCGGAATTCGAGTCGGCCGCGATCTCGTTCGCGAGACTTAACGAGGCGTATCCGTCGACTCCCGACTTCAACGACCGGCTGATCGAACTCGAACGCTCGTTCGGCCAGCGCGACCGGTCGCGCCTCGAAGGCGCCGCGAACCTGGCGCACAAGCGGGCCGATGCCTATTTCGACAACTCGCAATTTCGGACGACCGCCGGCGAGATCTTTGCTGAGGCAGGAAAATACCCGGACGCGAACGCCGAATGGCAGCGCATCATCTCGATCGCGGCGGGCGACCGCGATTCGTACCTCGAGACGGCGAGCGTCCAATGGGATTACTACCAATACGAAGAGGCATTGAAGACGATCGAAAAGACCCGGGCCGCGCTCAAGAACAAAACGATGTTCGCGTTCGAGGCGGGTTCGATCCGCGAATCTCTCGGTGACCACACCGGCGCGCTGCGCGAGTTCATTTCCGCGCTCAAAGACCCGGAAAAGGAATATCAGTCGCGCGGACATCTCGTCCGTCTCGCGAAACGCGCCAACGATCCGGCCATGTTCGACTCGGCATTCCGCGAAGTCGCGGCACGGACGAACAACGATCCGCGATTGACGGTCACATACGGCGAAGTGCTCGACGCTTCGGGACGAACGGCCGAAGGCGAGCGGCTGATTCTCGACGGGGTCGCATCGACCAACGACGCCGGCCTGCTCAGGGAAGCCCGGGAATTCTTCAGCGAACGCAATCGCGGCGACGCCGAACGCGCGGTCATGCGCCGCATTTCCGAGACTTCGACGAGTGCGAAACGGCGGATCAAGAACGGGATCGAGATCGCCGAAAGCTTCGCCGACGAAGATCGCCGCGACGAAGCCCGCGACGCCGTCCTCGAACTCCTCAAGCAGAACCCGACAAACTACGGCGCGATCATCGAGTCAGCGAACTTCCTCGGTCGGACCGGATTCGGCGACGAGGCCGCGAACGTTCTTCGCGAAGCGCTCGGAAAGAGCCGCGGCCGCTTCAGACCGGCGCTCGCCGGGCAACTGGCCGAGACGCTTTCGAATGCCGGAAAACCCGAGATCGCGGTCGCCGAGATCTCGCGCTTGCAAACCGAGGATCCGGGAAACGCGAGCGTATTCGAGGCTCTTGTTCAGTCGTCGATCGCCGCGAAAGACTCCTCGCGGCTGCGTGCCGCCTTTGAAAATACGGTGAAGGCATTTCGTGCAAAGACAAAAAGCAAGGCGCTGCTCGATTACCGCGTCGCCGGGCTTCGGGAGTTGATGATCGATGCTTACACGCGCCTCGAAGATTATGACTCGGCGACCGATCAGTACATCGAACTGATCAATGCCGATCCGGCAAACCAGTGGCTGACCGAAAAGGCGATCAAGTACACGGAACGCTACGGCGGCCGTCCGCGGCTTCTTGCCTATTACGAAAAGCTCGCGGCGGAAAGCTTCAAGAATTACAGGTGGAGCGTGATCCTTGCGCGGCTCAAGGATGCCTCCGGTGACGCCGACGGCGCGATCGCCGAATACGACAAGGCGATCCTCAACCAGCCGGAGATGGACGAACTTCAGATGTCCGCCGCCGAGATCGAGATCAAACGCTCAAACTACGACGCCGCGCTGAAACGGATCGACCGCGCACTCGAACTCTCGAACAACGAACCCGCGATCCTGCGCCGCAAGATCGACGTTCTCAAGCTCGCCGGACGCACCGACGAGATCGAGGCCGTCCGGGCGAAACTTCCGCAGGAAACCGCGCCGTCGAAGGACAAGGACAAATTCGACGAGGCGCGGCGCGCCGCCCGTGAAGACCGGGAAAAGGCGAAAGAGATCTTTAAGAAGGCCTTCGAAGAACTTCGGTCCGATCCGATGTCGGGCGATCCGAAAGCGGCCGACATCCGCGCGTACGCCGACGCCGTCCGCGGCGAGATCTCGCTGGCGGACATCAACACGCAACTTTGGGAATTGCGGACAAAATACATTGCGGTCGCCGCTTCCGCCGATACGAACGGAAAGGTCGAGGCCAACCGGCGTCGGGGAATCATCGAAACGGCGATCGTCGAGACGATCGGCGGGATCGCCGGCACAACCGCCAACGACGTCGAACTGACCGCTCTTCACGAGGATCTGACGAAACGGATCGATGCGAAACTGACCGGCGAGGACCGGGCGAAGGCTTCGGCGATCGTTCGCGATCTGGCCCGCCGTGCCGGTTTTGGGGACATCGAGGAAATGATGCTGATTGCCGACGCCCAAGCGGATCCGAAACAGAACCGGGCGAAGTTGCTCGACTTCTATCAGAAGCGCGGTGCCTATCAGAAGTCATTCGACGCGGCCGCGAAATTCGGAGCCGACGCCCGGACGAGAGCGGAATCGGCCCGGCTTGTCGGGAACCGCGGAGCCGAACTGGCGGCGCTGACCGAGATCTGGGAAGGCACGGCGGCAAATTCCGAAATGTTCGATCGGTATTTCACGATCCTGCTCGAAACGGACCCCGAAAAACTCAAGTCGCTGGCGCGCACCGAGACGAAACACCCGTACGCCCTGATCAACTTCTTCGTCCGTCGCGGCATGGCCGAGGACGCGCATCGCGCCGTCGATGCGTCTTCCGGGGACAAGGGCTGGAAAGTCGCCCGGCACGCGCAGATAGTCTATGCGCTGAACGAGAAGGGCGACGCGGCGACGGCATATTTCGACGCCGCGCTGAAGTTCATGCCGATCGGCCGGCTTGTCGCCCAGACATTCGACGCCGATGACGTTCCGACCGGTGAGGACTGGTTCCGGATCGCGCAGGACTACGGTCGCTGGCGGATGGCCCAAGGCGACCAAAAGGCGGCGAAGTTCGTTCCGGCGATGACCGAAGGACTGCCCAGAAGCGCTGCGGAACAGTTCAATCTCGGCGTTTATTACCTTGAGAAAAAGGATCCGGCCGCGGCGCTTGAACGATTCAGATTGGCGACCGAGGTCGACAATCTCGCGCTCGAGAGCGCTGACAACGCGGCCGCGGTCGGCGCGGCGCTCTGGAAACTCGGAAACCGCGACGAAGCCGCCAAGAAATGGAGGTCGGTCATCGATCGCGGCGATCTGAACGACGACCGGAGCCTGATGGAAATGCTTGCGCGGCTCGACATCGCCGCCGAAGGCCGAAGTTTGCTGGCGCCGGTCGTTTCTTCCCAGAGCGAGTATTCCGAGGACGTCCGCGCGTTGGTCGTCGCCATCGCCGATTCGTTCGGCGACGATCAGGAAGCGTCTGCAAAGTATTTTCTCGCCGTCTGCAATTCGGCGCGCCGCGCGCCCGACATCGCCGAGACGATGGCCGACATCCTCGAGGGCGTCAGGCGCGAACCGTTCCTCGCGATCATGATCCGCGCCGAACGCGAGCCCCGCCGCTCGAATTACGGTTACGAAGCAATGTTCCGGCGCGCCTTCCGCAACCGTTCGGTCGCCGAGGCGATTTACGATCATGCGAACAACTTCGGCGACAGCGAGGTCGATTCCCCGAAGCTCGAACGTGCCCATACGCTGCTCGATTCGATGATGGAGCGCGGCGCCTTGACCGACGCGGGTTCGTTGCTCACGGATGCCGAGAGATGGATCGACGGCCGATACCCGCGTCCGGTCTGGATGCGTGTGATGCGGATCAAGATCGATGCGAAGGCCGGTACGGACGTGCTCGCGAACGCCGAACGGTTCATCGGAATCGATGTTCCTGACGCGGTCACCGCGATCAGTCCTCCGAGTCTCGAACGGTTCAACCAGCTGCGCGAGATCGAACCACGGCTGAATATGTCGTTCTTCGCCCGCAGGATCGCGTTGAGCGACTACGACGCCGCGAATTTCATCGGACTCGCGAAGGCGATGAAGGACGCGGGCAATATCGACGGCGCCAAGCGGATGATCGCACTGATGACCGAGATCGCCGGCGACCGTCGCGAATCCGCGGCACGCGAGATCGCGTCGCTCCCGGTCGTTAAATCACGGCTGGCCGATCCGACCCGTTTCGACTACGATCGCGAACTGCCTTCGGATCTCGCGGCCCGGATGCGGATCGCCGCCCAAACCGGCGACGATCTCGGCGACCCCAGATCGGCGCTGTTGTTCAGAAAGCTTCTCGCCGAGGCCCCGGACGCAAGCGCGTCCGACCGCATCGCGTACGCGAAGGCGATCGTCAGTTCCGACAAGCCGACCGCCATGCGGTTGCTGATCGCCGTCGTCGACGACTTCGCAACGACGCGTCCGCTCCGATGGCAGGCTCGCGCCGAACTTGAACGCGCCGGGTCAAAGGACAAACTTCCGGATATTCAATTCGATGCGTTCTCGCAGTACTACCTCGGGGTCTTTGCGACCGAAGGCCGTTCGAAATGGTTCGTGAATTCGCTGCTTGCTGATCCGAACGCGGTTTCGGACGCGCGGCCCGGACTCGTCAAGGCGTACGGACGCGAAGCGCTGCCGTTCGCCGCGCTCGAATTGGGCAAATCGCTGGCAAGCGCCAAACCGGACGACGTTCTCGATGTGCTCTCGACGGCCGCCGAAACCGTCGGCGACCTCGGCCGGGCGCTCGAGTTCGAACGTGCCCGCAAGGACGGCGGACGCGCCGACCGCATCGCGGCCTTGAAAAAGCTCATCGCCGCGCAGCCAAAACCCGCGACCGATCTGGTGATCGACGGAAACAGGACGACGCAACAATGAAGATCAAGATTTCAATTCTGCTGCTTTCAATTACGCTGATCGGGCTCGCCGTTGCCGGTGCCCGAAAGTCGAACGGATTCGAGCCCGCGTCCGATCTTCCGCGCGGAGCCCTGGTTTACGTTCAGGTCGAGAACCTGCCGGAATTCATCAAGCTCGTGAGCGAGTCTGACCAGTACAAAACGTTCGCGTCCGGTGAGACGATGGCTGCGTTTTCAAACGGCCATCTTGGCATCAAGCTCGCGTCGCGGCTGAAGGAATTCAGCAATTCCGCCGGCTTTGACTTCGACGCCGGGACGCTTTCCACGCTCGCCGACAAACGCGCCGCGCTCGCGCTTTACGATATCGGCAAACTCGATTTCGCGATCGTCGCACCGATGTCCGACACGGTCTTCCAGACGACGCAGCTCGCGCTCAACCGCGGCAAATTCGACTCGGAGAAACTCCCGGACGGAAGCACGCTCTACCGCACGTCGGCGAGACAGGCTCAACGGCTCATCTTCACGCATTCACGCGGGCGGCTCATCGTCTCGACGCGTGATGATCTCATCCGTCAGGCACTGATCAATATCGAGGGCAGGCGCGGCATGTCGTCGCTCGCCGACGAGCCTTCGTTCAAAGCGTTGGCGTCGGATCTGAAGCCGCGGCTGGCTGCCGTCTGGGTCGATCAGGCGGCGCTCAACGGCGATTATTATTTCAAACACTACTGGCTGATGTCGGACCAGAAGGAGCTCGCCACGGTGCGCGCCGGCCTCTTCGATATCGGCATTGACGAACGATCCGTATCCGAACGCCGCGTTTTCCTAACGGACGGCATCGGGAACGAGCGCAACCTCGATGCGAGATCCGTGGCGGACGCCTTGAAATTCATCCCGACCGACGCGCCGCTTTATTCGGTTCGTTCTGCCGATCCGGCGTCGATCGACAAGGCGATCGGCGAGGCGTTGTTCACGAGAAAGGCGATCAAACCGGTCGGCTCGACGACCGGCGGATCGAGCACTTCGATCTACGGCGACAAGTTCGAGATGGCGATCGACGAGGAGATCGAGGTCGACGCTCCGATCGAAACCGCAGCGCCGCGCCCGATCTCGGAACTTTTCGCGAAGCCGCGATCGATCGTCACGTTCTCGCGGCCGAAGATCCTCGAATCGCCGCTCTTTTTCGAGACCGACCGGGCCGTCATCGTGACGCTTGCCGATGCGCGAAAATTCGATCAGGCGGCGTTCGAAACGCTTATTGCCGAACGGTTCGCGAGCGAGCGATCCGTCGGATCGGACCGCTTCAAATGGCGGAGCGAAAACGGCTGGCGCGTGCTCGATCTGCCGTTTCTTGGAGCCGGCGCGCGGTATCGGATCGAAGGCGCGAACATTCTTCTTACAAACGGATTCGAACTGTCCGGCGGATCGCCGACGAGCGTCAAGGACGGCGAGTTTTCGGAATTGACGGTAGTCAATCTCGATCAGCGCAACACCGCCTTCGACAAGGTCTTCGAAGACTTTCAGAAACGCGGCGCCGAGGTCAGGTTGATGACGTCAAACGTCGCCGGACTGCTCGATTCGGCCGCTCCGGCGCGACGCCTCGAGATCCGCAAACGAGCTTCGGGTAAGCTGATCGAGGAGACGATCGTCGCGGAGCGGTGAGTCTTTCGGTGATGGAATTGGTCGGCAGATCCGCAATATCAGCATGCTGTCCATGCTGCCCAACAAATCGATACCATTCGCGACAGGAGCAGTGCTAAACTGAACGCATGAAGCAGTCAACGATCTCGCAGATCCGTCGGAGCAACATTCGCAAGATAACGCTCGAGCAGGAAGGCCAGAACGATGACTATGCTCAGTTCAGTCCTGAGCAACGTGTCCTGATGGTCTGGCCGTTAACGCTTACCGCTTGGAAGTTCAAGGATCCAAATGGAATTCAATCAAGACTTCCGCGACATATTAGTCGCATTGAACGACGCTAATGTCGACTTTCTCGTCGTCGGCGCCTACGCGGTCGCAGCACACGGTTTTCCCCGGGCAACGGGCGACCTTGACATTTGGGTGCGCGCGAACATCGAATCAGCACCGAAGGTTCTCCGCGCGTTGCGGGAATTTGGAGCTCCGATGCACGAGATCAAGGAGAGTGACTTTGCAGCTCCCTCGGTGGTGTTTCAAATTGGCATCCCGCCAAGCTCGTCTCCGGATTGGATTTCGATTCTGCCTGGGCCAATCGGATCGCGTTGACAATCGAGGGCGTGACGATCCCTGTGATTGGACTTAGCGATTTGATCACAAACAAGCGGGCAGCGGGTCGTCCCAGGGATCTGGCCGATATCACGGCACTCGAAACAAGCATCGAGACGTGACCGTGTGTTCAAGTGAATTGCGCACATCAAGCACGATGAAAGCCTTCTTTTCGTTTAACCGAGATTGCGCAATAGACACTTCGGCTCCACAACGCCGTTGATCGATCTAGCCGCGGATTACGCAGATAACGCGGATATGCGCAGAAAGTGTAGACCTGATGGAACTTAGGCCGTCGATTGCGACAAAATCGCAATTCGCCATCATCCGGCTTAATGGGTTGTCCGCGTCATCCGCGTTCATCAGCGGCTATGCGTTTCCGGGTTTAACTTTGCTTTTTGGACGGTGAAATTCGCATCAACTCACCATCCGCCTGGTCCGTGACGATGTAAAGGAACCCGTCCGGACCTTGGCGGACGTCGCGGATGCGCCGGTCGCGGTCGGTCAGGAGATGCTCTTCGCCGACTACCCTTTCACCCGAGATCACCAACCGAACGAGCCGTTTCGACGCCAGACCGCCGATGAAGATCGAGCCGCGCCACGCGGGGAACGCCTTGCCGGTGTAGTATTCCATCCCCGAAGGAGCGATGACCGGATCCCAATAATAGACCGGCGGTTCAAATCCCTCACGATCCGTGGTCGATCCGCCGATCGGCTGTCCGGAATACTCCTCTCCGAATGTCACCAGGGGCCAACCATAGTTCTTTCCCTTGACGATCAGATTCAGCTCGTCGCCGCCCCGTGCCCCGTGCTCGACCGTCCACAGCCGGCCCTTGTCGTCGAGCGTCGCCGACTGCAAATTGCGGTGCCCGAGTGACCAGATCTCGGGCTGCGCGCCCTCGGTTCCGAAGAACGGGTTGTCCTTCGGCGCCGACCCGTCCGGGTTGATCCTGACGATCTTGCCGAGATGATTGTCGAGTTTCTGAACGCGTGGCCGATTCACCTCCAGATCGAAACGATCGCCGAACGTGACGAAGAGTTTGCCGTCCGGCGCAAAAACGATGCGCGAACCGAAGTGAAGCCCGTTGTCGTAGGTCGGTTCCGACCTGAAGATCACCTTCACGTTTTCAAGGCTCTTTTGGTTCTTTGAGATCACGCCGCGCGCGACGCTCGTGCCGCTGCCGCCCTCGCGGGTTTCGGAAAATGTCCAAAAGATCGTCCGGTCCTTTTTGAAATTCGGGCTCAGCGCGACGTCGAGCAGACCGCCCTGTCCGCGCGCGGTGATCGGCGGCAATCCCCCGACCGCGCTCGCTTCGGTGACACCGCCCTGGCCGACGGCCAGAACACCTGTCAGCGGTTCGCCGATCTCTCCGTTCGCGGAAATGATGCGCATCCGTCCCGGTCGCTCGGTGACCAGAAATCCGCCATCGGGAAGCGGTTCGACCGACCACGGATTGACAAGACCCTTCGCGATCACGGTGACCTCGAACGATACGTTCGAATTAACCTCGCAAACCCGGGTCTGCCCAACGAAGGCGGGTTTCTGCTCCGGCGCGTTCGGAGGCCGCGTCTCGATCGGCCGGCAGGTCGGCTGCGCACAGGCTTGGGTCAACCCGAAAATACCCACTGCCAGCGTAGTTAA
>JAKQII010000072.1 GCA_029557535.1 Acidobacteriota bacterium
CGCCTGATCCGCCGAAAAGTCTCGTACATCAGCCGCAGGCGGGGCCGCGGAATGCGGGCAGCAGAATCAGGGCTCCGTTGATCGATTAAACGGCCGCGCCGTAGCGCGGCCCCGAACCGAGACAATCGCGTGATGGACAAATGGCGCAACGAAGACTCTCATTCACGCCGGAGCGTGATTGGTTGACGCAATCGCCAATCGCAAATCGCAAATTGCAAATCGAAACCTATTCGTCTTCCTCGTGCGCGCGGACCCGGCCCGACGCGATCGCGTCGTCGATGACCTTCTGCGCGAGGTTACCCGGCAGCGGATCATAATGCGAGAACTGCATGTGATAGCTGCCGCGGGCCTGTGTTACCGAATTCAGCTTCGACTGATAATCGAGCATTTCCGACAACGGCACCTGCGCCTTGATCACCTGCTGCTTGCCGCGCATGTCCATACCCTGGACGCGGCCGCGGCGTGAGTTCATGTCGCCCATGATGTCGCCCGAGACTTCCTGCGGGCAGAACACCTCGACATCCATGATCGGTTCGAGCAGCGTCGGTTTCGCTTTCTCCATGGCCGCGCGGAACGCCTTGCGTCCCGCCGCCCTGAACGAATGCTCGTCGGAATCGACCGTGTGATAACTTCCGTCGATGAGCGTCACGCGGAAATCGACAAGCGGATATCCCGCGACCGCGCCGTTCGCTGCGGCTTCGATGATGCCTTTTTCGACCGCCGGACGAAAGTTCTGCGGGATAGCACCGCCGAAGATCTTGTCGACCCACTCGAATCCGGCACCGCGATCAAGCGGTTCGAAGATGCATTTGCAGTCGCCGAACTGCCCGCGTCCGCCGGACTGTTTCTTGTGACGTCCCTGAACCTCCGCCGACGCCGTGATCGTTTCCTTGTACGGAACCTTCGGCGGGTGAAGATCGACCTCGACGTGGTAACGCTTGTGGAGTTTGTCGACGACGGTTTCAATATGCAATTGGCCGGATCCGGAAAGGATGAACTCTTTCGTTTGGGCGTCACGATCGAAATGCAGGCTCGGATCTTCCTCGAGGATCTTGTGCAGCGCGACCGAGATCTTTTCTTCGTCGGCACGCGACTTCGGCTCGATCGCGAAGGCGATCGCCGCTTCAGGATATTCGACAGCCGGATAGACGATCGCGCTCGCCTTGTCGCACAGCGTGTCGCCGGTCTGCGTGTCCTTGAGCTTGACGACCGCGATGATGTCGCCGGTGCGCGCTTCGTTGACCTTGTCGAGAGTCTTGCCGTTGATCACGTGCAGCGCGCCGAGCCGTTCAGCGGCGTCGCGGCTCGAATTGTAAACCGTGGCGTCGGACGCGACCTTGCCGGAGATGACCTTCATGACGTTTATCCGACCGGCAAATGGATCGGCGATCGTGCGGAAGACGTAGGCCGAGAACGGCTCGTCGTTCGAATACTTGCGCGAAAGTCGGTCGCCGACGCCTTCGGGATTGCCGTAGCCGAATTCGGTTTCGTGCGTCGCCGGGTTCGGACCGAATTCGACGATGTGGTCGAGCAGCACCGAAAGTCCGGCGAGCGTCGTCGATGAGACCGCATAGACCGGACAGAGCTTGCTCGCGGCGATCGCTTTCGACAGGTTCGCGACGACCTCGTCCTCTTCGAGCGTTCCGTTCTCAAAATACTTTTCCATCAGCGCGTCGTCGGATTCGGCGACGATCTCGACGAGCCGTTCGCGCGTTTTTTCAAAATTGTCGCGGCCCGTCTCTGGGATCGGAATTTCCTTCGCCTTTCCGTTCTCGTCAAACTCGTAGGCTTTCTGGTGGACGACATCGACGACGCCCTTGAAGTTCGCTTCCGAACCGATCGGCAATGTGAACGGCACCACCGAGCGGGCGAACGATTCGGTCGCGGTATCGAGCGCGTGGCCGAAATCCGAATGCTCTTTGTCGAGCTTGTTGATCACCATAAAGCGCGGAAGGATGAACTCGTTCGCGTAATTCCACGTCTTTTCCGTTTGAACCTCGATGCCCTTGACGCCGTCAACGACGACGATGGCGAGGTCGGCGACGCGCAACGCCGGCCGCGCATGCGAGACAAAAGCCGCATAACCCGGCGTGTCGATCACGTTCACCTTTTTGTCCTTGTATTCGAGGTGGGCGAAGTTGTTGTTGAGCGAGATCTTTCGTTCGATCGAATCTTCTTCGAAATCGGTGACGGTCGTTCCTTCATCGACGTGGCCCCAGCGGGGTGTTGCGCCGGCAACGTACATCAGCGACGCGACGAGCTGGGTTTTACCCGCGTCGCCGTGCCCGATGACAGCCAGATTCCTGAGATCTTCAGTGGCGAATGCTTTCATGGTCGGCAGATTTCTCCTTGTATAGAAAAGATTGGATTGCGCCCGGTCCCTTATCGATTGGGGAACCCCAATTGGAATCAGGCAGATCGCGGTGACGCTGAGGTCGCCGGCGCCGGACGCCGGACTGGGACTTTTGGCAATGATTAAATTTATCTTACGCGTGACCGATACGCAAGATTGGCAAATTTGTTAACTGAAAATGTAGCCAAGCGTGATAATTCTGCGTCTGTAGGGTTAGAATTCGGATTATGGTTCCGTATTCCGATCGGGAATATTCCGTCGGTCCGAGCTTGATCAGAAGCCGCCCGTCGGTCATGGCGATCACAATTGTCTTTCTGCTGGCCGGATTCATCGTTGCCGGCGGTGCGCCGGGCGACGTCGATCCGAGTTTCGACGCCTACATCGCGCGGACCGGGAACTGGTCGGCGAACGGCGGTGTCCGCGCCGGCGAGGTCCGCCCCGACGGTAAAGTGCTGATCGGCGGAACCTTCAACGTCGTCGGCGGACTCTACCGTCCGAGTATTGCGCGCCTCAATTCGGACGGGACCGTCGATCCGGCCTTCGTCCCGCCGCCGATCACCGGCGGAACTTCGGTTTCGGTGAACGCCATCGGCATTCTTCCCGACGGAAAGATCATGATCGCCGGCGATTTCCAATACGTTGACGGGCTTCTGATGCGCGGCATTGCGCGGTTGAACGCGGACGGCTCTGCCGACACGGCTTTCAATACATCGCTTCAAAGCAAGATCTACCTTCACGTCGGGACTATCAACGACATCGAGATCCTTCCCGACGCTTCATTTCTGCTGGCGGGCGATTTTGTCCTCGGGCTGACTCCGACGACGACGATTCATCTTCCTGTTTACCGCATCGACGCCGATGGGGATTTCGATCCGGCGTTCAATTCGATCGATTCGATCCAGATGGCTGTGCAGAAAGTAAATCGGCTTGCCGACGGTAGGATCCTGATCGCCGGGGCGAGTGGGATCGGCTTCAACCATACCGGACTGGCGCGCTTGCTTCCGACCGGATACATCGATTTCTCTTTTTCGGGAGTTCACGCGACGGGCGCGATCAACGACTTTGAAGTTCTCGGGAACGGCCAGATCGTCGTTGCGGGTTCGTTTACCGCGCTCAACGGATTCGCGCAGGGAAGATTCAGCCGGGTAAACGACGATGGAAGTGTGGACCTCGCCTTCATGGGAAACAACGTCGGCGCAAGCGGCGAGATCCGGACGCTCGAGGTCTTGGGCGACGGCAGTTACCTGCTCGGTGGATCTTTTGCGACGTTCAACACGGTCGCCAAGCCGCGCCTCGTCCGCATCGCTTCAACCGGCGATATCGTCGGGGCGTTCACGTACGATCAAGTCAACGACGGGACCGTCACGGTGACGCATGAGTTTTCTGACGGCACGATCCTTGTCGGGGGCACCGGCGGAAACTGGGAAAAGATCGGAATCGTCAATTCCAGCGGCACGCTCCAGCCGGTCGATCTTTTCGTCGGCGACACAGGACTCGCTCAGGCGATCGCTGAACAGACGGACGGCAAGATCATCGTCGCGGGAAGATTTGACATCGCCAACGGCGTTCGGCGCAACACCGTCGTGCGGTTCAATACCGACGGCACGTTCGACACCGGATTCGTCCCGACCGGGATCCCGGAACGGGCGACGATCCGCCGGCTCGGTTTGCAGGCCGACGGCAAGATCCTTGTCGCGTATTCCGGCGGATTCGTTTACCGCCTTGAATCGAACGGAACGCAAGACCCGACATTCGCACCTGCCTTCGCGAACCCGACGGACATCGCGGTACTCGGGGATGGCCGGATCCTTGTCGCCGGCGGCGGTTCCGGCAACGGAAAGATCATTCGGTATTCATCTTCGGGGATCATTGACGGAACTTTCTCGGCCCCGACGATCAACGGGACGATCGATCGTATGATCGTTCAGCCAGACGGCAAGGTCCTGATCGGCGGCGAGTTCACTCAGATCGGCGCTTTGCTTCGCGGCCGCATCGCGCGGCTCAATGCGAATGGCTCGCTCGACGCAACGTTCGATCCGATCGGCGGCGCCAACGGAAACGTTCATGATCTGGCGCTTCAGCCGGACGGAAAGATCGTGATCGGCGGCAACTTCACCGCCGTTAACGGCAGCAACAATCAGGCCTATATCGGCCGGCTCACTGATACCGGCGCGCTCGACTCGGGATTCGTCCAGCAGGCGAATTCCCCGGTCGAATCGCTGAGGCTGCAGGCCGACGGGAAGATCGTAATCGGCGGACAGTTCACGAGCGTCGGCGGCGAACAGCGAAGCGGGCTCGCGAGGCTCGACGTAGACGGCGCCATCGACGGCACTTTTCAGATCGGATCGGGTGCGAACAACAAGATTTGGGCGGTCCTGATCCAAACCGACGGAAAGATCGTCGCCGGCGGCGAATTCGGTGTTTTCAACGGAGTACCGCGGATATCCCTCGTGAGGCTTTTCGCCGCGAACGCGGGCGGTTCCAGATTCGATTACGACGGCGACGGCAAAGCGGACGTATCGGTGTACAGGCCTTCGACCAATCGCTGGTACGTTCGGCAAAGTTCCGACAGCACGATATCGGAGATCGGATTCGGATCCGCGGGAGATGTGCTCGCGCCGGCTGATTACGACGGCGACGGCAAGACCGATCCGGCGATCTATCGGCCTTCGAGCGGCGACTGGTGGTATCTGTCGTCCGCGACGTCGACGCAGTTGAGTGTCCATTGGGGACTCGCCGGCGATGTTCCGCTGCCCGGTGATTTCGACGGTGACGGCAAATCCGACTTCATCGTTTTTCGGCCTTCGAACAATGTCTGGTACGGGACCGGATCGGCCGGAGAGACCGCGATCCGGCAGTTCGGAGCCGCTGGCGACAAGCCGGTCGTTGCGGATCTCGACGGCGACGGACGGACCGATCTCGCCATCTATCGACCAACGACGGGAGACTGGTGGTACATCGAAAGCTCGTCCGGAAACGCGAAGGTCGAACATTGGGGAATTGCAACCGATACGCCGGTTCCTGCTGATTACGACGGCGACGGACGGACCGATCTCGCGGTTTACCGAGCGGCCGACGGAGTTTGGTACGTAAAGAACAGCAGCACCGGCAATGCGTCGATCAACCGCTTCGGTTTGCCCGACGACAAGCCTGTCGCGGGCGATTACGACGGCGACGGGAAGGCTGACATCGCGCTCTACAGACCGTCTTCGGGAATCTGGTATATATTGCAGACGGCAAACGGGTTTACCGCGACCCAACTCGGTGGATCAGGCGATCTGCCGACGCCGGGTTCGTTCATTCCGTAAGTTGACCGCCGATGGCGAATCCCGTGGCGAGCGGATGGAGCCATCATGATTGCGGGAAACTTCCGAGATTTCGACCGAAAGGCGGACCTCGCCGTTTACCGGTCGTCGAACGGCATCACATCATTGCTGAAGTCGGCCGGGGATTCGGTGCATTGCAATTCGGGACCGCGACCGACGTTCCGCTCCCGAACGCGTTTGTTCCTTACGACTTAGGCATCTGCGCCATCGAAGTTGCCGCACAGACGGCGTCCGTTTGTGTGGTATCATTCTTTCAGGCAAAAATACACGCGGTAAACGTCGAATCTACAGTGCCGCATCCAACAAGCCGGCTGTAATAGAACTTCAGACGATATGAGAAATCAAGCACGATTGGGGAAAGCGTTGTTGTCATTCTTGCTGCTGGCCGCGTTCAGCTTGCCGTCGTCGACGATTCTTGCCCAGGACGTTGTTACCTCCGAGGATTTTACGGGCGGCTCGAGCGCGTTCGTGTTCAAGTCGTCGCGTAAATCCAATCAGGTAAAGACCGGCTTCCGGGCGTCGAACGTGAAACGGTCGTCAACGGCGCGCGCGGAAACCACCCGCCGGATCGCCAAGCAGAACGTCCAGGTCGCGAAGGTCGCGCCAAAACGTGCCAAATCGGTCGAGGTTGATCCGAACTCGATCCAGATGGATTCGGTCGCGTTCAAACGAAAGACGGCACAGGAAACGTCAGTGATTTTCGCGGGCGTCGGCGAATACTACCTGACGAACGCCGAGATCGACAATTCGCTGAAGTTCTTCCGCGAAGCGGCGCTCCTCGACGCGAAGAACGGCACCGCGAAGCTTGGTTTGAGTGAGGCTCTGACGCGGAAGGGCGACGACGTGATGGTCAAGGGACAGACCGATATCGCGAAACTCCTGTACGACGAGGCGGTCAGGAACAACCCGAAGAACGCGTTTGCCTACGCCGGACTAGCCGAAGTTGCCGCCGCGAAGGATGATTCGGCGACCGCGATCGCCAATTATGAAAAGGCGCTTGCGCTCGACCCGGATCTGACCGAACTGAACGGTCCGCTCGGCGCTTACTACTTCCAGGCAGGCGAGATCGCTAAGAGCGAAACGGTACTGCAGAAAGCGCTCGCGACCAATTCCGAGAACGCGGAAACGCAGTTCTTCATCGGTATGGTTCGGTATCGTCAGAACCGGAATGAGGAGGCGATCAGTGCCTTCCAGAAGTCGATCCAGCTTGATCCGAAAAATCCCGAAACCCATTACTATCTCGGCGAGGTTTACGACCGTCTCGATCGCGCCAAGGACGCGATCGCCGAATACCGGCAGGCAGTTACGCTGAATCCGAAATACTTCGACGCATGGTTCGATCTTGGAGCGGCATATTACAACCGCGCGACCGACCAAGGGCCCAACTCGACCTATTACGACGAAGCTGTAAAGTCATACAAGGAAGCGCTTAAGATCAATCCGCGAAGCGGTGAGGCGCACGGCAACCTGGCGGACGTTTACCGGCAGATGCGCAAGCTCGACGAGGCGATCGGCGAATATCGGTTGGCGACCACGTTCATCCCGAACGATCCCGAGCTTTACAGCAAGTTCGGTTACGTTGCCGGTCAACGCGCGGCAACGCCGGGTTACGACAGCTTCTGGAAACTCTCGATTGACAGCCTTGAGAAGGCCGTTTCGATGAGTTCTGACTATATCGATTACACGAATCTCGGCTGGGCCTATTACAACGCCGCGATCACTGATCTGAAGGCGCGCCGTGAGGCCGATTACAAGGCCAAGCTCGAGAAGGCGCGGGCGGCACTCGAAAAGGCCGTGTCGATGAACGACAAAATGGCCGCACCGTTCCTTAACCTCGGAATGGTCCGGACCGATCTTGGCGATTTCGCGGGCGCGGTCGAAGCACTGACCAAGGCAGCCGACCTTCAGAAGAACTGGATTGCCGCGATCAACGAGCTCGGGATCGCGTATCGCAAGAACGGCGATTTCGACAATGCCGTTAAGCAGTTCCGCCGCGCGATTTCGGTCGACGACAAATTCGCGGTCGGGCACTATAATCTTGCCGAATCGGAATACCGTCGCGGCAACATCAAGGAAGCCAAAAAGGAGTACGAGAAACTCAAGAAGATGAACCGGGCGGATCTTGTCGGGACCCTCGATCTCGTCACCAACAATGGGCTTCGGCAATAGGAAAGAGACTTGAAAGGCCGCCGGATCCCCGGCGGCTCTCCCTTGGATCACTCAAGAAGATGAATGCGGTTCTGAAGTTCTTAAAGCGGTTGGTTTCAGCGGGCTTGGTAGCAGTGTTCCTTTTTGCCGGCTTGCCGCCGGCGCTCGGACAGGACGTCGTGACGTCCGGCGATTTCTCGGGCGGCGCGAGCGTCTACACGTTCAAGGAAAACCGGAAAGCAAAGAAAAGGACGGCGGCGGTGAAGAACGGCTTCGTGCCGCGGCGGAATGTTGCGAGGCAACGGAAAGCCAGGCAGAAGTTGCGGACGCAGATCGCTTCCGCGCGTTCGAGATCGACGCGGACGCGGTTCAAGAAGGTAGACCCCCAATCGGTCGCAAAAACGAATCCGCGGACCGCGGCGCAGAAGCAGAAAGCAGCGCTCGACAGTGCCGGCGCGGCTGAAACTTATCTCGACAACGGCGATACGGTCGCCGCGATCACCGCCTTCGAACGGACGCTGAAACTCAATCCGAAATACACCGACGCAAAGGCGGGATTGAGCGAGGCGTACGAGCGTCGGGGCGATGAGCTTTCCGATGCCGGAAAGCCGGTCGAGGCAATGGCTTCGTACCAGAACGCGATCAAGCAGGACCAATACAATTACGAAGCGTACGCCGGGCTCGGTTCGCTTTATGAATCGCAGGGCAACGAGACGCTGGCGATCGCAAATTACGAAAAAGCTTCGGCGTCGCCGACGTCGATCGATGGCGTCAACGCACGGCTTGGGATCCTCTACTATACTCAGGGCGAGGTCGCCAAAGCCGAACCGAATCTGGTCAAAGCTGAATCCGGAGAACCCACAGATCCCGAGCTGAAGCTCTATCTCGCCTTGGTTCGCCTCAAGCAAAACGATGCCGAATCGGCGATGAAACTGATTGATGACGCGCTGAAGATCGATCCGAATTACGCCGAGGCCTATTACTACCGGGGAGCGACGAACAATCGCGCCGGGAATCCCGATCAGGCGGTTTCGGATTACCAGCGCGCAGTTTTCGTCGACGCTTCATATACCGACGCTTCCTTCGACCTCGCGACGACGCAGTACAATCAGGAACGCTACGCGCAGTCGGCGGAGAGTTACCGGAAGACGATTGCCATTGACGACACGAACGGCGAAGCGCACGCGAACCTCGCGGAGTCGTACCGGCAGTTGGAGCAGTTCTCGCAGGCGAACACCGAATATGCGACCGCCTCCGAGTACATAAAGGACGATCCGGAGATGTATTCGAGCTGGGGATATTGCCTCGGCAAAGAAGGTAATTGGGAAAAAGCGTCCGAACGGCTCGATACGGCGGCCGACATGCGCGGCGACGCGGTGGATTTTTCGAACATTGCCTGGGCTGAAAATCATGCCGCCGAGGAGGACATCAAGGCCGGACGCGAGGCCGACGCCGCGAAGAATCTCGGCGAGGCGCGTGACGCTTCGACCAAGGCCACCGAACTTAATCCGAACCTGGCTTCGGCATTCGTCAACCTGGGCACATCGCTGAACGGGCTAAAGGATTACGACAACGCCTCGGTCGCGCTGCAGCGCGCGGTCACGCTGCATGACGACTGGTACTTCGCCCACAACGAACTCGGCCGGTCGCTGCGCGGTCTCGGGAAACTGGCGGAGGCGATCGCGACCTTCCAGCGCGTCGTCACGATCAACGACCAGTTCGCGTATGGATTCTACAATCTTGGCGAGGCGCAGTACGCATCGGGCGACAAAAAAGGCGCTGAAAAAACGATGAAGGCACTCCGGAAGCTCAATCCGGACCTTGCCGGGCAGCTCGACGGCGTGCTCAAAGGAAAGATCGACGCCGAGAAGCGAAAGGTCGAACAGAAGATAAAGAACAAGATACCGAAGATCCCGTTTTGATCGGATGAACGAATTCGAGATCCTCGAAAACGTGCCGCTCGCGCCGCTGACAACTTTCGGAGTCGGCGGCGCGGCGCGTTTCTTTGTGAATGCCTCGGATGAAATGTCCGTCCGGCGGGGAATTGAATTCGCGTCCGAACGTTCATTGCCGGTCCTGATCCTCGGCGGCGGGAGTAACCTCCTTGTTGCCGATGCCGGATTCAATGGGGTCGTGATCAAGATCGGTATCCGCGGCGTCGAGCGGTGCCGCAACCTCGTTACTGCCGGTGCCGGCGAAGATTGGGACGATTTCTGTTCGTATTGCGTCGCGGAAGGACTGGCCGGAATCGAATGCCTCAGCGGGATTCCCGGAACTGTTGGAGCGACGCCCGTGCAGAACGTCGGTGCGTATGGACAGGAAGTTTCGGAGACGATCGAAACGTTGCGGGCACTAGATCTAAAAGGCGGCGGGATCGTTTCGCTTTCGAACGGTGATTGTGAATTTGCGTACCGGCGCAGCCGGTTCAACACTAACGATCGCGGCCGTTTCGTCATCCTTTCGGTCTCATATCGGCTGCGTCCCGACGGCCTGCCCGAGATCGCGTACCGTGACCTACAGGACCGGTTCCCGGAGGGGAAGGCGACCTTGCCGGCGGTTCGCGAAGCTGTTCGCGAGATCCGTGCGTCGAAGGGCATGCTCGTTCGTCAGGGCGGTCCCGATTCAGCGAGCGCCGGTTCGTTTTTCAAGAATCCCGTCGTTTCCGGCGAGTTTTTCGAATCCGTCAAGATGCTTGCGGCCGAACGCCGGATCGAGTCCGTTCCGCATTATCCCGCCGACGGATCTCGGGTAAAGATACCGGCCGCCTGGCTGATCGAGCGTTCCGGATTTGAAAAGGGATTTAGGCTCGGCAACGCCGGTTTGTCGACCGTCCACACGCTCGCTTTGACAAACCGCGGCGGCGCATCGGCCGGCGAAATCATCGCGCTTCGTGACCGCGTGCGAAGCACCGTTTTCTCCGTTTGGGGCATCGAACTTGACGTCGAGCCGGTACTTGTGGGTTTT
>JAKQII010000085.1 GCA_029557535.1 Acidobacteriota bacterium
GCGGCCATGATGATCGCGGCCTGGCGCATGTCATCGGCCTGCATGCGATCGTAAACGTCCTGGTTCGAGTGGTGCGTCCGAGTATCGTACTCGATCTCGTCCTGGATGAACTGGAAGCCCGGAAGCCCGATCCGGTCAAACGACAGATGGTCCGTTCCTCCAGTGTTGTTCGCGGTCAAGGTTGAGGCTCCCATGTCCTTGAAAGGCATTAGCCATTGGCGGAAGATCGGCGCGACCTTGTCGTTACCCTGCATATAGACTCCGCGGATCTTGCCGGTGCCGTTGTCGAGGTTGTAGTACGCGGACAGTTTGTCATAGTCAGCGCCTTTGACGAGCGTTCCGCCACCTCCGCCTCCGAAGTTTCCGCCTCCGCCCTGCATCTCACCGAAGTTCTGCTTGACGTATTCGCGCGATCCGAGCAGGCCCTGCTCTTCACCCGACCAGAGTCCGACGCGGATCGTGCGACGCGGTTTGAGCCCAAGCGCCATCAGGATACGGGCCGCTTCCATCGCAACCGCGCAACCGGCGGCGTTGTCGGTCGCGCCGGTACCCGAGTGCCATGAGTCAAGGTGTCCTCCGAGCATAACGAGTTCGTCCTTCAGGTCCGTGCCCGGAATCTCGGCGGTCGTGTTGTAGCCCATCAGATCTTCATCGTGATACTGAACCGCGAGATCAACAGTCATCTGAACTTTCTCGCCCTGCTTGATCATGCGGGCGAGCCGGTTGTAATCCTCGGTCGCCATCGTCATCTGCGGCAGCATCTTCGCCTCGGCTTCCTTTTGGTAAGCCTGCAGACGTCGCTGTCCGAACGCTTCCTGCGGGTTGGCCGGAATGTCCTGCGCGACTGACGCCCCACTGACGAAGATCGTTCCGCCGCTGCCGTTGTTGCTGTTGTCGACGATCATTGCCGCACCTTCTTCCATCAGGAAGTTCATGCGTTTGGCGGCCTGGACAAATCGTTCCATGAAGCGCGAGACTGCCTGCGGATTCTGCTGCTGACCGCCCTGTGGCGCCCGTTGGATCATGGCCGGATTCGGTGCATCGGCCATTGCGAGCAATTCCGAGTCGGTCATACGCGTTCCAAAACCCTGAAAGTCGGCCTTCAGGTCTCGAACTCCCGAAACCAGAACGATCTTGCCCTTGAGCTGTCCCTTGTATTTCGCGAAGTCGGCGTCGTTCTGGATGTCGAGATAGACGACGTCGGCGGTGAGCTTCGTGACCGGCTCCACGGGTGCCGGCGGAGTCTTGCTCTTTTTGGCGGCCTTCGGATCGGGAGTCGGTTGCGGGATCACTTTATCGAGACCGGGCGACCAGGCCTTCGGATAGGCAATGACGGGGAAGGACTGCGGCGAGGAAACCTGCGCCGAAAAACGCTTCAGCTCCCAACCGCGTCCAAACGGTCCCCACGCGATGATCTTCGCGTTCTCCATCCCCCATTTCGCCATCTGATCGCGCGTCCATTCGTTGGCGCGCTTCATGTTCGGCGAATTGGTAAGTCGTCCGCCGATGACGTCGGTCAGATAGCTGAGCGTCTGCATCACCTGCGAGTTTTTCGTCCCTTCTTCCTTGATCTTGTCGATGACGTCCTTTGGCGCCGTGTAGATCGGTTTGGATTGTGCAAGCGCGGCCGTCGGCAGTAAAAATGCAGTCAACAGCAACGCACTGATTACTCTGCGTCGTAACATTAGCTTAAGTTTCTCCTGAATAGTGGTTAAAGACTGAAGCTAAAGACGCAATTCATGCGGAAATCGTTTCAAGTAAGTTTGGGAAGTTGGGGAAGTTGGGGAAGCTTCGAAAGCTGCGGCCCGTTGCAGACAAGCGCAGGCGTTACCAACTCTTCAAAGACTTCCCAAACTATTTGGTCGACCAGGTAAGCGTGTACGCGGGCGGGACATTTTTCACGATCAGCGGGCTGCGCTTTGATCGGCCGTACCGGGAGCGCATGAATTCTCGCAGCTTGATCGCCGACGGCATGTAGTATCCGTGAGCATACTGAAATGTGCGGAAAGTGCAGCCTCGCTGCATCAGGCGGTCGATCTCGAGAAGGATCTGCTCGCCGACCTCATTCGGGAGCGAAACGAACGGCAGGCAGCAGATCACATGCCCGACCTTGCCGAGTCCCGATCGGCGATGAATCTCAACGGTGTCCACGGCGTTGCCGCACACTATCTTCAGGTCGCCGTATTTGAGCCGCAGTGAACGAACGAGATCCGGATCGAGTTCGATTCCGAGGTAGGATTCATCATCTTCCAGGATCCCCTGCAGGTACTTCGTGATCGCTCCCGTTCCGACGCCGAGTTCGACTACGACGTTATCCTTCGCGGGCACGATCCCATCTATCATCGCACACGCCAATTCCGGCGACGACGGCGCGATCGAGCCCACCTTCAGCGGGTTCTTGAGAAAAGCCTGGAGAAATTGAATATTTTCGTTCATCTTTCGATGAGCCGCCGCAAACTGATCGGAATCCCGCAGGATGCTCGGGACCGCAATTAAAGAACTATTGGTGCGTCAATTTGCCGATGCCGAAACATCAGGCTCGCTGGTGTCTGGACTGCCGCTTTCGGACACGGCAATTTTATAATCGCATTCTTCATTTTGGCAATAGCGCGTAGTTCCGTCCTTTCGCGTCTTCTCAAGCAGGAACGGCGTTTTGCATTGCGGACACGGGACCGCCACCGGTTTGTCCCAATAGACCGCGTCGCATTTCGGATAGTTCGAACAACCGTAGAACTCCTTTCCGCGCCTCGATTTCTTGACCGTCAGTTCGCCCGTCTTGCATTTCATGCACGCGACTCCGAGCGTTTCCCGCTTTACGTAATCGCACTTCGGATAGTTCGAACAAGAAACGAACTCGCCGTAGCGGCCCTGTCGCTTTACGAGCTTCGCGCCGTCCTTCGGGCACGTTTCATCGAGTTCGACAGGAGGTGCGACCGGCTTTTGATCGCCCTTCGCGATCTTGCGGATGTTCTTGCATTCGGGATAACCGGTGCAGCCGTAAAAAGCTCCGAAACGCCCTTTTTTCAGCGCCATTTCGCGGCCGCACAACTCGCAAGGCGGAACCTCCGCATTTTCGATTTCGGATTTCGGATTTTGGATTGAACCGTCACCAGTCGATTCGGTTTTCGGCTTCATCGACGAGATCTCGCGGGTGTTCTTGCATTCGGGATAATTTGAGCAGGCGAGGAACTGACCGAATCGGCCGAACTTGATGACCATCCCGGAGCCGCATTTCTCGCAGATATGCTCGGTCGGGATCGACGCCTTCTTCTTGTTCTTGATGCTTTCTTCGGCGACTTTCAGATCGGCCGCGAACTTTTCGTAAAAGCCGCGCATCGCGTCGCGCCAATTCAGTTTGCCATCCTCGATCTCATCGAGCTGGTCCTCCATCCGCGCTGTGTAAGCGGTGTTGAAAAGATCGTCGAAACTGGCGATGAGAAGATCGTTGACCGTCGTCCCGAGCGGCGTCGGGTGGAACTTGCCTTCGAGTTTCTCGACGTATTCCCGATCCTGGATCGTGGTCATGATCGCCGCGTAGGTCGACGGGCGGCCGATACCTTTTTCTTCAAGCGCCTTGACGAGTGTCGCTTCCGTGTAACGCGGCGGTGGTTCCGTGTGATGTTCGTCGCCGGTGATCGAATTGAGCTTCAGGACCTCGCCCTTTTCGACCCGCGGAAGTTTGCGTTCCTCATCGTCGTCATCGCCTTCCGCGGGCTTCTCGTCGCGGCCTTCCTGGTAAACCTTGAGAAAGCCGTCGAATTTCTGGACGGAACCGGTCGAGCGGAACATAAATCGTCCGGCGCGGATGTCGATCGTCGTTTGATCGAATACGGCGGGCGTCATCTGCGACGCCACAAACCGTTGCCAGATAAGACGATAGAGTTTTAACTCGTCCGGCGAAAGGTGGTGGCGAAGGCTCTCGGGCGAGCGGTTGACGTCGGACGGGCGGATCGCTTCGTGCGCGTCCTGCGCACCTCCCTTGGTCTTGTAGAAATTGGGTTTGGCGGGCAAATAGCTTTCGCCGTATGCGCCGCCGATGTATTCGCGGACATCGTTCAAGGCCTGGTCGGAAACGCGCGTCGAATCGGTACGCATGTACGTGATCAAACCGACGGCCCCCTCGGCTCCGAGCTCGATCCCTTCGTAGAGCTTTTGCGCGACGGTCATCGTCTTTTTCACGGAGAATCCGAATTTGCGTGACGCTTCCTGCTGGAGTTTCGAGGTGATGAACGGCGGCGTCGCGTTGCGTTTGCGCTCTTTGGTCGCGACGGAATCGACCGTGAAAGTCTGTTGTTTGGCTTCTTCGACGATCGATTCTGCAAGCGCCCTGTTGTCGATATGCGTTTCGGTCTTTTTCAGCCCTTGGTCGAAGCCGCCCGTCTTTACGGTCAGTTCTTCGATCTTGTATAGCTTCGAATCGAACTTCGGCGGAAGCGCCGCGCTCAGATTGGCGATCACCGACCAGTATTCGGTGCTGACGAAACTCTCGATCTCGCGTTCGCGTTCAACCACCAGCCTGACGGCGACGGTCTGGACGCGTCCCGCCGAAAGCTTTCCGCCGATCGTTTTCCAAAGGATCGGCGACACCTTGTAGCCGACGAGTCGATCGAGTACGCGGCGGGCCTGTTGGGCGTCGACAAGATTCTGGTTGACCTGCTTTGGTTCCTTGAACGCGTCCTGAACGGCGTTCTTCGTGATCTCGTTGAACATCACCCGGAAGACCGGTTTCGCGGGTTTTTTCGGCACGATCTCTTCGGCAAGATGCTGGCAGATCGCCTCGCCCTCACGGTCTGGGTCGGCCGCGAGAAAGATCGCTTCGGATTCCCTTGCCGCCTTCTTCAGCTCCGAAACCGTCTTCTTGTTGTTGCGCTTTTTCGTGTCCGGAATTACTTCGTAATACGGCTCGAAATTGTTGTCGACGTCCACACCGAGTTCCTTCATCGGGAGATCCTTGATGTGACCGATCGACGCGAGCACTTTGTAGTCGCTGCCCAAATATTTGTTGATGGTTTTCGCCTTGGCGGGCGATTCGACGATGACGAGATTCTTTGCCATTACTGAAAAAAATAAGTCAGACGCATAAGCGAATGCGCTGACGTTCTGAGTTCTAACACCGATGGAGTGACGGTGTCAATGTCAGTGGTCAGTGGTCAGTGGTCAGTGGTCAGTGGTCGGTGGTCAGTGAGCGGTAAGCAGTGAGTTGTGAGCTGTGAGCAGCAGGCAGTAAGCAGTGAGCGGCGAGCCGTGAGCTGTGAGCAGTAAGCAGTGAGCGCCGAGCCGTGAGCCGTAAGCAGTAAGCAGTAAGCCGTGAGCAGTAAGCAGTGAGCGATGAGCCGTAAGCAGTTAGCGGTGAGCAGTAAGCCGTGAGCAGTAAGCCGTGAGCAGTAAGCGGTGAGCCGTGAGCAGTGAGCGCCGAGCCGTGAGCCGTGAGCCGTAAGCCGTGAGCGGTGAGCAGTAAGCCGTCAGCAGTAAGCCGTGAGCAGTAAGCAGTGAGCGGTGAGCCGTGAGCAGTAAGCCGTGAGCAGTAAGCCGTGAGCGGTGAGCCGTGAGCCGTAAGCAGTAAGCCGTGAGCAGTAAGCCGTACCGCTATCAGTTATCACTTGTCCGTTCTTAGCTAAATCGGAACCGAATTGCGGATCAAATCGAAACATCCGGAATAGCTGCGATCTGATAACTGCGAACAGAGCGGCGAAATCCTCAGCCCGCTCACCGCTCACTGCTCACTGCTCACCGCTCACTGCTCACCGCTCACGGCTCACCGCTCACCGCTCACCGCTCACCATTCACTGCTCACCGCTCACTGCTCACTGCTCACCGCTCACCGCTTACACCTTCCGTGCATAGTGGTTTCCCGGAAGAACACGGATCAGGTCCTTCAGATCGAGTGCGACGAGGATCGAGTTCAATTCCCCGAATTTCATCCGGGACTTCGCCAGGAGATCGTCGAAGTGAAGCGTTTCGTCGGGTCGCAGATACGACCACACCGTACGCTCGACCTCGTTGAGTCCCGCCGGTGCAAGCCCCGGCTGCTTCGGCAACTGCGGGATCGAATCATCAAGCTTCGGCGGAAGGATCCGGGACGAGATCTCGACCGGCAATTCGCAGACGATGTCCTGCCATTGCTGAACGAGCTTGGCGCCGGACTTGATCAGATAGTTGGTTCCGATAGAATTGCGCGACGTGATATTCCCGGGAACGGCAAGTACCTCACGGTTCTGCTCGGAGGCAAGCCGGGCGGTTATCAGCGACCCGCTGCGGTCGGTCGCCTCGACGAGCAGAACTCCGTAGCTGAGCCCCGAAATGATCCGGTTGCGGTACGGGAAGTTCTCTCCTAGCGGCGGCGTTTCGAGCGGGAACTGTGTCACCAGTGCGCCGCCCGAATCAACGATCGCTTCCGCGAGCTTCGCGTTCTCCTTCGGATAGATTCGGTCGATCCCGGTTCCGAGAACTCCGATTGTCCTGCCCTTGCCCTGGATCGCGCCGCGATGAGCCGCGGTATCAATCCCGCGGGCGAGTCCCGAGACGACACCGACCTCGTGTTCGGCAAGATCACGCGCCAGCATCCCGGCCGCATTTTCGCCGTACGTTGAACAACGGCGCGAACCGATAACGGCGATCGAGGGCGCCTCGAAGCACGCCCGCCAGTCGCCGCGGACATAAATTAGGATCGGAGGATCCGGGATCTCGCGCAGGAGGAACGGATAGCTTCCGTCGTCGAGGAGAAGAATGTCGCCGCCGAGTTCGCGGACGCGATCGAGCTCAGCTTCGGCCGGATCGTGAAATTCCCGTTTGAGGATGCTTTCTACGGTCTCTGCACGAAGGCGCAGCGATTCAAGTTCGCGCCGCGTCGCATGAAAAACGCCGTCGGCCGACCCGAAGCGTTCGAGTAAGGAAATTGCCGCTCGCGGCCCGATGCCGGGAGTCATGTTGAGTGAGATCCAGTTTTTCATAAATCTATTTGGGATTTCGGATGTGGGATTGCGGATTTCGTCGTTGTTTTGCGGTCTTAGAAGCGGCGACTACGATTCGTACGATCTCGTCCGCTTCGCGGCGCAGGCCTGCGATTGCGTCGGGATCGACAATCGCCGAGTCTTCAAGCATTTCCAGCCAAAACGCTGATTCGTCGGCTTCTTCTTCGACGATGGCGAGTTTGTTGATGAAATCGGCGGTTGATTTGGCGCGACAGACAGCGCGGTAGTTCGATCCGACCGATGTTCCGCTTCGGACGAGCTGATTTCCGATCGCTTTTGCGGATCGGCTTTGTGGCAGGTTGTGAACGAGTTGAATGATGAGCAAGGCGAACTTCTTGGTTCGAAGTTTCATTTCGTTTTGTGTCATGGGTGCCTCCTGAGGTAGAGGATTCATTCGAATTCAGTGAGTTCGAGGAATCGGCCAAAACGGGGACTTGTTGTGTAAAGGAGAACGCGGCGTCAAAAATCCGCAATCCCAAATCCCCAATCCAAAATGGTTTGGCGGAAGCGTGTGGGAGTCGAACCCACCCAAGCGCGCTCTCACGCGCTCGCTGACGGTTTTGAAGACCGCGCCCATCACCGGACAGGATGCGCCTCCGCATGTGAAGTTTCAGTGCTATAAAAACTACGGTTTTCGATCGGAGGATGTCAAGTAATTTCTCAGTCCGGGCGTGCTAACCGTTCTGGCTTCGAGGGTTCGGGAATCGAGTAGCGACCCCGTCAATTCTTGCCGGAAACCGCCCTGTTTTTTCATTCCGGCACTTGGTTTTGCTTGCTTGACCGTCAATTTTGGCGCGTGGTATTCTTTCTCTTTTGAAAAACGGGCATTTTTTTGGTCCGCTGATCATATAGCAGCTTTCAATAATTATTTTGGGATATGTTTTTGCTAGCCTTTTCTGAAGGGAGTTCCATCCAACTTGTGCCGGACGGCACGCTCCTGATCCACGTCGCGTTGATTCTGATCATGATCTGGATCCTCAATCGGACGTTCTTTCGTCCGATCAACGAGGTCATCGCTTCGCGTGAGAAAAACAAAGGCGGCCGGTCCTCCGAAGCTGAGGAGATCATGCGCGATGTCGACGCGAAACGTGAAAAATACGAACTCTCGATGCGCGATGCCCGCTCCAAAGGCTACGACATAATTGACAAGGAGCGCTCGAAGGCGCTGGCGAAGAAAGACGCCAAGGTCGCCTCGACCAAGGAAGCGGTTGCGCTGGTATTCGAAACCGAGACCGCGAATCTCGACAGCGAAACGGCGGTTGCCCGCGAGGATATCAAAACGGAGGCCGAACAGCTGGCGAACAAGATCGCGGCGACGATCCTGAAGGCTTAGGCATTTGTATGTTTGCTCTGATTCTCAGTTTTCTTTTACTTTCTGAAGGCGGCGGGACTGTGAGCCGGTGGCAACAGATCGAGCCGTACCTGAACTATCCCGGGTTTGAGGCGTGGAAGTTCCTTAATCTCGGGATCTTTGCCGCGATCATGTTCTACCTGCTCAAGACTCCGCTGAGCGCGGCGTTCAAGGCGAAACGCGATCAGATTCGCGCGGAACTGATCAAGGCCGAGGAACATAAGCAGGCCGCACTTGCCGAACTCGCATCGGTCGAGGCGAAACTCGCGAATCTTGACCAGGATTCGGCGGACGTGATCGAGCGCGCCAAGGACGAGGCGGCGGCGGAGAAGAAGCGTATCGGCAAGGAAATGGACGCCGAAGTGAAACGTCTCGAGAGCCAGACGACCGCCGAGATCGGGCGCAAGGCCGCTCAGGTCCGCGCCGAACTTCGCCGCTATTCGGCGGAGGAGGCGATCCGTCTTGCGGAAGAAAAGCTGAAAGCGGAAATCAATGCTGAGAGCGATTCGCGTCTCGTCAGGTCCGGCATCGGTGCCATCGGAGGTCTCAAGTAATCATGAGTATCGAAACCGTCGCCCGTCGCTATGCGACCGCGCTTGCCGACGTGGTCATGAAGACCGGCGAAATCGAAACCGTCAAGACCGAACTTAAGTCGTGGGAGGGAATGATCTCTTCCAACGGAGATCTGCAGCGGGCGCTGTCGAATCCGGCGATCGCGCACCTGAACAAGGAAAAGGTACTCGAGTCCTTGATCGCGAAGGCGAAACCTTCGAAAACAACGTCCAATTTTCTTCGGGTCCTGCTCCGAAACAACCGTCTTGTCGAGCTCGCCCAGATCAACGAGAAGTTCGCGTCGGTCCTCGACGAACGCACGGGAGTTGTCGGAGCGGAGGTCGTGTCAGCGCGCGAATTGTCAGACGCGGAGCGCAGCGAACTTAACGATTCGATCGCCAAGCTGACGGGAAAACTCGTCAAGGCGAACTTCGTGATCGACAAAGACATTATCGGGGGTGTCGTCACGCGTATCGGATCGACCGTTTACGACAATTCCGTCAAGACGCAATTGGAAAATCTTAAGAAAGAACTTATCGGAATCTGAAGGCAGAGTTTGGTGGTCGGTGATCGGTGGCAGGAAACTGGCCGCTGACCACTGACGACCGACCACTGACAACTAAATATGGAAGCAATTAAAGCCAACGAAATAAACGAAATCATTCGTGCCCAGATCGAAAACTTCGACGCGACGATGACGGTCGCCGAGGTCGGAACGGTGATCAAGGTCGGCGACGGTATCGCCGAAATACACGGTCTTGAAAAGGTCATGGCCGGTGAGTTGCTCGAGTTCCCGTACGGTGTTCGTGGACTTGCCCTCAACCTCGAAGAAGACAAGGTCGGTACCGTGCTTTTCGGCGACTTCCAAAAGATCAAGGAAGGCGACGAGGTCAAGCGCACTCGCCGAATCATGAGCGTCCCGGTCGGCGATGCGATGATCGGCCGCGTGGTTGACGCGTTGGGAAATCCGATCGATAACAAGGGCGAGATCGTCACCGACACGTTCAATCCGGTCGAACGCATCGCCCCCGGAATCATCGACCGCCAGCCTGTCAAAGAACCTCTGCAAACCGGTTTGAAGGCGATCGACGCGATGGTCCCGATCGGCCGCGGACAGCGTGAGTTGATCATCGGCGACCGCCAGACGGGTAAGACCGCGGTCGCGATCGACACGATCATCAATCAAAAAGGCAAGGACGTGATCTGTATCTACGTTGCGATCGGCCAGAAAGCGTCGACGGTCGCGCAGGTCGTCCAGAAGCTCGAAGACTACGGCGCGATGGATTACACGATCGTCGTCGCGGCGACCGCGTCCGATCCGGCCGCGATGCAATTCCTCGCACCGTATTCCGGCGTCGCGATCGGCGAGTACTTCCGCGACAACGGCCGCCACGCTTTGACGATCTATGATGATCTTTCGAAGCAGGCTGCCGCCTACCGCGAGATCTCGCTCCTGCTCCGCCGACCGCCGGGCCGCGAAGCGTATCCCGGAGACGTATTCTATCTCCACTCGCGCCTGCTCGAGCGTGCCGCGAAGATGTCCGAAGCCCGGGGAGGCGGTTCGCTGACGAGTTTGCCGATCATCGAAACCCAGGCCGGCGACATCTCGGCGTACATTCCGACGAACGTTATCTCGATCACCGATGGCCAGATCTTCCTTGAGTCCGATCTGTTCAACTCGGGCGTCCGTCCCGCGATCAACGTCGGAAACTCGGTTTCGCGCGTTGGCGGTTCGGCGCAGATCAAGGCGATGAAGCAGGTCGCCGGTACGCTCCGTATCGACCTCGCGCAGTTCCGCGAACTCGCGGCGTTCGCGCAGTTCGGATCTGACCTCGACAAATCGACACAGGATCAGCTCGAAAAAGGTAAGCGCCTGACCGAGGTCCTGAAGCAAGGCCAGTATCAGCCGATGGAAGTCGAGAAGCAGGTGTTCATCATCTGGGCCGTTTCGAACGGTTTTGCGACCGACATCGACGTTGAGGACATCAAGCGCTTTGAAAGCGATCTCTTCTCGTTTGTCGAGAACTCGCACCCGGCGATTTTCGAGTCCTTGCGGACGAAGAAGTCGATCGACGACGAACTTAAAGCCCTGATGACCGAGGCCGTCGAAGACTTCAAGGCGACAAGGTGGAACAACTAATTTTGGATTTTTGATTTTGGATTTTGGATTCGGTCCGGAATCTGAGGTTGATGTCCGAAATAGAATTGAGAAAGTTATGAATTTGGGGTCTTGGTTTTTTGGATGATCAATCCAAAATCCAAAATCCCAAATCCAAAATCGAAAGATGCCTAGTTTATTGGACATGCGCCGGCGCATTAAGTCGGTGAAGAACACGCAGCAGATCACCAAGGCGATGAAGATGGTCGCCGCGGCGAAATTGAAGCGTGCACAGGACCGCGTTGTCGCGGCACGCCCGTTTGCGCTCAAGATGTCGGACGTTCTCGGCAATCTGAGCGCGAAGATCGGAGACGATTTTTCGTCGCCGCTTCTCACGGAACGCGGCGATTCGAAATACCTGCTTCTCGTGGTCAGCGCCGACAAGGGTCTTTGCGGCGGCTTCAACTCGAACCTGATCAAGGCTGTTCAGGCGTTCATGCGCGAACATGACGCGACAAGCGAGATGATCCCGGTCGGACGCAAAGCGCGTGATTTTTTCAAACGGCGCCGCGTCACTTTGGTTGAGGAATATGTCGGGCTTACAGGTTCGGGAACCGCAAAGCATGAGGATGCCGTGCGGATCGCCGATCGGGTCATTGAGATTTTTACCAACGATCCGTCAATCGACAAGGTTTTCATCGCCTATACCGAGTTCCGGACGGTGCTGTCGCAGAAGCCGATGATCGAGCAATTGCTTCCGATCCCGGCCTCGCAGGAAGAGGGTGACGCTGCGTCGGCAAGCGCCGAATACATTTACGAACAGCCGGTCGCGGAGATTCTTGGCAAGCTTCTTCCGAAACAGATCGAAACCCAGGTTTACCGCGCAATGCTCGAATCGGTTGCTTCCGAGCAGGGTTCGCGCATGACGGCCATGGACAGCGCTTCGAAGAATGCCGGCGAGCTGATCGATACGCTGACGCTCAACATGAACCGTATCCGTCAGGCGGCGATCACGAAAGAGATCATCGAGGT
>JAKQII010000146.1 GCA_029557535.1 Acidobacteriota bacterium
GAAGACGATTGACAAAGCAAAATGTCGACAATTCATGATACTCTCCTGTTGGAAAAGAACGTGAAGGACATCTGTGAAATCCTTCGAAGTTGGTTTTTGGATTGGAGAAGGATAGCCGACCTTCCCGATTCATGCAAAACCGGCGTCTCGCAAATTGCAATCCTTGTTAACACGGCAGATGGATCGCCGACCGATCACTCATGAAGAACCTCTGTTTTCTCCTGATTTCAACAACTTTACTGACGTTCAGTTTGTACGCCCAATCGAAATCCGACTGGATGCGGGTCGAAAGCGACAAGAAGGAATTCTCGATCTTGATCCCGTCAGATAGCCTGACCGACTCGACGAAACGCAACGGCGTGCAGACCTTCCGATCGTTCGGCGTCCACGACGGTGTCGAAGTCGATGTCATCGAGTACAAGGGCGTGCGCTCAATGGAAGACGCACTACGCGACAGCATGCGTACCAATTTTGCGCTCTTAAAGGACTTTCACGGATTCGGGGTCGTCCACTACGAGAATCAGTTGCCAAGCGGGTTGACGACCGTTCGGGTGAATGTCTTCAAGCGCAACTTGTTTTACGTGGCAAGGGTCACCGCATTGCCGGAAAGGAAAAACAGGGTCGCCGACGTTTTGGCATCAATTCGGATCGAGGGATTCCGGTACTTTGAGTTTGAGGGGTCCGAAGAGTTGATGGGCGATACGGTCGCCATGAACAAGCTCCAGACCTCATCCGAGTTTACCGACGCTTGGGAACGCAAGTCAGAGGAGATCGAGCGGAAGGTAGATATTCTGAGCATATCAAGTGAACAAGACGCTTTTGAGACAAAAGGACTCTCAAGACGCGCGATCGTGATCAACATTCCTGAACTCAGAATCCCAAACGATTTGATCCCAAAACTTCGCGGCGCCCCGGAACCCAACGCGGTAATGGTCGTAACACTCCTCGCGAGTGGCCAGGTCGGCGATATCAAGGTCCTGCGCGCGGTGCTCCGCGGTTTCGGACAAACGTGCGCGAACTCGTACAAAAAGATGAAATTCGTGCCCGCGCAAGTTGGTGGAAAGAACGTCGAGTCGGTCCGGGTTTTTCAGTGCAACGCCCCGCTCGTAACCGCACTTAGAGTGGTGGGTTAGCTTCGGTGGTCGGAAACGGAAACGTTCGAGGTAGAGACATGAAACTGTTCGTCACGTCACTCATAGTTATGGTCTTCTTGAGCGTCGGTTCGAAGGCGCAGCCCCGAATGATCGACGAATCTGCGTGGATGACGTTTGCCTCCGAGAAAGCGGAGTTTTCGCTTCGGATGCCCAAGTCCTCGCTTGTTCATGTCGAGGACACGCAAATGTTCAAACGGACGTCACTCTACGGTTTCGACCGCGGGGTATCCGTGCGATTCTCCCAGACCAAAACCTCGAAGGCCAGAGATTGGTTGAGAGCCCGCGGCCCGAAGATCGATGATGTGGTCGTCGAATCCGAGTTCAAGATCGAAGGCATCGGTGTACGAACACGCATAACCGTTGACGACTTTTATCGAATGACCATCGTGGCAGCGAGCAACTCGCGTTACTACGTGCTCACCGTCAGCGGCGCCAATAAGGACGATCCTGCGATCGCGTATGTTCTGAGTTCGATAAGAATAAAAGGAACGCCGATCGCCAAATGGAATGAAACGACGCTCAATGATCAGAGCGCGCCGGTCGACGTGGATTCGCTCAAAACAAGCCCGGAAATCACCAATGCGATCAAAGCCAAGCGCCCGAAGTGGAATGGTAAGGTCACGTACGCTCGGCTGGCGGAATACAAGAAATCAGATCGAATCAAGACGATCCGCGAACCGGTTGAACTGACCTCGGTGAGACCGAATTTCAGACCCTCATTGGCACAAAAGGGCGGAGTGATCCGCTTGAGAGTGAGGTTGAATGCGGACGGAACAGTCGGTGACATGACAGTATTCTCAGACGTCGAGAGATCGATCCTCGCCGCCTACGCCGACGAAGTTCGCGAATTGCGGTTTCTTCCGGCGATCGGGTCCGACGGAAAAGCAGTCGATTTCACGAAAGATTTCGTTTTTACGTTTGACGTTTCAACATTTGTCGTGATTACCAACATGTGACCACGGTTCGACTTTTGGAAACCGCGGCGAATATGGCAAACTTCAAAGAGTAAACTTTTGGAGAAGAATATTATGAAGAAACTCTTTGCACTACTTGCTTTAACATTCGCTTTCTCGCTGTCGGCCTTTTCTCAGGAAATGGAGAAGATGGACAAGAAGCCGACCGAGAAAGATAAGACCGAGGCGATCCCGACAAGCGGCTATCTGAAACGCGGAGCGCCGCTCGGAGATTCGAAAAAGGTCAGCCTCGCGAAGGTGATGAAGGACCCGGCGAAATATTCGGGCAAGACGGTCCGCGTCGAAGGCGTGATCGTGCGCTCGTGCAAGAACGAAGGATGCTGGCTTGAACTCGCGCCGAAGGCCGATGCCAAGTCGGTCCGGGTCAAGATGAAGGACCACGGCTTTTTCATTCCGCTCAATTCCGCGGGCGCGTTTGCGAAAGCGGAAGGCGTGTTCACCGTCAAGACGCTCACCAAAGAGCAGGTTAAGCACATGATGGAAGAAGACGGCGCGAAATTTGAAAACATCAATGCCGACGGGACGGTGACCGAGGTTTCGTTCGAAGCGACCGGCGTGGAACTTACGATGAAGAAGTCGTAATTCACGCGAAATGCATCAAAACGGACTGCCCTGGCCCGGCAGTCCTTTGATTTTGAGATGATCCACCGAGGCAAAATCCTGACGATCGTGTTCGCGCTCGCGCTCTTCGCGCCGGCTGTCTTCGCGCAAAAGGACGTCGCTCCGGACGCGATCAAAACAACGATCCTTGACGCGCAGGGACTCAAAGATCTGGTGAAGAACGGCGACAAACCGCTCCTCATCAATTTCTGGGCGACATGGTGCGGACCCTGCCGCACCGAATTTCCGGATCTCGTCAGGATCGACAAAGATTATCGCGGCGAAGGTCTCGATTTCGTCATCGTTTCGATCGACAACGTCTCGCTTGCCGACACCGCCGTCAGCGACTTTCTGAAGAGCTATGACGCGGAGATGCCGTCGTATCTGCTTGATGCCGAAGAGCGCCGCGAAATCACCGGCGCGCTCCGCGGAATCGCGCCGCGGTTCACCGGCGGATTTCCGTCGACCATGCTTTTCAACCGATCCGGCCGATTAGTCTACTTGAAGAACGGTGTGATCAATGATGGCATCCTACGAATTCAAATCGATAAGGTGCTTAAGAAATAGGACTTACAATCCCGGATCCGACCACCCAAAAGTTTTCGGCAACAATGCCTCCACGACCCGCTTCTTAACATTGAAGTAAGAATAAAAAACTCTTATATTATTTTGGTCCCGATGAGAGTTCACACAGTCTCAAATTTTAGACACGTTCCAAGGGGTGCACGCAGTTGAAGCCGACCGATATCCAAGATCCCGAATATTTCCATAGAGTCGTTGATTGCCAATATGCCTGTCCGGCACATACACCGGTTCCCGAATACATCCGTCTGATCGCGCAGGGGAAATACTCCGAGGCGTACATGATCAACTGGGATTCGAACGTATTTCCGGGAATTCTGGGCCGTACCTGCGATCGCCCGTGCGAACCGGCGTGCCGCCGTGGCCGCGTTGAGGAACAACCGGTCGCGATCTGCCGACTCAAGCGCGTCGCGGCCGACAACAAGGACGAGGTCAGGCACATGATGCCGGCCGGGCCGTTCAAACCGAACGGCAAGAAGGTCGCGCTGATCGGCGGCGGCCCCGCGTCTTTGACGGTCGCGCGCGATCTCGCGCCTCTCGGCTACGAGATCCATCTGTTCGACGAACAGAAGAAGGCCGGCGGATTCATGCTCAGCCAGATCCCGTCGTTCCGGCTTCCCGAAACGGTGCTCGATGAAGAGGTCAATTACATCCTCGACATGGGCGTCCACACGCATTTCAACAGGTACGTCGACAGCCTGAAAGAAGTGTTGGCGCAGGATTACGACGCGGTGTTCGTCGGAACGGGAGCGCCGCACGGGAAGGATCTGCCGAAACTCCCGGGCCGCTGGGACACGGACGGCACCAATATTCACATCGGTATCAACTGGCTGGCGTCAGTGGCGTTTGAACACACCAAGTCGATCGGTCGCCGCGTTCTCGTCATTGGCGGCGGAAATACGGCGATGGACTGCTGTCGCACGTCGCGCCGTCTTGGCGGCGAGGACGTGCGTGTAGTCGTCCGTTCGCCGTTTGCCGACATGAAGGCGTCGCCTTGGGAAAAGGAAGACGCGATGCACGAGGACATCCCGATCTTCGACAATCACGTCCCGAAGTCGTTCGTGCTCGAGGACGGCAAACTCCGCGGAATGACGTTTGAAAAGGTCGAGGCGAAATACGACGAGAACGGCCGGCGATCGCTGGTGCCGACGGGCGAACCGGACGTATTTTTTGAGGCCGACGACGTGATCCTCGCGATCGGACAGGAGAACGCGTTTCCGTGGATCGAGCGTGATCTCGGTGTCGAGTTCGGCGACTGGGACATGCCGGTCGTCGATCGCGTAACGTTCCAGTCGACGAACCCGCGGGTCTTTTTCGGCGGCGACGCGGCGTTCGGCCCGGAGAACATCATCACGGCGGTTGCGCACGGACATCAGGCGGCGGTTTCGATCCATCGTTTCTGTCAGGGCGAGGACGTCAATGATCGCCTCGCGCCGTTCGTCAATCTCGTCAGCCAGAAGATGGGCATCCACGAGTGGGCCTACGACAGCGAGATCGCGCATGACCAGCGGTTCGTCGTTCCGCAGGCCGACAAATCGGTGACGCTGCGCGACCGCAAGAAAGAGGTCGAGCTCGGATTCGATCTTCCGACAGGATTCAAGGAAGCGGAACGATGCCTGAACTGCGATGTTCAGACCGTATTTACCGGTCCGAAATGCATCGAGTGCGACGCCTGCGTCGATGTCTGCCCGACCTCGTGCATTACGTTCACGAAGAACGAGGACGACGAG
>JAKQII010000161.1 GCA_029557535.1 Acidobacteriota bacterium
CGAATTGGAATCCGTGGAATCTTTGGAATCGCGCGAAGCGCGTATGGAATTCGGCGAAGCCGAAGTGGAATCTTTGGAATCCGCCGAAGGCTGTTTGGAATCTACCCAATCGCAAATCGAAAATCGAAAATCGAAAATGGGAACTGTCGGTGCCGTCGCGTGCGACGCTAACGGCGATCTCGCGGCGGCGACGTCGACCGGCGGGATGACGAACAAGAAGTTCGGCCGCGTCGGAGATTCGTGCATTATCGGCGCCGGAACTTATGCCGAAAACGCAACGTGCGCGGTCAGCTGCACGGGTCACGGCGAGTTCTTCATGCTCGGCGTGACGGCGTTCGACGTCGCCGCGCGGATGAAATACAAAGGACTCGACCTCGAATCGGCCGCGCGCGAGACGATCGGACGGCTAAATGAGATTCACGGCGAAGGCGGCTTTATCGCCGTCGACGGTTCGGGCAATATCGTGATGCCGTTCAACTCCGAAGGAATGTACCGCGGGAAGATCGACGGCGAGGGGATCGTGATAGAGATCTTTTCTTAGATTTGCGATTTTTTCAATTTGCAATTTGCAATTGTGCGCCCTCGGTGAGCGGTGAGCAGTGGAATCCGTGCCCAATGGAACGAGACTCGTATGAAAACTCACTTGATACTACTCTTTTTGATTCTCACATCGTGCCGTCCAGCCGCTGATTCGTCAGCCGTGATCCCGGATTTGAATAAAAAGGATCAGCCAAACGGCGTCGTCGTGTCCGAATGTGACGAATACAAGCCGATCGAGATACCGAAATCCCCGTCCGCGGTCGCGCGAATGGATTTCCTGAACGGGGAATACCCGATCGTCGAGGAAGCGGGAAACGTAAAGCTCTCAAACGGTTGCTACACGAATGTCGAAACGGAAGGACTCGGAGAAATCACTTACACGCTCGATGCGGTCAGATTCGTCGATTTTGACGGCGATGGCTCTGACGAGGCGCTGGTGACGATCGGCAACTTCGGCGGGGGAGTTTCTTCTGCAGCTTCGGACACCTATTTTGTCTACCGCGAAAAGAACGGCAAAACCGAGTTGATCTGGAAGTTCGCCGAAGGCGCCCGCGCATACTGCGGTCCGCGCGAGTTCGCTGTCGAAGGGAAAACGGTCCTGATCGAGGTTTTCAGCAACTGCGAGTTGCAGTCTGACGGGACATTAAAGGACAACGGAAAGCATACCTACGACTACTCGGCATTCGAATATACAAAATTCAAGTTCGGATGGTCCGGCAATCGCATCGGCACACTCTCCCGAGAGGTGTTTCCCTATCCCGAAAAAGAGATCAAGGATTACCAGCGCATGAGCGAGATTCGTCCTTGATCCGCATGGGCGATGAGCATCCGCCTGAAGGCGGAACTCCGAACCCAATCCAAAATCCAAATTCTAAAATCGTTCGTCCCGGTACTGTTTGACGATCGCGATGTCCTTATCGACCGAATCGGCGAGGATCGCCACGAGTTCTCCTTTTTTCGCCTTCTTGAACGCGTGGTAGATCGCTTCTTTAGTTTCAGGCACGATCTCGACGACCGGGTTCATCTTGCTCGCCTTGATCCCCTTCTGAAGCAGCGCGAGCACTTCCTTCTCAGTCCGCCCGCGCAGATAATCGCCGCGGCGGATGATGATCTTGTCGAACGTCTGTCCGGCGAGCTTGCCCATCTCGCGAATGTCTTCGTCGCGACGGTCGCCGACTCCCGACAATACACCCGTTTTGTGTTTGAAGCTGAGTTTGCCAATGAAGTTCTGAAGTCCCGCGAATCCCGCCGGATTGTGCGCGAAGTCCATCAAAACGGTGAAGTCGCCGATCTCGATGAAGTTCAATCGGCCCGGAGTCTGTGCGACCGACGGAGTGAACGTCGTCAGACCAACGCGGATGTCCTCGAGCGAAACGCCGTGAACGAAGCACGCGAGCGTCGCAGCGAGCACGTTCTGGATCATAAATTCGGCGCGTCCGCCGTACGTCAGCGGGATGTTGATCCCCTTCTCGATCCGAACCTTCCATTTGCCCTTCAGGATCGTTATGTAACCGTTCTCGAACACGCATGACACCCGTCCGCGGCGCGCCTGCCGCTCGATATTCGGATGGTTCTCGTCCATCGAAAAATAGACGAGATTGCCGTCGACGAGTTCCTTCATCCCGTAAACGAGCGGATCTTCGGCGTTGAGTACGGCAAATCCTTTCCTGTTCACCGAGCGCGGAACGACGGATTTGACGCGGGCGAGGTCTTCAAGCGTGTTGACGTCTTTCAATCCCAGATGATCGGCGGCGATGTTCATGACGATACCGACATCGCAGTGATCAAAGCCGAGTCCGGCACGGATGATTCCGCCGCGGGCCGTCTCAAGAACCGCGACCTCGACCGTCGGGTCGCGCAGGACGAGCTGTGCCGAAACCGGTCCCGTATTGTCGCCGGTGACGATTTGATTGTTGCCGATGTAGGTTCCGTCCGTCGTCGTGAATCCGACCGTCTTTCCGCTGTTCTTGAGGACATGCGCGATGAGCCGCGTGGTGGTGGTTTTGCCGTTCGTCCCGGTGATCGAGAAGATCGGGACACGCGACGGCGTTCCCGGCGGAAACAGCATATCGACGACATGTTCGGCGACGTTCCGACCGATGCCCTCGCTCGGCGCGAGGTGCATGCGGAATCCCGGCGCGGCGTTGACCTCGATGATGCCGCCGCCGTTGTCGCTGAGCTGCTCCGAAACGTTCGGCGCGATGACGTCGATGCCGGCGATGTCGAGCCCGATGATCCGCGCGATCCGCTCGAAAAGAAAGACGTTTTCGGGATGGACCTCGTTCGTGCGATCGATCGCGGTACCGCCCGTCGAGATGTTTGCCGTCGTCTTCAAATAAAGCAGTTCGTCCTTCGGCAGAACGGTCTCGAGCGTGTATTTCTTCGCCTTGATCAGCCGTTCGGTCTGCTGGTCGATCGTGATCTGCGTCAGCACATTCTCGTGTCCGTAACCGCGCCGCGGGTCCTCGTTAGTCTTGTCGATCAGCTGTTGGATCGTCGATTTGCCGTCGCCGACGACGTGCGCCGGGACGCGTTCGGCGACCGCGATCAGACGGTTGTTGACGACCAGCGCGCGGAAGTCGTTGCCGATCAGCTGCTTCTCAACGATCACCCAGCGCGAATACTCTTTGGCCTTGCCGAACGCGGTGTGTGCGTCCTCCATGTTCGCGATGCCGACCGTCGCGCCTTTGCCGTGATTCCCGTCGAGCGGCTTGATGACGACCGGAAAACCGACGCGTTCGACCGTTCGCTCAAGATCTTCCTCGTTCCGTATCTCGTAGCCGCGCGGAACGGGAACGCCCATGTCGCCCAGGAGTTTTTTTGTCGCGCTCTTGTCGCCGGCGATATCTACCGAGATCATGTTCGTCCGCGAGGTCGTCGTCGCCTGAATTCGCTTCTGATTGACGCCGAATCCGAGCTGTACGAGCGACTGATCGTTGAGACGAATGAACGGGATGTCTCTCGATTCCGCTTCTTCGACGATCGATCCCGTCGACGGCCCGAACCGCACTTCTTCACGGATCTCGCGCATTTCCTGGATCTCGCGGACGAGCTCCGCCTGAAGTTCGGCGACCTTCTTGTTGCTCTCGGCGAGATCGAGAAAAAGCCTGACCGCGGCACGGGCCGCATAACGTCCAACCTCTTCTTCCATGTAAGCGAAGACGACGTTGTAAACCCCGCGGTCGCTGGTCTCGCGTGTCCGGCCGTAGCCGACGTCCATACCGGCCAGCGTCTGCATTTCGAGCGCGAAGTGCTCGATGATATGCCCGGCCCACGTCCCGCGTTTGACGCGTTTGAGGAAACCGCCTTCCTCGCCGTAACTGCAGCCGTGCGAAAAAAGCGACGGCATGACCTCGTTCATGCGACGATAGAATCCGCGGATCTTGTTCGACGGCCGGTCTTCGTACTCGCCGATGTCGAGCCGCATGATGATCAGCTTCTTCCAGTAACCGCTCCAGTAGTTGGGACCGCGAAGGGTGCGGATTTCGAGAATTTCCATAGTCATTTGCAATTTGCCTATTCGATGATTCCAACGGTTCCGGATTCCAAGATTCCAGCGGCCGGAGGCCGATTCCATGATTCCAACGGTTCCGGATTCCAAGATTCCAGCGGCCGGAGGCCGATTCCATGATTCCAACGGTTCCGGATTCCAAATTTCCAGCGGCCGGAGGCCGATTCCATGATTCCAACGGTTCCGGATTCCAAGATTCCAGCGGCCGGAGGC
>JAKQII010000166.1 GCA_029557535.1 Acidobacteriota bacterium
GGCCTCGAACGCATGTGCGCGCTGATGTACGCGCTCGACGACATCCGGCTGATGTTCGAGAACGACGTAAGATTCCTCGGGCAGTTCCGGTAACTAGATGATCGACATTGAACAAGATATAAACGACGATCCCGGGTTCATAAAGACGGTGCAAAACGTTTTAGCGTTTTACCTTCGAACCCGCGATCCGAACTACGTTTCGATCATCAAGGTAGATCATTGGTTTGATTTCAAGTGGCGGGAGTTTTCGCACAAGATTTTCGGGGCGTTGGGGATTTGGCGCGAACCTTTGAGAATTCCTCCGTTTCATCCGAATCGGATCGTCGAGGAGTTTCACTTTGAGAAGGATGGCGAACAGTACTACCGGATCGAACGTTATTCGCACATATTTCAGCCATCTTCTGAAAATGCGCAGAGAAAGATTAGAAGAAACCGCGCACTGTACGTTTGGTTTAGCGGTGACACGAAAAGCGGAAACCAAGCGAGTCTGATGATCTATGACTTCCCCGATGAAACTCAGAACTCGTGGTATGCGTCGTTTCTAAAGGGTTCGCACCGCGCCGATTGGCAGGTTCGAAAAACGGATGGAATCTCAAGAGCCGAACTTGGAATGATGATTTCCGGCACTTGATTTACGCAATGGGTTGGGCAACGCCGTATATCGCTGAACTCAAAGACGGCCGGACCGTGAAGTTCCGGCCGCGTGGCCATTCGATGAAGGGCAAGATCGAATCGGGCCAGCTTTGCACGGTCGAACCGATCGCCGATATCGGTACGATCGGAACAGGCGACATCGTCCTATGCAAGGTGAACGGAAGCGATTACTTGCATCTCGTCAAGGCAGTTCAGGGCGCGCGGTTTCAGATCGGAAACAATCGCGGCCGCATAAACGGCTGGATCGGGCCGAACTTGATCTACGGAAAACTCGTGGCGATCGAGGATTAAGATTTTATGTTGATCAGCTATAACTGGCTAAAGGACCTTTGTGACATCGACCTGTCGCCGCGTGAGGTTGCGGAAATGCTGACGAGCGTCGGAAACGCGGTCGAAGGCATCGAGGAACACGGCGACGATTTCGTCTTCGACATCGATCTGACGTCGAATCGCGGCGATTGCCTGTCGCACTGGGGCATCGCGCGCGAGATCCGCGCCGCCGCCGCGCTCGGCGACGCTCATTCCAAAGATTCCAAATTCCAAGATTCCAGCACGGAATCACAATCTGGAATTCTGGACTCCGGCACCGCTGGGTCTGGAATCCTGGAATCGACTCTCGTGACAATCGAGGCGCCGGAACTGTGTCATCGCTTCACCGCGCGCATTATTCGTGGCGTAAGGATCGGTCCATCGCCGGAATGGCTTGTGAAGCGGCTCGAGGCGGTCGGCGAGCGCTCGATCAACAATGTCGCCGACATCACCAACTTCGTCATGCACGAACTCGGCAATCCGATGCATTCGTTCGATCTGAACAAATTGAAAGAAAACCGCATCGTCGTCCGCCGCGCGCGGTCGGGCGACAAGATCAGAACTCTTGACGAGGTCGAACGCGAGCTTGACGAATCGATGCTCATGATCTGCGACGCGGAAAAGCCGGTCGCGGTCGGCGGCGTGATGGGCGGTTTCGATTCCGGGATCACCGAAGAAACGGCCGACGTGCTGCTTGAAGTCGCCTATTTCAATCGTGATTCAATCCGTCAGACATCGCGCAAGCTCAAGCTTTCGACCGAGGCCAGCCATCGGTTCGAACGTGGCGTCGATGTCGAAAATCTTATCCGCGCTTCGAACCGCGCGACGGAGTTGATGTGTGAACTCGCCGGCGGGACGGCCGCGGAGTTCGTTGACGTATACCCGGCAAAACAGGAACGCAAATCGATCGAATCGAACGACATCGAGAACGCCGTCCGACGCTTAACCGGCCTCGACGTCTCGTCCGAAGAGATCGATCGAATCCTCAAAGCCTTGGGTTTCCAATCGCAAGTCGGAAATCGCAAATCGCAAATGTTCATCGTTCCCTCCTGGCGTCATGACGTCAGCATCGAGGAAGACCTGGTCGAAGAAGTCGCGCGGATCGTCGGCTACGACAAGATCGGCGAGGAACTTGCGCCGGCGTACGGCGCGGGCGAATATCAGCCGAATGAGATGCGCAAATTCCATCTGCGGCAGACTCTTGCAAACCTCGGGTTCGACGAGGCGATCTCCTACAGCTTTATCGATACGAAATATGACGACCGATTCGAACTTGTCGAGGGCCTCGTCGCGCCCGATCTCGACGAGCGTTTCGTGACGCTCCAGGATTCGATCATCGAAGGTGCGACACGCATGCGGGCGACGCTGATCCCGGGATTGCTCGAAGCGGTCCGCACGAATCTCAATCATCAACAACGCAACCTTGCGCTGTTCGAGATCGGGAAGGTCTTCGCCTCGTCGCCCGAAGAGAACGGACTGCCGATCGAACGCGAATTGTTCGCGCTCGTCGTGACCGGTGGCAAAATCCTGGAGCACAAGGCTTTGCCGATCGGAGAAACTGATTTTTACGACGCCAAAGGGGCGTTCGAAAGCGCGATGCATGCGATCGATGCTCCATCGCTTTCGTTCGCCGGTTCGGAAGTTTCGCATCTGCGCTCCGGGCAGTCGGCGGAGATCCTGCTCGATGGAAATCGCGTCGGAACGATCGGTCGGCTTTCGGATGAAATTGCCGGCTCATTCAAGTTCCGACAACCGGTGTTCGTGGCTGAGGCCGATCTCGATGCGTTGCTGGCCGCAAAGCCGGATGCGGTCATTTATCGGCCGCTTGCCGTCTATCCGTCGGTCACGCGCGACGTCTCGTTCGTGATCAAGCGAAGCCTGACGTTTGGCGCGATCCGCGAAGCGATACTTGCGGAAAACTACGAATTGCTCCGTAAGGTGGAATTTTCGGACCTGTTCGAAGGAAAAGGAATCGCGGGCGACGAACGTTCGCTGACGATCAGGCTCGAATATCGCTCAGATGAGCGGACGCTGGTGGAGGAAGAGGTCGAATTCGTCCACCAGTCGGTCCTTTCGTCGCTCGAACGGAGATTCGGGATCAAAGTACGGTAAAAGTAGACGGTAGTCAGTAGGCCGTAGAGGGTAGGCGTACAATTGTCGTTGGAAGTCGACGGAAAGCGTTCTTTTCATTAGCGGCCACGCGCGAATCGAAAAGCTCTGATGTAATCGGTAAAGTCTGGCTGTTTGAGCGGTGACAACACTCCAGCTACCGTCTCCGGTCTACTGACTACCGTCTACTGAAAGATTGACTACAGGCCGAAAACTTAACATAATCGAAACGCAACACCACCCCAAACTTTACTTGGAGAATTTAATGAACGGTCTCGCAGGAATGGAGAAATTTTCGCATCTCGAAGACAAGATTTACCTCACCATCGAGAATGTTAAGAAGATTCGCGACGAGAAGGACAAGCTCGAGAACGAACTGCGATCGCTGCGCCATGAGGTCAGCAGTCTATTGTCTGAAAAAAGCAGGCTCGAAATGAAGATCGAGGACCTGCTCTCAGAACGCGACGCCATCCAACTGAAGGTCGAAGCGATGCTCGACGCGATCACGATTATTGAACCCGATGTCGCCGAGGCTCTCGGCCGTTAATCCCAAAACTTGGAAGAATGAGAGGTGGAACCGAAGTGACCGAACAATCGATCCGAGTAGAGATCTATAACCAGACCTATAACATCCGGTCGGACGGCGATAACGATTACATCATGCGCCTCGCCGAGTATGTCGACGGCAAAATGCGCGAGATCTCGTCGGGCACGCTCACCGTCGACTCGCTCAAAGTCGCGATCCTGGCGGCGCTGCATATCGCCGACGAATTCCATCAATTGAAAAACCTTCAGGAAGCGACCGACGCTCAGATCGCCGTCCGCAGCGCCGAAATGACCGAAATGCTCGACCACATCTTCAAGCAGAAGGACATTAAGCCCCAGGAAGTCGAGACCGAACAATAGTCAGAACCGGGAGCGGGTAACGACCGGCACGTTTAAGTGGCAGGGGCAATCGTTTTGCGACCGGGTTCAACAAGTTGGGGACTTGGATGAAATAGCTTCAATTACGGAACGCTCCGACGGAGATCAACCTCAAGACCATTTCACCCTTTCGCCTTTTTACTTTTTCCTTTTGCCTTTCCCAGCGTGTTATAATCTTCTCCAGCGGAAGAACTCCACTGCGGGGTTCGTGACCAGACGACATAATAATTGAGCCAACATTAATTGATCGGGAAGCTGATGCCCGTTTCAGTGCAGTCTTCTACGATGGAGATCTGCCGGAGAATCAGGCTCGTTGCGTTCGGAAACGATCGCACTAGGTTACCCACCTGTAGAATACAGGTTCAATTTTTCCGTCTGAACGGCCATCGTGGTACTCTTCCGTTGATAGAATAGTAGACCCTATATAGTTCCCAAGAGTGAAGCTGCTCTTGGATTTTTGTTTTTTTCGGGGATTCAGTTTGTGAAAGTTCTCATGATCGGTGATGTCGTCGCCCGTCCGGGACGCCGGATCGTTTTGGACAGACTCACCGGAATACGAAAGGAATTCGGGATCGATATCGCCACGCTCAACGCCGAGAACGTCGCGGGTGGATTTTCGATAACTCCGCCGATCGCCGACGAACTGTTCGCGGCCGGAATCGACGTCATGACGTCCGGAAATCATATCTTCGACAAGCCGGAGATCATTCCCTACATCGAAAAGAATCCGAGATTGCTGCGCCCCGCGAATTATCCGCCGTCGACGCCGGGTCACGGGCTTTTCGTCGGCGAGGTCAACGGATTCCGCATTGCGGTTCTGAACGTCATGGGGCGCCTTTTCATGCCGCCATCCGACGATCCCTTCCGGGCCGCGAACGATTGCGTACGGGCGATACCCGATGACGTCCGGATCCGGCTTGTGGACATGCATTCGGAAGCGACAAGCGAAAAATACGCGATGGGCTGGTATCTCAACGGTCGAGTATCGGCCGTCGTCGGGACCCATACCCACGTCCAGACCGCCGACGAACGCATCCTCGACAAAGGAACTGCCTATATTACTGATCTTGGAATGACCGGAAGCTACGCCGGCGTGATCGGCATGGAAAAATCGGGCGTGATCGAACGATTTACAAAACACCCGGCACCGCGGGCGGAGCATTCAAAAGGCGACGCCTGGCTGTGCGCCGTGGTCATCGACATCGACGAGGAGACCGGTCGCGCCCGTTCGATCGAACGGCTGAAGATCACCGAGGAAGATTGGACTTAGTCAGAACCGGGAGCGGTAGCGACGGGCAAATAAGCTTCACACAGACATGTGATGATTGGCCGTGGCAGTCGGAACACGGTAGTTGACTTGGTCTTTTGGTTCGGTTTTTCGGTCGCTATCGCTCCCGGATCTGACATTCTCAGCAACTGAAATGGGATCGCAGATTTGATCAATCCGCAATCCCAATTCCGCATTCGCGATTCCAAATGGACTAGCTTTGCATCGAAGCGAGGAACTCGGCGTTTGATTTGGTCTTGCCGAGACGTTCGAGGACGACTTCCATCTGCTCGACCGGCGACAGCGGGTTGAGAACCCGGCGCATCACCCAAACGCGCGCCAGATCTTCCTTGCCGATGAGCAATTCTTCCTTACGCGTACCCGATCGTTGAAGATCGATCGACGGGAACAGTCGTTTATCCGAAAGACGACGGTCAAGGTGGATTTCCGAGTTACCGGTTCCCTTGAACTCTTCGAAAATGACATCGTCCATTCGCGATCCGGTGTCGATCAGCGCCGTTGCGATGATCGTCAGCGATCCGCCTTCCTCGATATTGCGCGCCGCGCCGAAGAATCGTTTCGGACGCTGGAGCGCGTTCGAATCGATTCCGCCCGAAAGGATCTTGCCCGACGGCGGAACGACCGCGTTGTGCGCACGCGCGAGGCGAGTGATCGAATCGAGCAGAATAACGACATCGCGTTTGTGCTCGACAAGGCGCTTGGCCTTTTCGATCACCATATCGGCGACCTGCACGTGACGCGTCGGCGGTTCGTCGAAGGTCGAAGAAATGACCTCGCCTTTGACCGAACGCTGCATGTCGGTGACTTCTTCCGGCCGCTCGTCGATCAAAAGAACGATCAGCGTCACTTCCGGATGATTCTCCGTGATCGAATTCGCGATCGTCTGGAGAAGCATCGTCTTTCCGGTTCGCGGCGGAGCGACGATCAACGCGCGCTGGCCTTTTCCGACCGGGGTGACAAGATCGATGACGCGCGCCGAGATATTGTCGGTCGTCGTCTCCATTTTGAGCTGCTCGTCCGGATAAAGCGGCGTCAGGTTGTCGAAGAATACCTTCTCGCGAGCCTGTTCCGGCGCCTCGAAGTTGATCGCTTCGACCTTGATCAGCGCGAAGTATCGTTCACCTTCCTTCGGCGGACGGATCTGGCCCGAGATCGTGTCTCCGGTCCGGAGATCGAATTTGCGGATCTGCGACGGACTGACGTAAATGTCGTCCGGACCCGGGAGATAGTTGTATTCCGGCGCGCGCAGAAAGCCGAAGCCGTCCGGCAACGTTTCGAGTACGCCTTCCGAGAAAATAAAGCCGCTCTTTTCGGTCTGCGCCGCCAATACCTTGAAAATGAGTTCTTGCTTGCGCATGCCCGAAGCGCCTTCAACCCCCATTTCCTTTGCGATGTGCGTGAGCTCAGAGATCGACATGTCCTTGAGGTCGGTCAGATCCAGGCTCGAACCCGAGGAGACGACCGGTTCGCTGCGGCCTTCCGATGCCGCTGCCGGTTTCTCGTCGGCTTGCATGTCCTGTGATTCTTCGGGTGCGCCGTTGGAATCAGACTCGTCTGAGCGACTCCGTTTGGTCACCTTCGGTTTTGCTAATTTGGCTGCCATGTTGTTTTTTCCGTTTGTTTAATTGGGTAGTTAAGTTGTAGTAAAGAAGAGATTTGGGATTCCGCGCAGACAAGTCACATTTCCGACTGATTTGAACCGCTAAACTCGTGGAGATTGTTGTCTGGAAAGTTCAGAATTCGTGCTTCAAGCTCTCGAGCTTTCGCAAAAAACCCTTGAGTTATCTTGGAATGGTTAATTATTACAGAGGAGTAACTTAAAAATCAACCCGTTTTTCAAAATTTGGCCAAAGATTTTTCAATCTCGCTCCAGACCTCGTCGCGGCCCTTTGCGGTCTGTGCCGAATACGCGATCACATTTGATTCCGGCAGTTCATCCTTGATGCCGCGAATGGACTTCACCAGCGTGTTGCTCGAGAGCTTGTCCGATTTCGTTGCCACGACGATCGAGTTCTTCCCGTGAATTTTGAGCCATTCGTTGAGGTTCAGATCAAGTTCCGTGGGCTTGTGACGCGAATCGACTAATTGAATAAATAGCACAAGTTCTTTGCGGTTGGCAAGATATTCTTCCGCCATCTTGCCCCAGTCCTTGCGCATCGTTTTCGAGACACGGGCGTATCCGTACCCCGGCAGATCGGCAAAATAGAACGCGTCGTTGATGAGAAAAAAGTTGATCGATTGCGTCCGTCCGGGCGTGTTCGACGTCCGCGCGAGCCCTTTCCGCTGGAGCAGCGAATTGATGAGACTCGATTTGCCTACGTTCGAACGCCCGAGAAACGCGATCTCGGGCCGGCCGTCGGTGACCCAGTGCGAACGCTCGAAGGCGCTTTTCACGAATTCGGCTGAGGTGATCTTCACAGATGATTATTCTTGGGGGCGGCGCGGAGTGATGTCAAACGGGGACGGTCATTGCAATCTGAAATCACCAATGTATTCAGCGAGCGACGCGATTGAAAGGCAATCGGGGCCACGAGTTCCGAATCGCCGGCCACAATGCGGCGGAGCGAATGGAAAGGACACGAACAGACCCGGTCATTCGTGCCCTTCGATCAATCGCAGATCGCGGCCGCTTACTCGACAACCGCGGTCGGCAAGTCGTCGCCGGGTTTGTCGGGTGTCCAGACCGGAGCCGTCGGGATCACCGGTTCGGATGGCTTCGAATCTTCGAGTGCATAACGCAGCACCTCGTCGATCATGTCAACCGGATGGATGGTCAGTTCCTCGCGAACTTCCTCGGGAATGTCGGCAAGATCCTTCTCGTTGTCCTTCGGAAGAACGATCGTCCGCAGACCAAAACGGTGCGCGGCGAGCAGCTTTTCCTTGACGCCGCCGATTGGCAGCACTTTGCCGCGAAGCGTGATCTCGCCGGTCATCGCCAGATCATGACGCGCTTTCTTGCCTGTCAGGATCGAAACGATCGCCGTCGCCATCGTGATGCCGGCGCTCGGACCGTCTTTCGGGATCGCGCCTTCGGGAACGTGGACATGAAGGTCCTTTTCGTTGAAAACGTCCGAATCAAGTCCGAGAGCCTCGGCGCGCGTCTTGACGCAAGTCAGCGCGGCCCTAGCCGATTCCTGCATGACCTCGCCGAGTTTTCCGGTCAAGGTCACATTTCCCTTTCCCTTGACGAGCGTCGCCTCGACCTGAAGCACGTCGCCGCCGACCTCCGTCCACGCCAAGCCGTTGACGAGGCCGACCTCGCTTTTGCGCGCGATGTCCTGTTTGCGGAAGCGGATAGTCCCCAAAAGCTCGCGGACCTTTTCGGCGTCGATGACGGCTCTGAAGTCGTCCTTCGTCGATGAAACGACGAACCGTTTCGCGATCTTGCGCAGGCAAGACGAGATCTCGCGTTCAAGATTGCGGACGCCGGCCTCGCGGGTGTAGTGGCGGATGATCTCGAGAATGCCGTCGTCGGTGAATTTTACCGCTTCAGAGTCGAGCCCGTTGCCGTCGGCCTGTTTCGGGATCAGGTGACGCTTGGCGATCTCGCATTTTTCGCGCTCGGTATAGCCCGAAAGATTAAGGATCTCGAGCCGGTCCTGAAGCGCCGGCGGGATGGTGTGGAGCACGTTCGCCGTGGCGATAAAGAACACCTGCGAAAGATCGTAATCGACGTCGAGGTAATGATCGCGGAACGTGCTGTTCTGTTCCGGATCGAGAACTTCGAGAAGCGCGGCCGACGGATCGCCGCGGAAGTCGCGGCCAAGTTTATCGACCTCGTCGAGCAGGATCACCGGATTCACCGTTCCGGCCCGCTTCATTAGCTGGACGATCTGTCCCGGCAAGGCGCCGATATATGTCCGGCGGTGGCCGCGGATCTCGGCTTCGTCGTGGACGCCGCCGAGCGCGAGGCGGACGAACTTGCGTCCCGTCGCGCGTGCGATCGATTTACCGAGCGACGTCTTTCCGACACCGGGAGCGCCGACAAAACAGAGGATCGTCCCCTTCGGGTTCTTGACCAATTGCCGGACGGCGAGATATTCGAGAATGCGGTCCTTGATCTTCTCAAGCCCGTAATGATCTTCGTTCAGCACCGTTTCGGCCTCGCCGAGATCCTCGATCTCTTCGGTCCGATGTTTCCACGGAACGTTGATCAGCCAGTCAATGTATGTGCGGGAAACCGTCGATTCGGCCGACATCGGCGACATCGCCTCGAGCCGCGAAAACTCCTGCAGCGCCTTGTCCTGCGCCTCTTCCGACATTCCCGCCTCTTCGATCTTCTTCTTGAGTTCTTCGAGTTCGGCCTTTTCGTCCTTGCGTCCGAGTTCCTTGTGGATCGCCTTGATCTGCTCGTTCAGATAGTACTCGCGCTGATGCTTGTCCATCTGCTTTTTGGTGCGAGCATGGATGTTGCGGTCGAGCTGCTTCTTTTCGATCTCCGTTTCGAGGATCTCGATCAGTTTTTGCAGCCGTTCCTGGACCGACGACATTTCGAGCAGTTTCTGCTTTTCCTCGACGGTGATGCGAAGGTGCGACGACATTGCGTCCGAGATCTGCGCCGCCGAGATACCGCGTAGCGATGCATGCAGCGCGTCCGAGTACGCGTCGGGCGAGACACGCAGCAACTGCTCGACAAGATTGTGGATCTTCTGCAGCAGTCCGTCCGTTCGGTAACCCGATTCATCGACCGAGTCTACCTTGCGGACATAGGCGTAAAACATGCCGTTCTCGTCCTGCTCGACGCGAACGGCGACCCCGCGGTCGCGGCCTTCGACGACGACCTTGATCTGTCCGTTGTCCTGTTTCTGGGCCTGCAGAATGCGGCCGAGCGTTCCGATCGTGTAAACCTGATCCGGGTTCGGCTCATCGACCGACGCGTCGTGCTGGGTCGCGAGAAAGATATTCCGCTCGCCGGTCATCGCTTGCTCAAGCGCGGCGACCGAGCTGGCGCGGCCGATCTTGAACGCGACCTTGGTGTACGGAAATATCACGACATCGCGGATCGGAACCATTGGAAACCGCACGATATCCTTTGGCATCTGGTCAGAAAATTCTTGCATAAATTGGTCTATCGAATCGGGAACTTTGCTTTCGATAAAGTTCTATTGGGCCTTGATTTCTAATTTTAGTTGATTGGGCGCGGCAAAGCCAAACAATTTTGGATTTTAGATTTTGGATTTGCGATTTGGGCCAGCGGTATTCCAAGATTTCAGGCCTCCGGCATTCCAAGCCAAGGGCATTCCAAGATTCCAAGCCGGAGGCATTTCAAGATTCCAGGCCTCCGGCATTCCAGAAGTCCAGGCCTCCGGCATTCCAGATTCCAGCCTTCGGCATTTTCTTCAGATTTCCGGGCGAGATTTCGGGACCGTTGACTTCCATTCGGGTTTTCGCGTCGCTTCGCGCGATTCGCAGTCCGTCCTCTCTTGATCGGAATCTGCGTTCATCGTTTTACGCAAGACAGGAAGAAAACCGGACAGCGAAATGCGCGAAATGACGCGAGAGTCAAAGCGCGATTCAAGATAGCGGCACTCAGCCGGCAAAAAAAACAAAACCGCGAATGAACCAATCGGAGCATTAACGGTCTGTGAAATCTTGAGTTGCCAACGGCTTGGAATCTTGAAATGCCTCCGGCTTGGAATCTTGAAATGCCTCCGGCTTGGAATCTTGGAATGCCCTTGGCTTGGAATGCCTCCGGCTTGGAATCTAGAAATGCCTCCGGCTTGGAATCTTGGAATACCGTTGGCTTGGAATGCCGAAGGCTTTGAATCTTGAAATGCTACGCTGCTTCGTCGAGATCCTTGATCAGCTCGAAGACAGGCTTCTTGTTTTCGACCATCTCCTTCGTGATGACAAGTTCCTTGACCTTCTTTTGTGACGGCAGGACGTACATTGAGTCGAGCAGGATCTCTTCGAGGATCATCATCAAGCCGCGGGCGCCGACCTTCCGTTTGATTGCCCTGCGCGCGATCGCCTTGAGAGCGTCGTCGTTGAACTTGAGCTTGATGTTGTCGAACTCGAACTTGCGCTGGTACTGCTTGATCAGCGCGTTCTTCGGTTCGGTCAGGATCTTCAGCAGCGCGTCCTCGTCGAGTTCGCGCAAGGTTCCGAGAACCGGAAGACGTCCGACGAATTCCGGGATCAGGCCGTAATGGATCAGATCTTCGGGCTCGAGTTTCTCGATCGCCTCGTTCTGGCGCTGTTTGCTCGATTTGACGTCCGCCGAAAACCCGAGCGACTTGTTGCGGAAGCGCTTCTCGACTACCTTTTCGAGTCCGATGAACGCACCGCCGCAGACAAATAGGATGTTGGTCGTATCGACCGGCGTGAATTCCTGCTGCGGATGCTTGCGGCCGCCCTGCGTCGGGACGTTCGCGACCGTTCCCTCGAGGATCTTGAGCAGCGCTTGCTGCACGCCTTCGCCCGAAACGTCGCGCGTTATCGACGGATTGTCGTCCTTGCGGCAGATCTTGTCGATCTCGTCGATGTAAATAATTCCGTGTTGGGCGCGTTCGACGTCGCCGCCGGCGGACTGGAGCAGTCTCAGGAGGATCGTTTCGACGTCTTCGCCGACGTAGCCGGCTTCCGTCAGGCTCGTCGCGTCGACGATGCAGAACGGAACGCTCAGGATCCGTGCCAGCGTCTGCGCCAACAGCGTTTTGCCGGTTCCGGTCGGACCGATCAGCAGAATATTCGATTTCTGGAGTTCGACATCGGTACGGCGTTTTGCGAGTTCGATGCGCTTGTAGTGCTGGTAAACGGCGACCGACAGCCGCTTCTTGGTTTCGTCCTGGCCGATGACGTATTCGTCGAGGAACGATTTCAGTTCCTGCGGTTTCGGCAGCGTCGTGCGGACCGACGCGCTTTCGGCCTGCTCGTCGTCATTGATGATCTCGTTGCAGATGTCAATGCACTCGTTGCAGATATAAACGCTCGGACCGGCGATCAATTTCTTGACCTCGTTCTGCGACTTACCGCAGAAAGAACAACGCAGGATTTCTTCAGGGCGACGAATCATGGAATTTTCGATTTTCGATTTGCGATTGCTCGTCCGATCGCGGAACGACAGACCACAGTCGGTCAACTTCCCAAACTCCGACGATTCACAATTGCGAGATGCACGAATCGCAAATCGCAAATTGCAAATTGCAAATCGCAAATACCTACTTCTCTCTGTGTTCGATGACCTCGTCGATGAGGCCGTACTCCTTCGCCTGCTTCGGCGAGAGGATGCGGTCTCGTTCGACGTCTTTTTCAACCTGATCAAACGGCTGGCCCGAGTGATTCGCCAGGATCTGCGACGTCATTTCGCGCATTCTGAGAATCTCCTCGGCCATGATGCGCACGTCCGTCGCCTGTCCCTGAGCACCGCCAGAAGGTTGGTGGATCAGGATACGCGAATGCGGCAACGCGAACCGCTTGCCCTTTGTTCCGGCCGTCAGCAGGAGCGCGCCCATCGAGGCGCACTGCCCGACGCAGATCGTCGTCACATCGTTTTTGATGAACTGCATCGTGTCATAGATCGCCATTCCGGCCGTGATCGATCCGCCCGGCGAATTGATGTAGAGATTGATGTCGCGCTCCGGATCCTCAGCTTCGAGGAAAAGGAGCTGCGCGACGATGAGATTCGCAACCGTGTCGTCGATCGGCGTACCGATAAAAATGATGCTGTCCTTCAGGAGACGCGAGTATATGTCGAAGGCACGTTCGCCGCGCGAAGTTTGTTCGACAACCATTGGCACTAACATAGCTTTCTCTGTTTCCTTATCTTGAGATTTCGGACGGTTTGTTCAGGAGTTGCTTTAAGTCGAAGAAGATAAGTTGTTGAAATGACGTCTGATGCCGCCAAATGCATTCTACAACTTATCTTCGAAAAAGCAAATCGGAAATAAGACCGACCGCATCAATTGATTTTCAATGGCGGTTATTTGTCTTTCTTCGCCGCCTTCTTCTTGGGCTTTTCAGCTCCGGCGTCTTCGGCCTTCGCCTTCTTCGCCTTCTTCTTTTCGGGCTCTGGTTCGGGCGCACCCGGCTCAAGCCACTCTCCGTCCGCGATCTTCGCGTGATCAAAAACGGCCTCGACCGCCTTCCGGGTCCGCAAAGTATTGGAAATACTGGATTCTACGCCCTTCTGGCTGCGAATCTCGTCGACCGATACCTGGTAGTATTCGGCCATCTTTCCGAGTTCGTCCTCGATCTCGGCATCGGTCACCGCGATGTTTTCAAGCTCGGCGATCCGCTCAAGCAGCATCGCTCCGCGGACGTCAAACTCGGCCTGCTGGCGCATCTGGTTATACGCCATCTTGATAAAGTCTTCTTCGACCTTCTTGAGATCGAACCCGCGGTTCGCCATGTCGCGGGCAAAGTTATCGAGCAGGTTCCGCGCCTGACTTTCGATCAACGCGCTCGGCACCGGAAACGCATGGCCTTGGATGATCGTATTGATCAATTCGTTGCGGACGCGGATGTCAGCCTCTGACTTGGCGACCGTTTCAAGATCCTGGGCCAATTTCTTGCGCAGATCCGACAGCGACTCGTACCCTTCATCGAGGCTCTTCGCCCATTCGTCGTCAAGTTCCGGCAGTTCGACCGTTCCGACGGATTTGATCTTGGCATGATAATCGATCGTCTTTCCGGCGAGGCTCGGAGCCGAGAATCCTTCCGGGTATGTCACCGTGAAGTCCTTCTCCTCGTCGGTTTCGACCCCGGCAAGATTGTCGGTGAACGACTTCTCGATCGACTCGTCGCCGAGCTTGATCTCGAGGTCGTTCAGGACGATCGGTTCCTGCTCGTCGTCGCCGACAAAGGTTCCAGTCAGATCGACGATCACCGTGTCGCCGTCCTTCGATTTGCGGCCTTCGACCGGTATCAGGCTCGCCGATTCGCTGCGCCGGGCCTCGATCAGGTTGTCGACCTCGTCGGCCGGAGCTGGCTTCACGCGTCGCGTCGCCTCGACGCCCTTGTAAGCCGGATCGGGAATCACCGGCATCACTTCGAAGTGAATGTGCAGGGACAGCGGCTCGCTTCCGTTCACCTTCATCGTGTCCCAATTCTCAAAGTGCATGTTCGGCTCGGTCAGCGGCATCTGGCCATGCTCTTTGATCGCTTCGGTCACGCGGTCAGGAAGGAGCTCGCGCACGACCTCGTTTTTGATGTCTTCCTTGTAGCGCAGACGCACGACGTCGAGCGGCGCGAATCCTTTGCGGAATCCGGGAACGCTGGCCGCTTTCGCGTATTTGCCCGATACTTTGTTGTAAACTTCACGGACCGCTTCCGCCTCGATCTCGATCTTGATCTCGCGTTCGATCTCCGATACTTCAATCAGTTCTGTCTTCATCTAATCGACTCAATAATTGTTGATAAATATAGCTTTACGATACTGGTGCCGAGAGCGAGACTCGAACTCGCACGCCTTGCGGCACAGGCTCCTAAGACCTGCGTGGCTGCCAATTTCACCATCTCGGCAACAATGCGGAAACCGCCCCGGAGGACTGTTTCCGCAACCTTGAATGTAGCTTGTTTGCGAGTGAAAGTCTAGCGACCGAATCAGCGCCGAAACGCCTTCGCGAGCACGGTTTGACGAGGTTCCGAAAGTTCGGACGAGCCTTATTTCGTGAGGAATTTCCGCCGGATCTCTTCGAGTTCCCGATTGGATCTGTCAAACTCGTCGAGCGCGAACGGATCGCCGTCGTCGAGCTCGTTGCGCTTTCCGCTGCCGAAAAGCAGTTTGTAACCGCCGTACCCGACAAGGCCGATGACGGCCGCGTAAACCAGCAACCAGAAGATCCCGAAGATCAATCCGATCAGCCAGTAGCCGACGACCAACAGCGCCACGATCCCGATCAGTATCAGCAAAAGTTTGATTAAATCCATTGTTCCCTCCTTTGCGGTTTCGGATCCGGCTCATTTTCGCAAATCGAAAACTAAACCGCTATAATCCATCACAATTACGAAACGCTTTTTTTGAGGATAAAGTTTTGGATTTTAACGCGGTTGATATCGAAACCCTGGCGCGCGGACTCGGCGCCGAACTTTCCGGCGACGGCAAAATTGCGGCCAGCAATGTCACGCACGATTCGCGACAGGCCCGCGAAGGCACTGTCTTTACAGCCATCCGGGGCTTGACGATGGACGGTCACCGCTTCGTCGGCGACGTCATGCGGCGCGGCGCCGCCGGCGTGATCTCTGAACTCGAGCGTCCGGTCGATTTTGAAGGTGCGTGGCTGAAGGTCGCAGACGCGCGTGAATCGCTCGCGAAGGCGGCGTCGATCATCTTCGGCGATCCGTCGCATGAACTGAATTTGGTCGGGATCACCGGCACGAACGGCAAGACGACGACGACGTACCTGTGCTTCGCGCTTGCCGAGGCGGCCGGAGACAAGCCGGCGATGCTGACGACGGTCGAATACCGGATCCGCGACAAGAGCGAACCGGCTATCCGGACCACGCCTGAAGCATCGGACACGAACCGCTTTTTGCGTGAGGCGCTCGACGCCGGGTGCAACATGGCGGTGATGGAGACCTCGTCGCAGGCGATCGATCTTCACCGATGCGACTGGCTGCGGTTCAAGGTCGCGATCTTCACGAATCTGACGCGCGATCACCTCGATTACCATCACACGATGGAGAATTATTTCGACGCCAAGAAACGGCTCTTCGACGGACGGCTCGGCGAGCGTCCCGCGTCGTCGGTTGTGAACATCGACGATGAATGGGGCCGGAGATTGACCGAAAGCCTCCGGTCGGAAGGCGCTCGCGTCGTGACCTTTTCACAGCGCGGCGACGCCGATCTGACGGCGCACGACATCGACGTTTCGATCCTGCGCGGAACTTCTTTCAGGCTCGTCACGCCGGCCGGCGAACGGCGCGTCAATTCCCCGCTTGTCGGGCGCCCGCACGTTTACAACATGCTTTCGGCGACCGCGGCCGCGCTCGAGCTCGGTTACGGTCTCGACGACATCGTCCGCGGCCTCGATTCGTGCGTCGGCGCGCCCGGGCGCTTCGAACGCGTCGCGCACGACGGCGATTTCGCGATCGTCGTCGATTACGCGCATTCCGACGACGCGCTGCTCAATACGCTGAAGACCGCGCGGGACCTGACTTCGGCACGAATCATCACGGTCTTCGGTTGCGGCGGCGACCGCGACAAGACGAAACGCGCGCCGATGGGCGAGATTGCCGGTGCGGAAAGCGATCTGGCGATCATCACGTCGGACAATCCGCGGACCGAAGATCCGCTGCGGATCATCGAGGAGATTGAGGCCGGGATCAAGACCACTTCAACGCCGTACTTGGTAGTCCCGGACCGTCGCGAGGCCATTAATGCGGCAATTTCGAAGGCGAAACCGAACGACCTCGTCCTGATCTGCGGAAAGGGACACGAGACCTACCAGATCATCGGAGACGAAAAATATTACTTTGACGATCGAGAGGTGGCGTTGGAGGCGCTTTCGCGCTTAGCCGAAGAGTAGTTGGGGAAGTTGGGAAAGTCTTGGAAATTTTGAAAGTTTTGGAGGTTCAGGAAGATTGGGAAGTTGAGGAAGCCAAGAACTTTCAGAGCTTCCAAAACTTCCCCAGCTTCCAAGACTTCCAAGACTTTTTAAGCTTTCTCAGCTTTCCAAACTGCTGACGAATTGTTCCAAAAAGCTGCGCTGGGCCTCGCCGAGGTCGATGAATTTCAGCGCGAATCCGATCTCGTAAACGTAATTGACTACCTCGCCCGAGAACTGTATCTTCATGCCCTCGCCGACCGGAAGAAAAACGCGGATGCGGTCTCCGTTCTCGAAGTTTCCCGAACACAGCACGAAGCATCCCTCGACCGAGATGTCGCTCATCGTGCCCTGATGACGACCTTCAGCGTTCTCCCAGTTGATATCAATGTTCACCGCATATCGCGGCCATTTGCGCCGGTCAATTCCGGCTCGCCTGTCAATCATTCCTTGTCACCGTTCGCCGCGGGGTATTTTCTAGACGTCAAATAATAATAAATTGGTAATCCGGCCAAAATCAGGAAAATTCCGATCCCTGATTGTTTCGGGTTCGTCATGATCGTGTTGATCAGCAGCCAGAGCGCCACGAGAATGAAGACGACCGGCACGACGGGATATCCGAATGCCCGGTACGGACGCTCGAGATCCGGATATTTCGCGCGGAAAACAAAGACCGACGCCGTCGCCAGCGCGTAGAAGATCCACGACCCGAAAATGACGTAATCGGTGAGCGTGTCGAACGATCCGGAGAGTGCCAAAAGACACGCCCAGATCCCCTGCGTGACAAGTGCGACGACAGGAACGCGCGTCGCCGAGATGCGTCCCAAAGATTTGAACATCACGCCGTCCTCGGCCATCGCGAACGGGACGCGCGAACCGGCTAGGATCGATGTGTGGAGAGTTCCGAGCGACGAGAGCATCAGTCCGCCCGTTATCAGAACAAGCGCTCCCGCGCCGAAGAACCGCACGGCAACCTCGCGCGCGACCGACGAGTCCTTTGATACGCTGGCGATCTCGGTCGGCGTCAGAACGTAGAAGTATGCCGCGTTCACAAATACATAAAGGACGATGATGAGGATCGTGCCGCCGATCAGCGCAAGCGGGATATTGCGTTTCGGGTTCTCGACCTCGCCGGCGACGAGCGAGAGGTTATTCCAACCGTCGTAGCCCCACAGCGCCCCGAGCATCGCCGCGCCGAATCCGGCAAGAAACGGCGTTCCTTCAAATCCGTACCGAGCCGCTTTGTCGACGCCCTCGCAGACGCCGCCGTCGTTGAGCATCGCGTAGTGCGTCCAATCGCCCTGCGCGAGGAAAAACGCGCCGCACCCGACGAGCACCACCAACCCGATCTTGACGAAGGTCAGGAAGGTCGCGATCTGACCGCCGATCGAGACGGACGCACAATTGATCGTCGTCACGATGACGATCATCATCACGGCAACGATCTGCAGCGACGTCAGTTCGTATTGACCCACGGAAACAAGCGGATCGTTTCCGATCAGGCCGGTTTTGTCGAAGAACAGTACCCGGAAAAGCGTCTGTTTGAGTCCGCCGCCAAGGAGATCGTTGAGGAACACCGCGAACGCGACCGCGACCGCCGCCTGCGAACCGGTCTTGGCGACAAAGATTTGCATCCAGCCGAACAGAAAGCTCGAAACGCGCCCGTAGGCATCGCGGAGAAACACGTATTCACCGCCCGCCTGCGGTTTCATCGCGGACAATTCGGCGTACGTGAGAGCGCCGGCCAGCGACAGGATTCCGGCCGCGACCCAGGCGATGATCACCCACGTCGGCGAGCCGACATTGCAGGTCATCACGCGCGCCTTCAGGAAAACGCCGGTGCCGATGACATTTCCGACGATCATCGAGATCGCCGCCATTAGGCCGAGTCCGCGGACGAGAGTTACGGTTTCTTTCTTCATGTTTGTTTAACTGCGTTAAAAACTTATTGTCAACGGACGGCTCAAAATCTATAATTCATTTGGCAGCCTGCCGATCCCTTACCGCCCGTACGGGGCATCGATTAATGCAATGACATACACAGTCGTACGGCTCGACGGAAAAGAGCAGCACGGTCTATCCCCGGATCAAGTAAAGGAGCTCTTCTTTCGTCGACAGATCAACCAGGATTCACTTGTCTGTTCGATGGACAACCCGTCTCTTCGAATGCTGAAGCGGGAGTTCGATCTTAGGCTCTGGATTCCTGATGCCGCCGTGAACCCGGCTCGTCCGCCGAGCGGATCGCAACCGTTTTCCGGTTCGCAAACGCCCGCCGTACCGATCTCGTTCAGCGCCGAGCCGGTTACGACTACGTCGGCCGGCCCAAATAATTACACTCAAAATAGTCAAAGCCAGACCTTTTATCAAGCATCGACACTTCCCGAGCAGGCAAAGCTCGTCAACATTCAGTCAAACTACGCCCCGACGGAGGTCCGTTACGAACCCGTGTCACCAACGGCGGCGACCGGCGAACGGCCCGGTCTTCGGTCGGCGTCGGTCTTCCTGATCATCGGCGTGGTAGTATACGTGGCGATTCTCGTCGTCGGCGGAGTCATGCCGCACGCCGACTCGGCGGAAGCCGTCGGACAGATGGTCGGACGGGCGATCGTGCCCATCGCGATCGACCTGCTGCTCGCCGTTAAATTGTGGAAACGTGAGAGTTCCGACGGCGTTCGCCGATGGGTGCTCGTCCGCGCCTACGCCGGGTTCGTTATCGGATTGCTGGTACCATTCGCGTCCGATGACGGATTCACGATCGCCGTCGGCGTCGTCACCGGACTCGCCGGATTCTTATATCTCCTGGCGCTCGCGCTCGTACTTCACGGCCGGCAGAATCCCTCGACCGGCCGTGTTTATGCCGGTGTCGCATCGTTCGTCCTCTTTGTGTTCGCGATCGGCGGGATTCTCGGGATCGCCGCGATCGGAAAAGTGCTTCCTACGCTTTCAAAGCTTCAGCTGACGAGTCCCGAGGTCGCGAAATACAAAATAGACGGAACGGAGTTCAAGGACAAAACCACCGGCGCTTCGGTTTCGATCCCCGAAGGCTGGGTGATGCTCGCGACGAGCAATCCGATGATCAACACGCCGTACGCGCGGATGGTCGCGACCGACACCGAGGGCGCTCGGATCGCGATGCTCGAAGTCGTGCCGGTTCCGGCTCAGCTCGATATGAAGCGCCAGGCGCCGACGATGATCCTCGATCAGCTCTGCGACAACGTCGTCGAGTCGATGCAGAAGGATCTTGAGGAATCGTCCATTTTCGGCCGGACGATCGTGAAGGAAATGTCACGGCTCTCGATCTACGTCGGCAAACATCCGGCAAAACTGCTGATAGTCGAAAAGTCGGTCGGCCGTGAAAGCGTCAAGGGACACATCATCATCACTTACGACGAATTGACTTTCTACGTCCTTCATTCATGGTGCCCGATCGACGATTATCAGCGTTCCCAAAACGACTTCCAGTACTTCGAGAAATCATTCGCGGTTCCCGACGACATCAACTCCACGTTTACCCAAACCGCAGAAAACGAAGCCCGAAAGTAGCCGCTCGCGTATGCTAAGATTCTTGGCACGAACGACTTGCAACTTCGACTGGAACAAAAAACGACCGCGATCGACGCTCTGGTCCCGCGCCTGTTAAGGCTCGCACGGACCGAGAACGTCTTCCTTCTCGACGGCGCCGCGGCGCGCCACGGCGGCTCGCGCCACCTCATCGCTGGTCTCCGTCCGCGGGAAACCCTGGCGCTCAGGTTCATGGACCCATCGGCGACTCTCGACGAAATCGATCGGTGTTGCCGCGACTTCCCGTTTGTGTTCTTCACGGCAGCTTACGAGTTCGGACTCAAACTCAACGCGATCCCGTCACGGCACTCGGGTTCCGAACCCGATATTTGGCTGATGGCCGGCGACGGGGTACTTGTTCATGACTATCTGACGAACGAAACGAAACTTGTCGGCACGCCGGAGTGGATCGCGGAATGTGCCGAAATGATCGAATCGATCGATCCCGGTTTTGAAACGGACGAGACCGGCCGGCGTGTTGAGGTTTCCTTTGACGTTTCGCGCGACGAGTACGTCAAGCGGGTCGATGAGGTCCGGGAACTGATCCGGTCGGGCTTGACGTATCAGACGAATCTCACGCAGCCGATCCGCGTGGCGCTTCCCGATTCACTTCATCCGACCGAGATCTTCCGAAGGCTGCGCCACCTTCATCCGGCGCCGTTCGCGGCGTTTATCTCGCGCGGCAAATCGACAGTGATCTCGGCGTCGCCGGAACGCTTTTTTTCGATCCGCGACGACCTGATAACCGCTGCGCCGATCAAGGGAACGCGGCCGCGCGGAGACGGTACCGACTCAGACGACGCCTTGCGGAAAGCGCTGCGGGACTCCGAAAAGGACCGCGCCGAGAATGTGATGATCGTCGATCTTCTGCGCAATGATCTCGGGCGTATTTGCGAATTTGGATCGGTCGAGGTCGAACGGCTGTGCGAGATCGAGGAGCATCCGTCCGTTTTCCATCTCGTTTCGACGATCCACGGAAAATTGAGGTCGGACTGGCGACTTTCGGACGTCTTTCGCGCTCTGTTTCCATGCGGATCGATCACCGGAGCTCCGAAGTTCAGCACGATGAAGATCATCGACGCGATCGAATCGACTCCGCGCGGGCTTTCGATGGGAGCGATCGGATACTTTGCTCGGAACGGGTTGTTCGGGAATGAACCGCGGCCGGCAGTCGACACTTCCGTCGCGATCAGGACGATGGTGGTCCGCGGCAATCGGGCTGAATTCAACGTCGGCGGCGGGATCGTCATCGACAGCGACGCGGACGACGAATACCTTGAATCACTCACGAAGGCGACCGCCTTGCTCGATTCGCTCACAAAATCTGTCTGATCGGGAACAATTTTCGGCGTTCCGGGTCTAAGTTCTCGAAAAGGCCGAGCCGGACGTCGAATTCATTCTATCCTGCCTTTCGTCTTTGGCCCCGGGACGGCCTTTTCGTGAAACTGCAGAAACCGGAGTTCCCGATGAAACCGAATATCAATGTCACGCCGCTGATCGATGTCCTGCTCGTTCTCCTGATCATCTTCATGGTCGTCGCGCCGGTGCGTCCGGCGAGGTTCGAAGCAAAACTGCCAGCAGAGCCCAAAAACGTCGACGGTACCAAGCAACATCCGAACACGATCATCGTCGCGGTGCGGCCGGACCGATCGATCGACTTCAACGACTTAAAGAATGTCGCGAACACGGGCGATCTCGACGGCGTGACCGGCCTTTTGCGCGAACGGTTTGAATACCGCATAGCGAACGGGGTCCTGCGTGAAAACTCGAACGAGGTCGAGCGCACGGTATTCATCAGCGCGCCGCGGTCGATGGACTACGGAACCGTTGTGAAAGTCGTCGACGCCGTCAAACAGGCAGGCGCCGAACCGATCGGTTTGCAGCTCGACGATCTTCGTTAACCTGAAGCATCGCTGTGATATAATTCACGTCGGATCGGGCCCGATCCCCTCTCCGGCGTAAGCGAATGAACTACTACGAAATTCTCAATGTTTCGCCAAAGGCCTCAAACGCCGACATAAAGTCGGCCTATCGAAAGCTTGCCCGGAAACTTCATCCGGACAAGCACGGCGGCGACGCGTCGATGGCTCGCGAGTTCGCAAAGATCGCCAACGCCTACGAAACACTCGGAAATCCGAAAACGCGCGCGAATTACGACCGGCGCATGCTTGACGACCAGTTCAAAAGAAACGGCGCGTCAGGGCTCGACGACGACAATCCGCACGTCCGGCGTTGGCGGCAGATGGTTTACGAGCGTCGGTTCAATGAGATCATCGATCGGATGATCGAGGACGAGCGGCAGGAGTCGGTCGCGCTGCAGAAGATCATCTTTCCGATGGTCGCGCTGTTTCTTTCGACATTCGTCGCCGCCATCTTCAGGCCCAGCTTTTTCACAAGTTCGGCGATGATCGGAAAGATCATTCTCGTTTCGCTGTTCGTGGCCGGGATGATCCACCTGATCGGTCGTCTGCGAGAGGCCTTTCAGCGCTATACGTACCCGGAGAACATCCACGACACGATCCTTGAAGAGAATGCCGCCGAGACCAGGCCGTACTCGCGCGTGACCGCCGTCGCGTTCATCGTCGTCGGATTGTTTGTTTGCCTCGGACTCGGATGGCTCACCGGAAACTACTTTTCATGGGTTATTCATGCGTCCATGCCGGCGCTCTATTCGCAGACGCTCAGTCCGGAGATCGCACTTTATCCGCCGATCGTCGTACTTTTCGTCGATTTCGTCCACCTCATCGCGCAGCGCTACGAGTAGGATTCGGCTTGACAAAGACGGTACGGGCCGATAGAATCTGGAATTTCTCTTACGAACCAAGGGAAGAACTGATAAAGATATGCCTAATCATAAGTCAGCTGAAAAGCGCGTCAGACAAACAGAAAAAAGAAACCTGATCAACCGGAACAACCGGAGCCGTCTGCGCACGCAGATCAAGAAACTTCGCACCGCTCTCGCCGGTGGAGACAAGGCGCAGAGCCAGGAACTGCTTGTGCCGACGATTTCGGCGATCGACAAAGCCGTCAACAAGGGAATTTTGCATCGCAACACCGCCGCGCGCTATAAGTCGCGTCTGACGATGCACGTCAACAAGCTTGCTCAGTAGAAACGAATCGTTCGTTCCTACATCTCTCCTTGGAATCGGAGGCTGCCGGAAACGGTGAGCCTCCGATTTTTTTGCGTGCTCAGCTCAATGTTCGGGACGTGATATTTGTCGATCGACCCAAGGAACTGATTAACGGGTCATTGAAGTCTGAAACTTGAGAGTGGATATTTCTCAACTGTCCATTCTCAAGTCTTAACTACTTGTCGGATCAGCGAAAACCAAGTGCCCCGCCGTTAAACGCGCACAAGTTCGGCGACGAGAAGTTCGATCTGGAGCCGGGCGCCATTCGGACCGCCACCGCCGCGGGAGGTCTTGATCGCCACGTCCGTCTTCGCGATCCGTCCGAGTGCGTCCATCAAACGCCTGGCATCGGTCCGGCGGGCGAGCGCGAGGAACTCTTCCTGTTTGCGATACGGGAGTCCGAGCGTCCGTGCCACGTCGCGTCGATCCGCCCCCGACTCCATCAGCGCCTTCGCCTTGAGCAACCGCCTGAAGTTCGTCGCGATCAGTCCGAGCAGCATCAGCGGTTCGGCGCCGTCGTCGAGTATCTTCTTAAGCGTCTCAAAGGTCCGTGACTTGTCCGCAGCAAACAGGTGATCGGCAAGGTCGAAGTTCGAAAGAATCCGCGAACTCGGAACGAGCGACTCTACGAGATCGGTCGTGATGATCCGGTCAGGAAGGGCGGCCGTCGTGATCTTTTTGATCTCCGTCGTCAGCCGCTGCAGATCGTCCCCGACCAGCGACACAAAGTAGGCGAGGGTCCGTTCGTCGATGTCGAATCCATCGTTCGTGATCTCGCGCCGAGCCCAATTGGCGAGATCGGCATCGTCGAGGCGCGAGAATTCGATCGACGCGGCACGATCCAGCAGGAGCTTCGTCATCCGGCGGCGTTTATCGATCTCGTCCGCGACGAAGATCAGGACGGTCGATTCGGAAGGCCGCTCAAGATACTTCACGAGCATCGCTTCGTGGTCTTCTTTAAGAGTGTCGCGCGTCCCCGTCGCACTGACACGAACATCGGTGATCCGGACAACTCGCCGTTCAGCCATCATCGGAAGTTGCATCGCGCTCGCTAACGCACTGGCAAGACCGTCGGAGTTTGTCAGCGAGACCGTCGTTTCGTTGAATTCGCGCACCGCGCTCTCGCCAAGCGCGTGCGTCGCGATTGTCGCCGCGGCCCGGTCACGGAGGAACGGCTCGTTGCCGAACAAAAGGTAAACTGGAGCGATCTCGCCCTGCTTGAGGTTCTTCCAGAGTTGTTCGCGCGTCAGGTTCACGTGGTTATTTCTTTTCTTCCTTGACTCCCATGCCGTTGACGATCGTCGAAACGACCGATTCGGCAAACGCCCGCGCCATGCGTTCGACCGCGGGGTCCTCTTCGTTGAAGAACGACCGCGGGTCGTCGCTGAATTCGAAAGAATCCCGGAAAATGAAATTTTGATTGTCGTAAAGAATTCTGTTCGATTTAAGATCGCGAATAGTCACCGCCGAGGTGATCGTCACCTCGTAAACGCGTGCCCGGCCTTCGCGGTCGAGCAGCACACCCGTAAAGCTGAAATCGCGGATATTCCCTTCGATCACCGCATCGGCTCCCTCGCGGCTGCCCTGAACCTTGAGTCCGCGGCCGCGACGGATCACTTCGCGTGTCACGGCTTCCGTGAAGCGGCTCTCGACGCGATACCGCAAACCTTTTGCCTCGAACTGAAACGCGGGTACGGCGATGGTCTTGATGTTCTTCGGCAACCCGCTTTCGGTGACCGGCTTGTAGCATTCGGTGAAGCCGGAAACCAAAACAAAGACGATCCCGATCAGAATGAACCTCATGATTTTCATAATTCTTGTTTCAGCGCCTCCGTGAGGCGGACCGCCCGCGCCGTCTCCGCAACATCGTGTACGCGCACGATCCGCGCCCCGTTCCAGACCGCGACGGTCGCCGCGGCGAGACTCCCGCCGAGCCGCTGATCCGGCGGGGATCCGTCCAAAATCTTGCCGATGAATGACTTTCTGGACGCACCGACGAGAATCGGGTAGCGGCTGAATTCGTCCACAAGTTTATCAAGTTTGGCAATGAGTTCTAAATTCTGCGCGAGCGTCTTTCCGAATCCAATGCCGATATCGAGCGCGACACGATCCGATTCGACCCCGGCACTCGCCGCGATTCCGAGCGATTCGCGCCAGCCGCGGGCGACTTCGGCAATGACGTCCGTAACCGGTTCCTGGGAATGCATCGACTCGAAACTCCCCCGCAGATGCATGAGAACTGCCCCCGCGTCGGTTTCGGCGCAGACCGAGGCGAGCAGCGGATCGAAGATGAACCCTGAAATGTCGTTGACGATCTCCGCGCCGGCATCGATCGCGGCACGGGCGACCTCAGCCTTGGACGTATCGATCGAAACGGGCACGTCGAACCGCTTCGCGACTGCCTCGATGACGGGAACAACGCGCTTTACTTCTTCGTCGGCGCTCACGCGGGCGCTTCCGGGACGCGTCGACTCGCCGCCAACGTCGAGAATGTCGGCGCCCTCGCTGATCAGCCGTTCAGTCTGTTTCACCGCTTCATCGAGCGAGGCGAACCTGCCACCATCCGAGAAACTATCAGGCGTGACGTTGAGGATCGCCATGACGAGCGTCCGGTCGAGCCCGATCGTGCGTCGTGAAGTTCTCCAGATCATACGTTAAGTTTAGCCAAAAACAACAAAAGACGCAGTCCGCATCCGAATGAAACCGACTAGCGCGTTGGACGAAAGTTCCGGCACTCGAATCGACGCCAATGAACGCGAATCAAGCAGACAACCTGATCGCTTCGGTTGATTCGCGGCAGGTCGCGCGCAAAATGCGCCGGTGCGTCAACCGATTCGAATAAAGGCGGTCTCTGTCGAACTCAATGCGATCGGCGTGCAACTGAAAAAGGATGAAGCCGAAACCTCATCCTTCATCCTTCATCTTCTATCTTTCCGGCTATGCGGTCGCCGGGTTGTTCGGCGTGATCGGAGGAATCAGCGATTCCTTAAGGCTCTTCTTGGGCTTGTCCCCGGTCTTGGCCGTGCCGCCGCCGTCGTTGTCCGGAACGGAGTTGTCGCCGCCGTCGAGCGGCAAGCCGGCCACGACGCGCCGGATCTGTACGCTGTCGAGCGTTTCGTATTCGAGCAGCGCCGCGCTCAATCGGACCATCGCCTCCGCATTTTCGACGAGAATGCCGCGGGCACGTTCGTACTGCGTCGCAATGATCTTCTTTACCTCTTGGTCGATCTTGATCGCCGTATCTTCAGAGTAATCGCGATGCTGAGCGATCTCGCGGCCGAGGAAGATCTGCTCTTCCTTCTTGCCGAATGTCAGCGGGCCGAGTTCGGACATGCCGTATTCGCAGACCATCGAACGGGCCAACTCGGTCGCGCGTTCGATATCGTTCGACGCTCCGGTCGTGACCCTGTCCGCGCCGAAGTAGATCTCTTCGGCGAGGCGGCCGCCCATCAGGATAGCGATCTGGCCAACGATGTATTCCTTCGTGTAGCTGTGACGATCGGCTTCGGGCAACTGCTGGGTAACGCCGAGCGCCATTCCGCGCGGAATGATAGAGACCTTGTGGACCGGATCGGCTGACGGAATCTTCAGACCGACGAGCGTATGCCCCGCTTCGTGATAAGCAGTGAGTTTCTTCTCGTAGTCGGAAAGCACCATCGATCGGCGTTCGGCTCCCATCAGGACCTTGTCCTTCGCGATCTCGAAATCGGTCATCGTGACGACCTTTTTGTTGTAACGGGCGGCGTTGAGCGCCGCTTCGTTGACGATGTTCGCGAGATCCGCTCCCGTGAATCCTGGTGTTCCGCGTGCAATCACGGTGATATCGACGTTCTCGTCGAGCGGGATCTTCCGGGTGTGAACCTTGAGAATTCCCTCGCGGCCCTTAACGTCCGGACGACCGACCACAACGCGGCGATCAAAACGTCCCGGTCGAAGCAGCGCCGGATCGAGAACGTCCGGGCGGTTCGTCGAGGCCATCAGGATGACGCCGTCATTCGATTCGAATCCGTCCATTTCGACGAGCAGCTGGTTGAGCGTTTGCTCGCGTTCGTCGTGACCGCCGCCGAGCCCTGCTCCGCGATGGCGACCGACGGCGTCGATCTCGTCGATGAAAATGATGCACGGCGCGTTCTTCTTGCCCTGTTCGAACAGGTCGCGGACGCGCGAGGCACCGACGCCGACAAACATTTCAACGAAGTCTGAACCGGAGATCGAGAAGAACGGAACGTTTGCCTCGCCGGCGACGGCCTTCGCCAACAGCGTCTTGCCGGTTCCCGGCGATCCGACCATCAGCACGCCTTTTGGAATGCGACCGCCGAGTTTCTGGAACTTCTGCGGATCCTTGAGGAATTCAATGATCTCCTGCAGTTCTTCCTTCGCTTCCTCGACGCCGGCAACGTCCTTGAAAGTCACACGTTTCTGCTGGTTATTGAGAAGTTTCGCGCGCGATTTCCCGAAGCTCAGCGCCTTGTTGCCGCCGGCCTGCATCTGGCGAAGCGTGAACGCGAGGAAACCGATCAGCAGCAGAAACGGCAACGCGTTGATGAGCAGCATTAACCCGATACTGCTCGATGGTTGCTCGAGAGTGGTCTTGATCGAATTCGGCTGGGCCTTATTGACCTCGTCGATCGCGCCCAGCAGGCTTGTCCGCGTCGCGTCGCTCGCATCGAGCTTCGTGACGAACTTTTCTCGGTCCTTGCTGACCAACTCAAGCGAATCCGACTTGATCTGCGCTTCCGCGACGTCCTTGTTGCGGATTCTGGTCAACGCCTCGTCGTAACTCAATTCGGTCGCGCTCTTTCCCTGTCTGGACTGCAATGCCCAGACAAGAACCATCGCGCCCGCGAGGATCATCAGCCAAAGTAGGACCTGTTTTGCTTTAGAACTCAAGTTAATGCCTCCAACTTACCTTACCCAAAACAACTACCGTTCGATGATATTTCGAATCGGACCGTTGTTTCGAAAGCGCTCGGAGAACGCTGTCAAACTAGATTCTAGTTTCCGCAAATACAATTTTCAACCTTTCTTTCCAGTTCGAAGATTTCGCTCCGACGTTCCGATCGTGCCTTCGCCGAATCCTCATTCGGCGCCGCGGACGATAAATCTCAGCTTTCCGCCGCCCCTGACGACCTGCGTTCTGCCCGGAAGCTCAACAACCCGGCCGCTTTTCCGACTGCTGATCAAACGCAGGATCGCGTCGATATGTTTCGCCCCGACGCCACGCAGACCGCCGCGCTCCCTCTTGATCCAGGCGCGCAGGACCTCGGCACGCATCTCGTCCGGAGTTTCCTCAAGATCGGCGATCCTGAGTTCCGTCTCGGTCGCTGATGGCTCCGGGGCCGGCATCATTGCCGCCGTCCGCGAAATAACGCTGACAATCGACGGGTTGAACGTCGCAAGCAGCGGAATAAGCTCTTCGCGCACGCGAACGCGGGTGAACCGCCGGTCGGAATTCATCGCGTCGATGCGGAATTCGATCTGCTGCGAGCCGCAAAAATCCACTGTGTCCGAACGCGTCGCCCAGCCGATCATTGGTCGCACGAGCCGCATCGGGGATATGTCGTCGTCGCACTTAAATTGAACATTGACGGCGCGCATCGCACGAAGTCCGGTCGGGCCGCTTCCGCGCAAGAGATTAATCAGGAACGTCTCGGCCTGATCGTCGATCGTATGAGCCGTCACCGCGGCGTATGCGGATTGCTCTTCCCGGACCGACGCGAGGAACCGATAACGCGCCCGCCGTGCGTTCTGCTCGAGATTGCCCTTCAGGTTGAAAGCGAAGTTTCCCGCGGCCTCCCCGAAAGCGAAACGGAAGCCGCATCGGTCGGCCAGCCGCTTGACGAAATCGGCGTCCTGACGGCTTTCATCGCCGCGAAGCCGATGGTTGAAATGGGCGACAACAAGATCGTTAGTGATCTTTGCGCGTCTCGCAAGGTCCGCGAGCGCGAGGAGAAGACTGACGGAATCGGCGCCGCCGGAGACCGCGACGACGATCGTTTCGCCGCTTGCCGGCAATTCGAGCCGACGCCACTCCGTCAGCAGGCTGCGAACGAATTTATGCATCGGATTTCGGCAGCGTCACCTGCGCGCCCCCCGGTTTCAGCGAGAGCGTGCAGCGCGAGACGCAGATCAGCTTTCCCCGATCGTTGGTGATCTCAACCTGCCAAACACTGATCGAGCGGCCGTGATAGACGTTCTTGGCGTCGGCGGTGATCGTTCCCTTGCTGACCGCGCGCAGGTGGTTCGCGTTGATCTCGATCCCGACCGGCGAGACCTTTGAAAGATCGCTGCCGATGACCGCGCCGAACGACGCCGCGGTTTCGGCCAGCAGCAGCGAGAACCCGCCGTTCATGATGCCGATGTACTGGTGGACCTTTGATGTCACCGGCATCGAGATGACGACGCGTCCGACCTCGGCCGTCTCGATCTTCATTGCGAGCATGCGGAACATTTCGCTCGCCTCGGTCATGCGGACGAGTTCCGGAATATCGATCATCGCACCTCCCGGTCGAGATCGCCGCGAGCGGCATCAAGCGCTTCCGCCACGCGTTCGGGCGAAGTTCCTCCGATCTGGTTCTTCGATCCGAGCGTCGATTCGAGACTCAAGGCTTCCCGCACGTCATCGACGATCTCGGTCGAAAACTCACGAAGTTCGGCGATCGACATTTCGTGAAGTTCCTTTCCTATTTCTATTCCGCCGAGAACAGCGCGGCCGACCGTGTCGTGCGCCGTCCGGAACGGCACGCCCTTGGCGACGAGATAATCCGCCAACTCGGTGGCGTTCAGATAGCCCTTCATCGCGGCCTCACGCGAACGATCGGCGTTGATCCCGATATTTCGGAGGACGATCGCCGAAACGCGGAGCGTACCCGAAACGGTGTCGACGGTGTCGAAAACGGCTTCCTTGTCCTCCTGCATGTCCTTGTTGTAGGCGAGCGGCAGTCCTTTCATCAGCGTCAGCAAGGCAAGGTTGTGGCCGAACACGCGCGCCGCCTTTCCGCGGATCAGTTCGAGCGCGTCCGGGTTCTTCTTCTGCGGCATCAGGCTCGATCCGGTCGAGATCGCGTCGCCAAGTTCAATGAATCCGAATTCGTTCGTCGAATAGACGATCAGATCCTCGGCGAGCCGCGAAAGGTGCATCATCAGGATCGACGCCGCGCCAGTAAAGTCGATCGCGAAGTCGCGGTCGCCGACCGCGTCGAGGCTGTTCGCGCTGATACCGTCGAAACCCAGTTCGTTCGCGACCGATTCCCTGTCGACCTCGTAACTCGTCCCGGCGAGAGCCGCCGAACCGAGCGGCATGACGTTGATCCGACGCCAAACCTCGTCGAACCTTTCGCGGTCGCGCGCGATCATCTCAAAATAAGCGAGGCACCAGTGAGCCCACAGGACCGGCTGCGCGCGTTGCAGATGAGTGTATCCGGGCAGGACGGCATCGCGGTGCGCTGCGGCGAGATCGACAAGCGCCCGCTGGACTTCGCGGGCGAGACGCGAGAGTTCAGCGACGTTCTCGCGGAGCCAGAGCCGGAAAGCGGTCGCGACCTGATCGTTGCGGCTTCGTCCCGTATGGAGTTTGCGTCCGGTGTCGCCGATCAGCTGCACAAGTTTCGACTCGATGAACGAATGTACGTCCTCGGACGGATCGTCGAAGTAATTCTTGTCGAAGTCGGCGCGTTTGAAAATCGTCGCAAGCCCGTTCTTTATCTTTTCGGCCTCGAGACGCGTGAGGACGCCGGCGTGGAACAACCCGTTGCAGTGCGCGACGGACGCGCGGATATCAGCCGCGAAGAGCCGGCGGTCAAATCGAAATGAGTTGTTGTATTCGGCAAAATCGGCGTCGGCGCTTCCCGTGAAACGCCCGCCCCAAAGCTTGTCTGTTCCGGACATATCGTTAATCGTAATTCCTTCTGGACGTTTCGCAAATCGGCGATTGAATTTTTCAAACCGTTCTGCTAGTTTATGCATCTATGAGTTGATTATGCATTTGAGATGCATGAATACATCATAATATGCAGAAAGAGCAGCGACAAGAGACATTGATGAAACTGATCGGCGAGAATCGCATCTCGCGTCAGGATGAACTTGCAGCGCGGCTCGAAGAACTGGGATTTTCGGTGACGCAGTCGAGCGTTTCACGCGATCTTGTCGAACTCGGCGTCGTCAAGGTCGGCGGATTCTATTCGCTGCCGCAAAAGTCGGCCGCGGCGATGACCGTCGGCGTCAAGAGCCTGCAGGTCGCGGGCGACAATCTGGTCGTTGCGATATGCGACTCGGGGCTGGCATCAGCATGCGCCGTCCGCATCGACGCCGAGAATCTGGAGGAAATTGTCGGCACGGTTGCCGGCGACGACACGATATTCATTGCCGTCCGCGACGCGAAATCGCAGCGCGCGGCGTTGCGGAAGATCTGGGAAATATTTGAAGGCAGTGGCCAGTAGTCGGTGGTCAGTGGTCAGTTGTAGGTGGTCGGTAGGACGGACACCTGTGTTCAAAAGCTTGAAGCGCCATCATCCAAACATCGGTCACTGACCACTGAGACAAGCAATTAGCCGCCGACCACTGACCACCGACCACTCGCTTTATCGATTTATGACACAAATTAAGAAAGTCGTCCTCGCCTATTCCGGCGGACTTGATACATCGGCCATGCTTTTGTGGCTCAAGGAAACCTACGGCTGCGAGGTCGTTTGCTACACGGCTGACGTCGGCCAGGGCGAAGAACTCGACGGGCTTGAAGAAAAAGCACTGAAAACCGGGGCTTCGAAACTCTACACCGAAGACCTTCGCGAAGAATTTGTGAAGGATTTCGTCTGGACGGCCGTCAAGGCGAACGCCTTGTATGAAGGCGTTTACCTATTGGGCACCTCGCTCGCGCGGCCGGTGATCGCGAAAAAACAGATCGAGATCGCGCAGATGGAAGGCGCTGACGCCGTCGCGCACGGAGCGACCGGTAAAGGCAACGACCAGGTCCGGTTCGAACTCACGTATTACGCTCTCCAGCCCGACATTAAGGTCGTCGCGCCGTGGCGCCACTGGGAATTCAAGGGCCGCGCCGATCTGATCGCCTACTGCGCGAAACATGACATCAACGTCACGGCAACCGCCGAAAAGCCGTATTCGACTGACCGCAACCTGATGCATATCTCGTATGAAGGCGGAATCCTCGAGGATCCGTGGAACGCGCCGCCGGAAGACATCTTCCTTCTGACGAAATCCCCGGAAAAGGCGTCCGACAAGTCTGAAGAGATGGTCCTGACCTTCGAAAAGGGCGAGCCGGTCGCGATCAACGGCGAAAAATACGGCGCCGTCGACATGCTCTCGAAGCTGAATCACATCGGCGGCGAACACGGCATCGGACGCGTCGATCTCGTCGAGAATCGCTTCGTCGGGATGAAATCGCGTGGCGTTTATGAAACCCCCGGCGTGACGATCCTGCAGACGGCGCACCGTGCGCTCGAGTCGATCACGATGGATCGCGAAGTGATGCGCCTGCGCGATTCGCTCGGCGTCAAGTTTGCCGAATCGGTCTATTACGGATTCTGGTTCGCACCCGAATTCGAGATCCTGCGCTCGATGATCGAGCAAACGCAGGAGACCGTTTCGGGCGACGTCCGTCTCAAACTCTACAAGGGCAATGTCACCGTCACCGGACGCAAATCCCCGTTCTCGCTCTACAAGGAGCGCGTCGTGACGTTCGAGGACGACGCCGGCGCGTACAACCAGTATGACGCCGAGGGCTTTATTAAGCTCCAGGCGCTGCGATTGCGGTTGAGGAAAATGGATTGAGCAAGCCCGTGGTCGGTGGTCAGTGGTC
>JAKQII010000175.1 GCA_029557535.1 Acidobacteriota bacterium
CGCCTCCGGCGCCCGGATGTGCGGAAATGCTCCCAGTTCCGTGGGGACGATCAACGCGCCCGAACGGCTCCGCCGCATCGCATTTGCGATCTTAGACTTCGGACTTGGGATTGGAGTTCGGAGCGATGTTTGGAGTTCCGCATTCAGGCGGCATTCGGATCGCGAGCGTGCTTTTTCCGCTTTGTCTCGGTCCGTGCAAGAGTACCCGCGGCGAGTAGTTGATCGCCTCGCGCAACCTGACAGCGAAGAATCTTGGTCTTCGGGCATTCGCTGATTACAAGTGTACGTGACGGCTGATTGTAAGCTTACGGTCCGGCTGATTGTGAATTGGTGAATTGGTCGCCCCGCGCCCATTTAGAAAATGCTCGGGCGAATCAGCGACCGCGCCGCATGATCTCTACCGCCAATTGACAAACCAAACCGAGTAGTCGTGCAACAACTGATAATTCTCCGATTTCTTGTCAACCGCCTCGATCTCGCTGAGACCAAGACGAAAGTGCTTTCCGTCGGATTTGCGCCGGACATCGGCTGCAAGATCTTCATACGGAAACATCATCCACGGGGATTCGGCACCGTTGCCGATCGCGACCAATTCGAAAACGTCGTTATACGACGGCTGATGCACTTTTAGGGATTCGTACGTGTGTCGACTGCCGGGACCTATTACGTAGAATTCTTCCCATTCGAAATCTTCAACGCCGGTGACATCGCACCGGAGCTCGAGTTCGTTGCTCAGATAATCGAAAAACTTGGCTCGGGACGCATCAAAATCCGGATCATCGTCGTGACCGACAAGATCGACGATTCTTGCTATTTGGGCGTCGTACTCATTCATATGATTGCCAGACACGGACCTATACGCTGGTCGAACGTCAGCGCGGAATTTATCAGCGGCGTTCTGCACGGCCTTTACGTTTCCGGGAACGGGCCTTAATAATCGAGCGAAGCGATCTGGTTTCGGGGGCAGGCTTCGGCCCTCCGATATTTGCCAACAGTTGCCTCATTTTCTTCGCGCTGCATTGCTCACACGAATATTCGTTTCCAAGTTGAGAAAAGTCCTCTTCAGCGAGATTGATGACCCTACCGCACTCGGTGCAATGCGTCGGTTCGTACGACGGGGGATTCTCCAGTTTCTCGAAGTTGTATTCGTTCGTACCGTAATACACGAAAATCTCCGTCTCGAACTGATCGCGGCACTCGGCACAATCCTTCCATAGTCCCGGGTGCCGTTCCGTGTGATGAAAGCCGCAGAGCGTATTGCGCCGGTGGTTGCGGCTGCAACTGTTTCGGGCGAACGAGAAAATGATGTAGTCCTCCTCGTCGTCGCAAATCCAGTTGCCGCAGCACTCGGTTTTGGTCAGGCGCTCCGATTTCCCGCAGAGGCCGCATCGGTGATTCTCATCCGGTTTCGCGGGCGATTTGCGCGGTCGGCGCGGATTCTTTTCGTCGCTGGGCTTCTTCATAATCACGCGGGAGGGATCGGTTTTCTATTCGCAAACGAAGCGTGCGACAAGAACACGTTTGAGCCTCGATTTCCTCCTCCGCAGACAATATCAGAGACGAAGTGCAACATCAAAAACACGCATTTGCTTTTGGTGTATCGCCCGTCTTCTGCGACCTCAGTCAACCAGTTCGAAACGGCGAAAGGCAGTCCGTCCGATTGGTGAAAGAAATTGCGATAATCGAATGTTCCCGATATTATCAGAACAAATTAAGCGGCATTTTGGAGGAAACATGAAGATCGACATCGATGGGCTGACCGAAGCTGAATTGGTTGATTTGAACCATCGGATCGTCCAACGTCTTCGGTTTATGCAAAAAATGCGCGCGCACCGAGCGATGATGGATTTCTCGCTCGGTGAAAGGGTGTGGTTCCAACCGGATGGACGCCCGCCGATCGCCGGCGTGATCACGAAGTTCAATCAGAAGACGGTGACTGTAATTACGGAGACTGGAGAACATTGGAACGTTTCGCCTTCGATGCTCCGCAGAGTCGGAGAAACCGATACGGGCGCTGCCTCGAATGATGTTGTTCAGCTTCCGAAAAGGTAGGATTTCTGGAACCCAACGCATACGGCTTCGGAACACGATGTTCAACGAAAACTGGTCGAATCTGGAAAAACAAGCCGCGCGCCGCGCTTTTGACGCGGCGTTGCAGCGGGAACTCGCCGAAATCATGGCCAAGTTCAAACAACGCGCGGCCGCTGCGAAAGAACCGGACGAAATGTGGTCGGTCGAGCAGTTCTTGTCGAAGGCGCGCCGTGAGATCGATAGGAAGTACGACTATCGTTATTCGCAGCTAATCCATGTCTTTGCCAGGTTGATTCATGAAGGTCGAATCGCGGAAAGCGATTTAGTTGGTTTGTCCGAAGAAAAGATCACCCGAATTCTCGGACTCGCGGCTTACTTTGACTAGTCCGGATTTGAGATCGCCCTTCGACCCAATCGGGGCTGGTGGCCACATTCTCTGCCATATAACCTGCCGGAATCATTGTTGTCCAATGTGATCGTCTTTGATTCTCCAACGGAATTCGCCGGCGCCGTTTGAAGGCCGGCGCAAATAACGATGAACAGAAGGAGCGTGAATATCAGTTTACCTTTCATTTGTTAGACCGCATCAAGAAACCTCACTCTCAAACCGGAAAATTAGACAACGGATATCTTGGGCGGTTACGCTTCGTCGGCTTCCAAAGTCATGAGCCGCTCGCTGCGCCAGACGCGAATCATCGTGACCGACTTTGCCTCTCTCAGGTAGACGATCCTGAAAGGTGGCTTAATGATCTCGCGGATGTGTGCGAGCCGGAACTCAGGAACGATCCGGCCCGAGTCGGGGTGATCAGACAGGCGTTCGATGCTTTTAAGAAGTTCGGCGACGAGTCTCGGACCGACGTCAGGCACGCCTTCATCGACGTAATACGCGATGATGCTCTTCAGATCATTGAAGGCTGTGTCGGATAGGCTGATCTTCATCTATTTGAGGCCCAACCGTTTTCGGACTTCGTCCAACGAAATCACTTGCCCCTCTTTGATGTCAATCAGGCCTTGGGCAATGGCTATTACAAAAGCTCTCTCTTCCTGATTCTTTTCGTATTCGTCGAGATTCTGCACGACCGCGACGCCGCGCCCCCGACTCGTCAACAGAATCGGCCTTCCAGTTTCTTTGGTTCGGTTCACTACCCGGCCGGGATTGATCTTCAGGTCGGAGAGTGGAATTACGTCTTCAGAGAATTTGATTGGCATAGAAACCTCTGACCTACCAATAGCACCTGTTTACGGCACCGGTCAAGGAAAACTTTGATGGTGTTCACGGCAAAACACGGTTCGACCGATTGCGAAGAGATCGGGCGATGCCAGACGAGCGTTGCGACGCAGCTCATCCGGCGGCACAAGGGCGTATTTGGATTGTTCTAATCCTCGATTCTGAATGCGCAACCTGGAATTCCGGAATTCTGGAATCCTGGAATCTGGAATCCGGATCTAAGTCTCCGACAGCTTGCCGCCCGTCAGCTTGTCGGCGATCGCGAAGTACCGCTTCGGAAAGAGACGTTGGATCAGACTCAGGATCTTTGAGTCCGGGCCGACAGTGATCCGCGGGTTGCGGCTTTTGATTCCGCGGACGATGGTCTCGGCGGCGCGGGCCGGAGTCGTCGTCGAAAGATTGCGGTTCATCTTCTCGAGCCGGCGTTCGATCTCTTCCGGCGAATGGGCGGTATTCTCGGCGATCCGCGCGTTGTTGGCGATGTTCGTGCTAACGCCGCCGGGATGCACGACGGAGACGGCGATGTTCGAACCTTCGAGCTCATGCCGCAGCGCCTCGGTGAATCCGCGGACGGCGAACTTGCTCGCGCAGTACGCGGCCTGGCCCGGCGGAGCGACCATCCCGAAGATGCTCGAGACGTTGACGATGTGCGCGACCGGTTCCTTTTCAAGATACGGCAGGAAGAATTTCGTGCCGTGAACGACGCCCCAGAAGTTGACACTCATGAGCCACTCGATCTCGTCGAGCGTGACCTCTTTGACGGTCCCGCCGAGCGCGACCCCGGCGTTGTTGATGACATGGGTCACGCGTCCGTGAACCCTCACGACCTCGTCGGCGAACTCCCGCATCCGTTCGCGATCCGCCACATCGACGACGTGCGTCGTCACCTTCGTCGCCCCGGTGATCTGCCCTGCCGTTTCCGCCAGTCCTTCGGCGTTGACATCAACCATCGCAAGCCCCGCGATTCCCTCGGCCGCAAGTCGTATCGCCAACGCCCGCCCGATTCCAGAACCCGCGCCGGTCACGACCGCGACGCTGTGTTTTTGAAGTGTCATAAGCCTCTCGGAGAAGGTGTAGCCCGAAATTTTCTTGATGCTACATTCTGCGTCAAATACAATCAAGGGTACTTCACCGGGCTTCGAAGACGATCGGAATCAACGAAAGGATGTGCCTGAAACGAGCTTCGGCTGGTCAGCGTATGGACTCATACCGTTTAACTTATTCCGACATCCGCGGGACCGATGAGACATTAATCGCGAATGACGGCGAGGTACTTCGCACGACGATTCGCGGCGTCGAATTCACTGGCAAGGATTTCAGTTCGCTGATGGCTGTTGACGAAACGTCACCGGATAAATTGGCGCGATTCACATTGGATCGAAATGTATTGTGTTCATGCGGCATCGAATGCACGGTTCCGATCATGATCGACGATCACGGAAACGCGTCGCAGGGAACGTTATCGGTGAAACTGGTTTTGGGCGATCCGGAACCGAATGGAGGGCTCGATGGTGAAGATCTCCAAATAACTCTCAAATGTGATCACGGCGAATTCGAGGGATCGGGATTTAGCGGCTGGTTCGAGGACGAACTGATTGAGATACAGTCAAAACTCCCGGACGGCGTCTTCATGAAGGCTTGCATCAATTGCCTTTATTCCGATTACAGTCCGTACGGCCACGGCGTCTTCGGTAGCATGATGTGCTTCCGTAATCTGAAGACCGATTACCTTTGGGTACGAACCAAGAACGATTTTTGGGCGGTGCACGATCGGTGCGACAGGATGGTTCAGGAAACCTATTTGTGCCCGGAGTTCGAACGCCGCGTTCCGGGAACGGGTTATCGTGGATGATGCGGCGGAGTCGGGCAGATCTGTAAGTCGAGTTAGGTAACTATATGCGGGTCGAGGAGAACAAATCGGAAGACGGGCGTTTGACGCGGTACCTGCGATCGGCGGCCGATCGTCTCGAGCGCCTCGAGGACTACGACGAAAGCGGCCAGCTGACGATGACCGTCGACTACCAGTACGACGATCGAGGCAGAAACACAGAGCGAGTTGTTTGCCGCGCGGACGGGAAGCAGCTTCGGCGGCTGACATTTGAGTTTCGAGACTCGACGACAGGAGCGGTCCATCGGGAGTACGATGAGAACGACACGTTGGTCTTCACCCGGTTCGACAAAAACGCCCTCTAAGCCTTAGCGGTGATTTCTGAGTCCGCGGAGCGGACGGTGGCATATAGCCCGGGGCGCAAGCCCCGGGGACAAGGGGCAACGAAGGAATCAAGCTCGCGAGGCGAGCGACAGAGGTTAACGATCCGTGATCTGTCGCTGTCTTCGACAGCTCCCAACGTTTTTCGCGATTGACCACGGGCTCGCGCCCGTGGCTTTATGCTTTCGCCATCTGCGATGGCTCGAAGACTAGAAGGTGACGCACCACGAGCAGAATTTCTTGGGCAGTAATCAACTCTGCATACAATAAGCAAAAATGCTCCGCGATACCGCAGACCAATTCTTATGAGCCTCATGAAGCCGCCGTCCGAAACCTTACTCAAACTGATCTCGGAGTGGCATTCCGAGGCGATCGCCTCGTTCCCGGGAGCCCTCAATCGCGACCGAACGGGAGTAATGATCCATGGGGAGATCGGAGGTGCAGCGTATATTCGGCTGGACGGATCGATCGAACTTGAGCCTTGGGACGAGGATCCGGAAAACCCTTGGCGTTCAGATCCAAACGTCGTTTACGCGGCCCTTGTTGCGGCGTTGAAGAAGTGGCCTGAGCTTGCCGAGCTAATGCCCGATAGGCAGCCCGATTCAGAAGACTGTCTCGATTGCGGAGCAATCGGCCATTTCAACAGAGGTTTGTCGTTGCTCTGCCCGTCGTGCTACGGACTTGGCTGGCGGCCGCAACCTAACCCATCGTTGAAAGAGGACAAAGATCGTTCCTCGCGGCATTGAACTTAATGGTTGCCAATTACTACAAACTTCTATATCGGCTTGACGGCACGGAGCGTTTTCTCCTTTGGTTCACGAACGGGAAGGATGGAGTCGTCACGGACTCCGATGGTTTCGTGCCGTCCTTCGCGACCGCAGATGAAGTTTGTTCATTTGCAGATTGCCTGGATGTCGGGATTTCAGATGAAGCACCCATCCTGCATGATCTCGATCCGGTTCGGAATTGGCTGGACGACCCTCGATCGGACGGCGTTGATTGCAAAGCCGTCCTCGATGCTTGGAACCTGTTCGGCGACGTCGCGCGATCAGTGTCCCGCGGTGCTGCATTTTTGAAGGCCGACGAAGCGCTTGGGCATGTTTACGACAAGCTATTCCGTGGTAACAACATACCGGTGATGACCCCGGAAGGCGAAACCTATAAGCCTGTATGGACTCCCGCGGAGGTTTCGGAACTCGCTGATCTGCTACAGGCCGGGTTTGAGTTGTTTAGGCGGGTCGTACTGAACACCGCCTAACGTGCGTCGGAGGATTTGCGAATTCCGGAAATGGTGAAGAATGAGTCGTGTCGCCGAAGGCGATGCCTGAGAAAGCACCGGCGTGCAACGAAGCAAACCCCGGGTGTCGGCAGTTCGCAGACCCGGTCGCTCAAGGCGACCTCAAAACGGGTGACGAAAGGTCGCTTTCAGCGACGTCGGAAATGTCGGGAACAATTCCTGGGGTTCGCTTCGCTTCACCCCAGGCTTTAGCATTTATCGCCTTCGGCGAACGGAGCCGTGAAACTCACATGTCAGAGTCCGCGGAG
>JAKQII010000183.1 GCA_029557535.1 Acidobacteriota bacterium
GAATAGCACCCCCCAAAATCGTCAAAGTCAGTCAATTGCAGAATCGTAGCGAATTTGCTGGACCGTTGCAACCGCCCCATCGACCGCGGTGCTCTGGAACTCCGGGTTGGCCCAGGCCGCGAATCGACGCCGCCTGCGCGGTCTCGTCGAAAGCCGTTCAACGGAACGGCAAGCACTTTCCCTCCATACGCCACCGATCGCAGTCAATCGTTCGGCGCGGTGTCTAAACAAAGCGACGAAAAATCCTGCCGATCGAAAACAAACGATGGATTTTTCTTGGAATCCTGGAATCTCGAATCAGCGGTCTCCCATACCCGAAATCAGCGTTTCCGCAACTCAATGAGCAATTCCGGGAGATCCGGATTCGCCGAAACTCAGGATCTCCGTTCGCGTTTCGCTCTAAGGCAAGCGGAACGCTTGCTCTCCAGTCATCGCCAGTCTTTGTTTTCGATGATCTGGATGTAATTGCTCCGTTCGTAGGCCGTCGGGTCCGGGACGTGGATCTGGCTCATCAGCCCCTTGAACGCGTCGATGCTCGGAAACTGCTGGTCGAGCATGTAAAGTTCGAGATCCGTGATGATCTCCTTGATCCACGGGATGCCGTGTTTGAGGATCGACGAGGCGACCATCCCGACGTCCGCGCCGGCGAGGATGTATTTGATCAGTTCGCGGGCGCCGTGGACGCCGGTCGTCGCCGCCAAAGACGCTCCGATTCGCCCGTATAGCACCGCGATCCAGAGCAGCGGCAGCCTGATCTCGGCCGGGACGCTGAGATTGAGGTTCGGCACGACCGCGAGTTCGTTGATGTCGAAGTCCGGCTGATAGAACCGGTTGAAGAAGACCAGTCCGTCCGCGCCCGTCTCGGCGAACCGCTGGGCCATATTCGCGACCGACGAAAAGTAAGGATTCAGCTTCACCGCGACCGGGATATCGACCGCGGCGCGCACCATCTCGACGATGTCGATGTACCGCTGTTCAACGTCGTCCGACGTCAGCCTGATATCCGCCGGAATGAAATAAACGTTGATCTCGAGCGCGTCCGCCCCGGCGTGCTCGACGTCGCGCGCGTATTCGATCCAGCCCTCGGGGGTGATCCCGTTCAGGCTCGCGATGATCGGTATGTCGACGCGGCTTTTCGCTTCGCGGATCAGCTCGAGATAACCGGCCGTACCGATCGGATATTCGTCGAGGTCGGGAAAGAAATCCGACGATTCCGCGAAAGCGCTCGAAGCAGTTTTGTAAACGCGCTCGAAATTCGCCGACTCCGCCCGAATCTGCTCCTCGAAAAGCGAAAACAGCACGACCGCTCCGGCCCCGGCGTCTTCCATCGCGACGATGTTGTCGATCTTCTGCGACAGCGGATTGGCCGAAACGACCAATGGCGACCGCAGGTTCAATCCCATGTAAGTTGTTGATAGATCAGGCATTGCCATTTTGGATTTGGGAATGCGGATTGCGGATTTGGGGTTCCTTCACTCGCGATCCGTCCCAATTTTCAAAGTTTCTGATCGGGGAACGGAAACTAAATCCGAAATCCGAAATCCCCGATCCCAAATCAGAAGGTTGGCTGGAACTGGCTTGCGCCGAATCCGGCCATTTCTTCGTACGTCTTCCAGCGCAGGTCGACGATCTCCTGCGCGAGTTGCATCAGGTACTCGGCCTCGGCCGGAGCGGTCTGCGTCAAAACCTTGTAGCGCAACTCGTTGTAAGCATAATCGCGGAGCGCGATCGTCGGCTTCGGCGAGTCGAGCACGAACGGGTTCTGGTCATTCCGGCGCAACGTCGGGTTGTAGCGGATCAGCGGGAAATAGCCGCTCGAGACCGCCATCTTCTGCTGCCGCAAACCCTTTTCCATGTCGATGCCGTGAGCGATGCAGTGGCTGTACGCCAGGACCAGCGACGGCCCCTCGTAAGCTTCGGCTTCGCGCATCGCGAGCAGCGTCTGCTGCGGATTCGCGCCCATCGCGACCTGGGCGACGTAAACGTTACCGTACGAGATCGCCTGCATCGCGAGGTCCTTCTTGCCGACACGCTTGCCGGCCGACGCGAATTTGGCCGACGCGGCGGTCGGCGTCGCCTTCGACATCTGCCCGCCGGTGTTCGAATAGACCTCGGTGTCGAGCACGAGGACATTGATATTGCGTCCGCTCGCAAGCGCGTGGTCCAGACCGCCCGAGCCGATGTCGTACGCCCAACCGTCGCCACCGATCAGCCAAACGCTGCGCCGGACGAGCTGGTCGGCGACCGACATCAGCAGTTTCGAATCGAGCGTTCCGATCGCGTGGAGTCTTTCCTTTAGCATCGCAACGCGGCGGCGCTGCGCCTCGATCTCGCTTTCGAGAACCTGCGGCGCCTCCTTCAGGTCCTCGACGAGTTCGTCGCCAAGCTCGACCCGCATCTTGTCGAGCAACTGATGCGCCGTTTCGAGTTGTTTATCGGCCGTCAGCCGCATTCCAAGCCCGAATTCGGCGTTGTCCTCGAACAGAGAGTTGGACCACGCCGGCCCCTGGCCTTTCGCATTCGAGGTCCACGGTGTCGTCGGCAGATTGCCGCCGTAAATCGACGAACATCCGGTCGCGTTGGCAACGATCAGGCGGTCGCCGAACAACTGCGTCAGGACCTTCACATACGGCGTTTCGCCGCAACCGGCGCAGGCGCCCGAGAACTCGAAATACGGTTCGAGGAACTGCACGCCATGCACGGTCGAGTAATTGACGCTCGGCTTCTCGTTTATCGGCAGCTTCTCGAAAAACGCGATGTTGTCGCGCTCCGGCTCGAGATCGACCGGCTTGTCGCCGAGATTGATCGCGCGTTTCTTCGGATCTTGCCGGTCGGTCACGGGACACGCTTCGTAGCAGAGATTGCAGCCCGTGCAGTCTTCAAGGTAGACCTCGAGCGAGTAGCGCGTTTCGGGAAATCCGCGGGCGTTGATCGGCGCGGACTTGAACCCGTCGGGCGCGGCGCCGAGATGTTCGCGATGGAAGAACTTTGCGCGGATCACGCTGTGCGGACAGACGAAACCGCAGTTGCCGCATTGGATGCAGGCGTCGGGTTCCCAAACCGCGATACGGTCCGAAACATTGCGTTTTTCCCACTTTGCGGTGCCGTTCGGATACGTTCCGTCGACGGGCATGAAGCTCACCGGAATCTGATCGCCGCGTCCCTCGATCATCATCCTCGTCACTTCGCGGACAAACTGCGGAGCGCGTTCCGGGATCAGAACAGGCAACTCACGGCGCGACGTAACTTGCTGCGGAATCTGGACTTCGAAGAGATTTTCGAGCGTCTGATCGACGGCCGCGAAGTTCTTTTCGATGACCGACCTTCCCTTCTTGAAGTAGGTCTTCTCGATCGCGTGCTTGATCGCGGCGATCGCGTCGGCCGGCGGCAAAACGCCCGACAGTTCGAAGAAGCACGTCTGCATGATCGTGTTGATGCGCCCGGCCATCCCGGTTTTGCGCGCAACATCGGTGGCGTCGATGATGAACATGCGGATCTTCTTGTCGATGATCGCTTCCTGAACACGCTTCGGCAGTTTTTCCCAAACCTCGTCCTTGCCGTACGGCGAATTCAGAAGGAAGATCGCTCCCGGTTTCGCGAACGCGAGCATCTCTTCCTTGTCGACAAAATTGAACTGATGACAGGCGATGAAATCGGCCTTCTCGATCAGGTACGGCGCGCGGATCGGCTGGTGGCCGAACCTGAGGTGCGAGACCGTTTTCGCGCCCGATTTCTTCGAGTCGTAAACGAAGTAACCTTGCGCCGAAAGATCCGTGTTCTCGCCGATTATCTTGATCGAGTTCTTGTTCGCTCCGACCGTGCCGTCGGCTCCGAGCCCGAAAAACAGCGCCTGCGTCCAGCCCGATTCGTCGAGCTTGAACGACGGATCAAAATCGAGGCTGGTGTTCGTGACGTCGTCGATGATCCCAACGGTGAAGTGATTCTTCGGTGATCCGGACGCGAGATTGTCGAAGACTGACTTGACCATCGCCGGCGTGAACTCCTTCGACGAAAGTCCGTAACGGCCGCCGAAAACACGCGGCATCGCTTCGATCCGGCCGGCGTTGAGCGCCTCGGTCAGCGTCACGAGGACGTCCTGGTACATCGGTTCGCCCGACGCGCCGGGTTCCTTTGTCCGATCGAGAACGGCGATTCGTTTCGTCGTCGCCGGCAACATTTCAACGAAGTCGTCCTTCGGGAACGGCCGGAAGAGCGAGATCTGAAGCAAGCCGGTCTTTGCGCCGTTGCGGGCAAGAAATTCGGCGGTCTCGGATGCGGTTTCGACACCCGAACCCATCAGCACGATCACGTTCTCGGCATCGGCCGCGCCATAGTATTTGACCGGCAGATAGGTTCGGCCCGTGAGTTCGGCAAACTTCCGCATCTCCTCGCGAACGATTCCGGGCACCGCCGCGTAGAACGGGTTCACCGTCTCGCGTCCCTGGAAATAGACGTCCGGATTCTGCGCCGTGCCGCGAATGAACGGCCGGTCGGGATTAAGCCCGCGCAAGCGGTGCGCGATCACGAGGTCGTCGTCGATCATCGCTCGGATCTGCTCATCGGAAAGAAAATTGATCTTGTTGACCTCGTGCGACGTTCGGAAACCGTCGAAGAAATGGATGAACGGGATCCGCGCCCGCAGCGTCGCGGCCTGCGCGATCAGCGCCATGTCGTGCGCTTCCTGCACGCTCGCCGAAGACAGCATTGCGAAACCGGTCGTGCGCGCCGCCATCACGTCCTGATGGTCACCGAAGATCGAGAGGGCCTGCGCCGCAAGCGACCGCGCCGCCACATGAAAGACCGCCGACGTCAGTTCGCCGGCGATCTTGTACATGTTCGGCAGCATAAGCATCAGACCCTGAGAGGCGGTAAACGTCGTCGTCAGCGCGCCGGTTTGCAAGGCTCCGTGTACGGCACCGGCGGCGCCGCCTTCGCTCTGCATCTCGATCACTTCCGGGATGTTTCCCCAAATGTTCTTTATCGATTTCGCGGACCATTCGTCCGCAAACTCGGCCATCGCCGACGACGGCGTGATCGGGTAGATCGCACAGACCTCGTTGATCCGGTAAGCAACATAAACGGCTGCTTCGTTCCCGTCGAGTGTAACGACATTCCCATTTGCGATTTGCGATTCGGGATTTTCGATTGATTCCATGATTCCCTTTGTTCCGAAAAATATTTAATTCAATGCTTTCCGCGTGTCGATTTGCCAGTCGCTACGGCTCCCGGTTCTGACCCAACTGCCTCTCCGAATTAGTTGAAATCTGAGAGCGGATAGCTGATAGCATCGGCTTACTGCTCACTGCTCACCGACCATATCGATCGCGTGGCACGGGCACTGCTCGAAACACGTTCCGCAACCGGTGCAAAGGCTGTAATTGAACTTGTAACGCTTGCCCTTGCCGAGTTTGATGATCGCGTCTTCCGGACATGCACCGAAACAGCCGTCGCACTCGAAACAGTTGCCGCACGACAGGCACCGCTGCGCCTCATACCCGGCTTCTTCAACCGTGTAACCCGCGACGATTTCGTCGAAACTTCCGGTCGCCGCTTCGGGTTCCAAATGCGTCTGCGGTTTCGGCGGCGCTTCCGTCCGATACCAAACATGCAGCCGGTCGATCTGAACCAGCGGGTTGTTCGGCGCCTTCTCAAAGCTGACGCCGCGTAGCCAGGCGTCGATATTGCGCGCGGCCTTCTTGCCATGGCCGGTCGCGATCGTCACGGTCCGCTCGCTCGGAACCATGTCGCCGCCCGCGAAAATACCGTCGGCTCCGGTCATCATCTTCGAATCGACGATCACCGTTCCGTCCGACTTGAACTCAATACCCGGAATTCCCTGCAGGAAATCGGTTTCGGTGTCCTGACCGAGCGCCATGATCAATGAATCGGCCTCGAGCGTCTCGAATTCGCCGGTCGGCACCGGACGACCGTCGACGACTTTCATCTTTTCGACCGTCATCGACGTCGCATCGACGTTCTTGATCGTCCGCAGCCAGTGGATCTTCACGCCCTCGCTGAGCGCCTCGTCGGCCTCGAAATCATGCGCGGGCATATGCTCGCGGTCGCGACGGTAGATTATCAGCGCTTCGTCGACGCCGAGCCGTTTCGCCGTCCGCGCGGCGTCCATCGCCGTGTTGCCGCCGCCGTAGATCGCCACGCGTCGACCCAGATGCGGCTGGATGCCCATCTCGACGTCTTTGAGGAACGAGACCGCGTCGAGGATCTTTCCGGCGTCGCGCGCGGGAATGTCCGTCTTTTTGCCGATATGCGCACCGATCGCGATGAAGACCGCGTCGAAGCCGCCGGCGTCCTTCTCAGCGATCACGTCGGTAACTTTGTAATTGAGCTTGATCTCGACCCCGAGTTCTTCGATCCGTCCGATCTCGGCGTGCAGGACATTGCGCGGAAGCCGGTACGCCGGAATGCCGAAATTCATCATTCCGCCGGCGATCGGACCGGCTTCGAAAATGCTGACCGAATGTCCTAGTCGGGCAAGATGATAGGCGGCGGAAAGTCCGCTCGGTCCGGCGCCGATGACGAGAACGCGTTTGCCCGTCGGGCGCGCCGGTCTGTCGAATTTCCAACCCTTCTCGATCGCGAGATCGCCAAGAAACCGCTCGATCGCGTGAATGCTGACCGAACTGTCAACCTCGGCCCGGTTGCAGGCCGTCTCGCACGGGTGATAACACACACGGCCATGGACCGCCGGCATCGGGTTCTCCTCGGTCAGCCGCTTCCAGGCCTCGAAATTCTCACCCGCCTGCGCATGCGCGAGCCACGATTGGATATTTTCGCCCGCCGGACATGCATTGTTGCACGGCGGGAAGAAATCAACATAAACGGGTTTTTTTGTGCGAGTCGGTCCGGTGCCGGTTCCGTGTCCCTGAAGATCGGTTTCCGTTGTCAGGTCTGTTTTCAAAAATGTCATGGCAGTTATTCTCAACCTTACGTCCTTTGATTTTAGTTGCCGATCCGCACTCCCCTCTGTGACAACTATCACGCTTGTGAAATTTAGAACGCACTTGTCGCAGAAAATTCGACGGACGTGATACCGGGCTGGCAAGTTTTGCGCGTTAGATTGTGAATCTGCCCGCCGAAGCGCGCGGTTCCAATCCGAGGGAAATCATGTTAACTGCATTTGGTACAAAGCTATTCGCATTTATAGTCCTGTCAGCGTTGTTCGTTCAGGTGCCATTGGCCGGCGCTCAAGCCAAACGCGCGGCCAGTCCGAAACCGGCGGCGCAGAAATGCTCGGGCGCCTGGACCGGCACGATCAAATACACGCGGACACAGTCGATGTCCGATAACAAGACCGTCGAACGCGTCTCGAACCGGGGCAAGGACACCCGCGACTGGAGAATGAAATACAACTACCGGGCGTCGGTCGCCGTTCTCGAATCGCCCGAGAAGGACGGCTCGAACGTCGGGAAGGCGACGATCAATCACAGCTTTTCGTCGATCGAGAACAACCACGCTCTGGAGTTCAACTCGTGCGATCGCGGCAAGACGTTCCAATCGATGACCGGTGATTTCATTGACAAAAGCGAAACGCGCGCCGGAGCGTCCGGCGTCGAGGCCTCGGTTTCGGTCGGGGTCAGCGACGACGGCACGTACACCGTCAGCGTCGGTCTGCCGCAGATCGAGGGCCAGCTGACCGGATCGCAGTCGTCCACCTACAGCGGACAATGCACTCCCAAGGAAGGCAAGAGCACGACGCTGCCGCCGACCCCGGTCCGCGTCGACGGAAACTCGATCACGTCCGACGGAACCAATCGCGTCGATCCGAAGGCGCCGAACAAACTATCAGGTTCATACACACGAACGACCGGTCAGATCGTCGAAACGATCTCGTGGAGCCTTCAGAGATGCGGCGCGCCGCTCCGGATCACCGACGTCAAATTCGAGGATATGAAGTTCCCGGACTGGAACGACTGGCAGGACATCGTTGAACAAAAAGGCACGATCGACGGCAACCTGGTGAAAATCAAGGCGACCGTACTCAACGAATCGGGTGAGACGAAATACGCCGACATCAAGTTCAAGGAAACGTACAAGGGCGACAAGTGGGACGGCGCGCGTCCCGATGCCCAAATGGGCGACGAATCGATCGGCGTCCGGCTCGATCCCGGCGAAGAGCGCGAAGTCGAAATGCTCTGGGATACGTCGGGCTACGCATGGTTTGACGACGGGCGGCCGAAGCTCCTGCAGCGCGTCAAGGCCGAGCTCTGGGAAAGCGACAAGATGACCGACAGCATGACCAGGAACATCAAGGTCGCGCCGAAACCGCTCGTCCTTGTCCACGGCCTTTGGAGCAGCTGGCGCGCGTGGGAATCGTGGCAGAACATCCTGACGACGTCGCATTCGTATGACTGGAAAGCGTTTCCCGTCGGCGAGAAGCCCGAACACGGAAAGATGAACACCGGCGGCGGATTCCTTTCGAGCGATCCGACGAATTCGATCGGCGAGAACGCCCACGAACTCGAAAAGTACATCCGCTACGCCCAGGAAGACCGCAACGCCTGGCACGTCGACATCGTCGCGCACTCAATGGGCGGTTTGATCTCGCGTTATTACATCAGCCAGATCATGACCAACAATTCCGAAGACGGCCGACCGCGAGTCTCGCATCTGATCATGCTCGGGACGCCGAACCTGGGCAGCCCGTGCGCGGACGTCATGAACGTCGCGTTCGAATCTCTCGGGAAGAACGTCGAGGCCGTCCGCCAGCTCCGGCAGGATTATGTCGAAGGGTTCAACCGCGTCAACACGCAGCGGAAAGGCGTGAAATTCTCGGCGCTCGCCGGCAATCCGTTGCCGACAATGTGCAAGTCGATCGTTTGGAACGACGGCGTCGTGCCGGTTCCATCGGCGAAATGGACGATCGCTGACAACGCCGAATCGTCGAACATACACACGGATCTGACGGGCACCGCCGACTTTTCATCGTTCGTCAAACCGCGGCTCGCGATCGGCCCGAAAGGAAACCATAACCCCGAAGTCCCGACGAATTTGGGAATGCGGAATGCGGATTGGGGATTTGTGAACGCCGCGTATCGTCCCGAGCCTTCGTCGGCCGCGACGGCGATCTCTGCTTCGGATGTGGATTTCGCAAAGCAGGTGAAGCTTGCGCCGAATCAGTCGGTTGAGATCGAGATTCCCGTTTCGCAAGCGCAGAATTTGGGCCTGACGTTCATGGCGATCAGCGATGTTTCGGCGACCCTTTTTGACGCGACGGGATCGATCGTCGGAAAGAACCTCGCCAAAACACCCGAGTCGAACGCGTTCTTCCGGTCGATGTTCGTCGATAGACCGACTTCTGCGGGAACGTGGAAGATCAAGCTTGAAAACACGTCGGACCGGGAAGCCGAAGTCGTTTTGGCGACGTGGAAGGACGCGTTAAAGTAAGGACCGATCATGAAGAAGAAACTGACATTGTTGTTTGCGGCCGTCATCCTGTCGGCGGCCGCGGTTGCGGCGCAGGAGATGAACGCCGATCCGGCGAAGGCGCAGATCGTCACCAGTGATATCGAGCTGTTCTGGAAGGCATACGACAAGGCGACGCCGGCGAACGACCTGATCGTTTACCGCGATGAATATCTAAAGAAAGGCAGTCCCGGACTTCAGGCATTCACCGCGCTCCGGATCGGGAGCGTCTGCCGGCTTGTCGATACAATTTCGGCCCGCCCGAAATACTACGCGGCGCTGCGCGCTTCGAGCCTCAAGGTCGCCGGGTACGAACCGAGGATGCGGGAAAGTTTTCGAAAGCTGAAGGAGATATATCCGGACGCCGAGTTTCCCAATGTCTACTTTGTTGTCGGTGCGATGAATTCGGGCGGAACGCTGACGGGAAAAGGACTGCTGATCGGCGTCGAGATGTACGGCAAGACAGATGCGACCGACGTTTCGGAACTTTCGAATTGGCACAAAGCGGTGCTCAATCCGATCGAGAAGATCCCGCTGATCGTCGCCCATGAACTCATCCATTATCAGCAACGCTACGAAATGGGCAACGACACGACGCTGCTCGGAAAGGCGATCCAGGAAGGGTCGGCGGACTTCATCGGCGAACTAATTTCGGGCGGGACGATCAACGAACATCTTTTCAAGTTCGGCGATCCGATCGAAAAGCAGCTGTGGCTTGAATTCAAAAAGGAAATGAACGGAACCGACGTCTCCAACTGGCTTTACCAGGGCGACAAAGCCGTCGGCCGGCCGGCTGACCTCGGTTACTACATCGGCTACAAGATCACCCGCAGTTATTACGAAAACGCGACGGATAAAAAGCAGGCGATCCGCGATATCATGAACATCAAGGATTTCGGCAAGTTTCTTGAGGCAAGCAAGTACGAATAGACTTTCAAAATTCAAGATTCAAGATTCAAGATTCAAGTCTGTCGGACTTTTGAATCTTGATTCTTGAATTTTGAATCACGGGTCTTTACATTTGAACTTCGTTTTTATGGAGTTCATCAACGTCATCGGCGGAGGACTCGCGGGGGTCGAAGCGGCGTGGCAGGCGGCCCGCGCGGGCGCCCGCGTGAGACTTTTCGAGATGCGGCCGGTGACGCAGACGCCGGCGCACCGCACGGACCAACTCGCCGAGATCGTCTGCTCAAACTCGCTCAAGTCCGACGAAAAAGGCTCCGCGCCGTATCTTTTGAAAGAAGAGCTTCGACGCGGGAATTCTCTCGTAATGGAAGTTGCCGAGGCAACGAAAGTTCCGGCCGGGGCCGCGCTCGCGGTTGACCGTGGGAAGTTCGCCGAGTTGATCACCGAGCGCATCGCCGCGAATCCGAATATCGAGATCGTTCGTGAAGAGGTCACGTCGATCCCGTCCGAAGGCATCTCGATCATCGCCACCGGCCCGCTCACGAGCGAGGCGCTGACAGCCGATATCATGCGGTTTACCGGCGATGATCAACTGTATTTTTACGACGCGATCGCGCCGATCGTCGCGGCCGATTCGATCGACATGACGATCGCGTTCAAGGCCGCGCGTTACGGCAAAGGCGGCGACGATTACATCAACTGCCCGATGGACCGCGATCAGTACGAGCTTTTTTACAACGAGCTGATCAACGCCAAATCGGTTCCGCTCAAGCGATTTGAAGAAACGCACTGGTTCGAATCGTGCCTGCCGATCGAGGAGATCGCGCGCCGCGGCGTCGATACGCTCCGGTTCGGGCCAATGAAACCGAAGGGCCTGCCGCTGCCTTCGACGGGGCACGAGCCGTATGCCGCGGTTCAGCTTCGGCAAGAGAATCTGATGGCCGACGCCTACAGCCTCGTCGGCTTTCAAAACCATCTCAGATTCGGTGAACAAAAACGCATCCTGCAGCTGATCCCGGGACTCGAGAATGCCGAGATCATGCAATACGGACAGATCCATCGCAACACTTTCATCAATTCGCCGACGATCCTGACCGAGACGCTTCAGACCAAGAAGAACCCGCAGCTCTTTTTCGCCGGACAGATCACCGGCGTCGAGGGCTATATCGAATCGGTCGGGACCGGCTGGCTTGCGGGCATCAACGCAGCGCGCGTGATCAGCGGCGGCGATCCGGTCTCGGCGCCGGCGACGTCCGCGATCGGGGCGCTTTGCCGGTATGTTTCAAATGTCGAAACAAAGAACTTTCAGCCCGTCAACATCACGTTCGGACTGCTTGAGCCATTGCCGCCGGAGCTTCGCAAGAAATACCGAAAAAAACGTGAGCGGCATCTGATCCAGGTCGAGCGCGCGCTCGAAGAGTGGAACGGCTGGATAAATCGATTTTAGATTTTGGATTTTGGATTTTGGAGAGTAAGAATGACAACGATCGTTGCGGTCAGAAAAGACGGAATGGCGGCAATCGCCGCGGACACCCTGACGACTTTCGGCAATCAGAAAGAATCTGCCGATTACTTTGTCAATTGCCGTAAGATATTTGCCTACCGGGACAACTTTCTCGCAACGACTGGATGGGGCACATATCAGATCGCGATCGAGCATATGCTTTCGAAGTCCAAGAAGAAGTTCAACTTTTCAAATGTCGCCGAGATCTTCGAATCCGGTTCGATCATCCACCGTATCCTCAAAGACAAGTACTTTCTTCGGACGGAATCCGAAGATGACGACTTTGAATCATCGCACGGGTCGATGCTGATCGTTAATCCGAGCGGTATTTTCTCGTTGACGCATCACCGGTTCCCGCAGGAACTGTCGAAGTTCTACGCTTTTGGAAGCGGTTCCGAATACGCTATGGGCGCGATGCGGGCCGTCTATGACGATCCCGCAAGGTCGGCGGAGGATATCGCAAGATGTGCGATTGAAGTCGCCGCGGAGTTTGACGATTCAACCGGTCTCCCATTGGATTGTTTCGCGATCAAGCTCAAGGGTCCGTCCCCTAATCGCAAATGATTGAGACTGTCACCATCGTCCTCGCGCTCTTTCTGGTTGCGATGCTTTATTCTTCGGTCGGGCACGGCGGCGCGTCGGGATATCTCGCGGTGATGGCGCTGTTTGCGGTTGCCGCGACGGTCGCTCGTCCGACGGCGCTGATACTAAACGTCTTCGTCGCGTCGATCGCATTCATCCAGTTTTATTTGGTCAAGAGCTTCGACTGGCGGATCTTCATTCCGTTCGCCGCGGCGTCGGTGCCGATGGCATATCTCGGTGGGAGGATCCAGCTTGCGGAACCGGTTTACAAGATCGTCCTTGGAATATGTCTGATCATCGCGGCCGCACGACTGGCGATCAAACTCTCGTCCGAAACTGATCCGAAGCGTCCGCCGATCTGGCTCTCGCTGATCATCGGAGCGGTCCTCGGACTGGTCTCGGGACTCGTCGGCGTTGGTGGCGGAATTTTCCTGACGCCGGTCCTGCTGCTGATGAACTGGACCGACACGAAAACGGCAGCCGGAATCTCTGCGCTTTTCATTCTCGTTAACTCGGTGGCCGGTCTCGCCGGCAGCGCCAACCAATTATCGCAACTTTCCGGCGTGGTTTTCGTCTGGATAATTGTGGCGGTGATCGGTGGTATCATTGGTTCGACGCTCGGCAGCCGCCGTTTCGATTCGCTGACGATGCGACGCGTGCTTGCGGCCGTTCTCGTCGTCGCCGGAATGAAGTTGTTCTTTATCTAGTGAGGAGTTGCTATGAATAATCAGCTGAATCAGGATCGCGACCATCTGCGGATCCTTTCGATCTGCCATTACGTTTTTGCCGGACTCTGCCTGTTCCCGTTCCTTTACGGGTTCATCTATATGTTTATGGGCCTCTTTTTCGGCGCAATGATCGCGGCCGATACCCGCAACAACAGCGGCCCGCCGGCGGCGCTGTTCGGGGGGATCTTCGTCGTGATCGGATTGGTCATCTCGGGGATCGCGCTTGCCATCGGAATCGCCGCGATCAAGTCCGGTCGCAATCTGACGCGCCTCAACGGGCGGACGTTTTCGTTTGTTTTCGCCTGCCTGATCTGCATTTTCGTGCCGTTCGGTACGTTGCTCGGAGTGTTCACGCTGATCGTGCTCTCGAGGGATTCGGTGAAAGCGCTGTTTGACGGTTTCGCCGGCGGCACGGCGCAGCAATTCGGTGCCAATCCGCCGAATTGGAGATAGTCATGACCAATGATTCCGATCATCTGAAGTTCCTTTCGATCGGTTTCTACGTTTATGCGGGTTGGTCGGCGCTGATCGGTTGCCTGCCGCTCATTCATGTCGGCATGGGAATCATGATGGTTCTCGGGACATTCGATTCAGGCACGAAGCCCCCGCCGCCTTTCGTCGGTTGGGCATTTGTCGGATTCGGCTCGATGTTTGTCTTGTTGGGATGGGCAACCGCGATCGCTTCGCTGCTTGCCGGCCGGTTCCTGACGCATCGGACGCACTATACGTTCGTCATGGTAACGGCCGCTTTCCTCTGTTTGTTCGCGCCGATCGGAACGGTGCTCGGGGTGTTCACGATCATCGTTCTCGTCCGCGACTCGGTAAAAGAACTATTCGGCAATGTTCGGCCGAAATTTGACGGACCGGCACCGGACTGGCGATAAACTCTTCGACGACGGACTGCATCGTAGTCAAACCTGATATGTCCGGGAGAATCGCGATCATCATCCTGCTGTGCGCGCTCGGCGCTTATGCCCAAAGCGGGCGCGTCAAACCGACCGAATCGCCGTCGCCGAGCCCGACGCCGAAACGGGTCGGCGTTTATTCGCCGACCGACAAGATCATCCCGACGCCCGGGGTCACTCCAACGCCGAGTCCCACGCCCGAAGATCCCGATACGATCAAGATAAATTCCGGCCTTGTTCCGATACCGGTGTCCGTCTTCGACGTTCGGGGACGGGCGATCAACGACCTGACCATCCGCGATTTTCGGTTGAAGATAAACGGCGTCGAGGCAGAGATCGGTGAACTCTCACGCGCCGAATCGCCGGTCCGACTCGCGCTTCTCTTCGACAATTCATCGAGCGTGACGATCGCGCGCGAATTCGAAAAGAAGGCCGCGATCAGATTCTTCCGCCGAGTCATCAGACCCGAAAAGGATCTGGTCGCGCTGTTCAGCGTTTCGACCGTTTCACGCATCGAGCAGCCGCTGACAAAGGACATGGGATCGCTGATCGACGCGATCGAGACCTTTCCTCAGCCAGACGGCGCGACGGCGCTGCTCGACGGGCTGATCGAAGCGTCGAAATACCTCGGCGAAGTGAGCGGACGCCGCGTGATCGTCATCGTTTCGGACGGCGACGACACGATCAGCGACTCGACTTTCGAAGAGACCGTGAAGGCTCTCCAGATCGCGAACTGCCAGGTTTTCATCGTCAAGACGACGGATTTCGAGAACGCGAAACGAACGGGCGAAAGAAAGGGCAGCGCAAACCTTCGCCAACTCGCCGCCGAACGCCGTATGCAGGACATCGCCCGGCAAACGGGCGGGCTCGTCTGGTCGCCGCTCGACGAGAATGAGATGGACCTCGCGTTTGATCAGATCTCAGCCGAATTGGCTCAGCAATATGTGATCGCATATTACCCCGACCCGGAGCCGGAAAAGCGCGGCGAATTCCGATCGATCGAGGTCACGGTCAATAATCAACCGGGATCGTCGGTCCGGGCGCGAAAGGGCTATTACGTTCCGCGAAGCCGTTAGTGGATTTTCGATTTGCAATTTGCGATCTTCGTCTAATCAAGATGCTCGGATGGATACGAAGTTTCGTTCCCGCGCAACCCAATTGCAAATTGAAAATCGTAAATCGCAAATTCCGATGATTGACTTTTCTCCGCGCGCAATCGACCATTAACCCGATGACGCTCGAAAGCTATCTTCAGCAGTTCCTTCAGCATCTTCGCTACGAACGCAACGTCAGCGATCACACGCTGCGGAATTATTCGAGCGACCTCGAGCAGTTCCGTGATTTCTTGCTTTCGAAGTCGAAGGCGGCCGATGTTCCGCTCGCCGACATCGATCATCTGACGATCCGCGAATGGATGGCCTCGCTCCACGCCGACAACAAGAAAAAGACCTCGATCGCGCGCAAGCTCGCTTCGTTGCGCACTTTTTACCAATTCCTGATCCGCGAAGGCATTCAGGAAAGCAACCCGGCAAAACTCGTCGCGACGCCGCGCATCGAACGCAAGCTTCCGACGCACCTTTCGATGGAGGACGCCGTCCGTTTCATCGAAACGCCGGATCTGAACACCGATCTCGGTCGTCGCGACCGGGCGATCCTCGAGTTTCTTTACGCGACCGGAATGCGCGTCGGCGAGCTCGTCAACCTGAATCTGCGCGACATCGATTTTCGCGAGAAGCTCGTCCGCGTCACCGGCAAGCGGAAA
>JAKQII010000400.1 GCA_029557535.1 Acidobacteriota bacterium
TTGAGCGCGGCTGAATAGTGAACGCCGCCTCGCGCGGGTCGCCGAGCTTCATCGCATCCGGGTATTCGTCCTTGATCTTTATCCGAAATGCCCGTTCAGTGTCGTTTTCGATCTCGAGTTTTACGTCTGACGGATCACCGATCGCAAATCGGGCTTCGAATTTGCGGCGGATCGTGAAACCTTCGGGCAGCTTTCGGCTCATAAGATAGTCGACGACGGCCGCGGCGATCAACAGTACATCGAAGACAAGAACGGCCGTCCGAAGCACAGGGAAACTCCACGACATCGAGAGCGGCACCAGCCCAAGCGCCAGCAAGAGAAAAAAACGGCCTGAAAATACGAATCGCATTTACCAGAGGATGATATCATTCCAAAACCAGACAGAGAATCATGTCCGCAAGCTTTATGCCCGGCCTCGGGCCGTGAAGATCGAAAGGGCGTGATGCAACCAAATCGCCCGGGAAGTGTTCAAAGAATGCAGCCGGCGAAGGCAGGATGTCGTCGCCGCTGGCAATATGCTCTATTCACTCATCTTGATCCTGGCGGCATCGATAATGCCGGCTGCCGGCCAGATATCCGGACCTGACGATATCGTTGACGAGGTCTACCTGGCGAAAGCGGGCGTTGACGGGCTGGCCGGCGAATCCGCGACCGAATTTCTGACGACCGATATTCCGATCTTCTGTGTGGTCAAACTCACAATGGCCGAGGCTGCGACCGTTCGTATGAACCTCGTCGTGGTGGATGTTGCCGGCGTAAAGGCAGAAACCAGGGTCGTTTCGACCAGTTACGTGACCAAGAACGGCGAAGATCGGGTCAATTTTTCGGGAAGGCCAAAAGGGAATTGGGTCGCCGGGCGATATCGCGCCGATATTTTTGTCGACGACAAACTCGTCAGGAGTCTGGAATTTCCCATTACGCAACCGGTGACAAAAGTAAAAGCGAACGGATTCGTTCGCGTCAAGAACTCGCCCGATAGGCCCCGCAAGCGAAACTAGTCTGGAAGGTCACGACAAAAAAGCCCGGAGCAAACTGCCCCGGGCTTTTGTACCTGCAAAGAACTCTTACCAGCGATTGCGTCCGCCGCCACCGCCACCGCCGTAACCGCCGCCTCCGCCGCCGCGATTGCCGCCGCGTCCGCCGCCGCCGCCAAATCCGCGGTCTTCGCGGGGTTTGGCTTCGTTCACTTTCAGTTCACGGCCGTTGTGCTCGGTGCCGTTCAATTCGGCGATCGCGCGTTCGCCATCTTCCTTCGACGCCATTTCGACGAAGCCAAATCCGCGTGAACGGCCGGTCTCACGATCCTCAACGACCGAAGCCGATTCAACGGTGCCGATCGATGCAAACAGCTCTTCCAGGTCCTGGCTCGTTGTCTGGAACGAGATGTTGCCAACATAAAGTTTCATTGTCATATCAAATATTTTCCCTTCGCTTAGATAAGCGATCTTAAAAGAAGCTTGGGAATTCGAATTTTTCTTTGGAGTAACGGTCTGCCCGCAAAGATTCGGTTCCGGACGCTCAAGAGCTGCTTCTATTCCAAAAAACCAACCCGCCCTCGAACTTCCATAACGCCGTCGAACAAATCACTGTCGTATCGGGGCGCATCACCGTTGATGCGCGAGAGTAGGATTTACTGAAAACCATTTTGCACGGCGGAATGCCGTGACGCAAATAAATAGAGACGTTTATGCGATATCGTTCATTTCGCAAACGCGGCCTGGTTCATTCGGTCAGCGATCTGATCTTGTCCACGGCCTCAAGCCCGGCCTCGTGGCCGAGCTGAATAAGCTCGTCCATCCGCTTGATCTCGTCGGGCCGGATGTGTGCGATCTTTGGTTCGATGACGACATTCGCGCGGTAGTGCTGGTGCTTTGACGCGGTGCGGACCAGCATCATTGCCGATTGGATGAATGTCCCGACCAGCGTTGACGGGTCAGCCGCAAAATCCGAGCCGCACGTCAGCAGGTCGACGGCAATGATGATCTCGGCACCTAGTTTCTTTACCGCCCGCGTCGGCATCGGCGAGGCGACCGCTCCGTCGACCAACCGCCTTCCGGTCTCATCGTCGACCGGAACGAAAACGCCGGGAATGGCGCAGCTCGCTCTGATGGCCGTCACCAGATCGCCGGTGTCTCTGAAGACGATCTCATTGCCCGTCGCGAGGTCGCATGCCACCGCGGCAAACGGCATCGTTAGCTCTTCAAACCTCTTGACGGGAAAGCTCTTTTCGATGAAACGTCCCATCGGCTCGTTCGAAAGCAGCCCTCGCGGAGAATATGAAAAACCCGCGACCGAGAACCAGCTCATATCTCGTCCGAGTTCGACGATCTCATCGACGGTCATGCCCGAGGCCAGAGCACCGCCGACGAACGCGCCGGCCGATGTTCCGGCGACCATGTCGATCGGGATCCCGGCTTCTGCCAGTGCCTTCAGTACGCCGACATGTGCAAAGCCTCTCGCTCCGCCGCCGGATAATGCAATGCCGATCTGCTTACGGGTCATAACGATCGTTCCTGACGGCCGCTCGGCCGCGATCGGGAACGCAATTGATTTTAACCACCCATTGTGGAAAACTTAAACCGCAAAAATGACTCCGCTACAATCTTCCTCATTCTCAAGGCATACAACGAGTGCTGACATCGCCGCGGGCGAAACGGTATGCCCCGTCTGCTCACGCGAGACACGAGACGAATTTGTGCCGATGCGTGTGCTCGAGGACGACCTGCAGCGTCTGATCGCCGCCAATGCGCCGGACACTGCCGATTTTCCGGCGATATGTGCCCGGTGCGTAAGGCTGTTCGAGCGTGCAAAAGATCAAATAGTAAAAGATGCTGCAATGCAGAAAGACGGTTCGCACGTGCTTTCGACGCCGCTGCGTCTTGATGCCGACGAGCGTTTCACAGGACGCGGCGTGACCATCGCATTTCTCGATTCGGGGTTTTATCCCCACGTCGATCTGACGACGCCGAAGAACCGCATCCTCGGTTATCGCAATCTGCTGCATGGCGACGGCGATCTTAATTCGCTTTTTCAGCCCGACGTCGCAAGCTGGCATGGAATGATGACCTCGGTCGTCGCGGCCGGAAACGGGTCGCTCTCGAACGGATTTTATCGCGGCCTTGCTCCGGAAGCTGATGTTGTCCTTGTAAAGCTCGCCCGGACCGGCCGGATCACCGACGACAATATTCGCGAAGGGCTCGAATGGGTGCTCGCCAACAAGGAAAGATTCTCGATCAGGGTTGTCAACATATCTGCAGGCGGCGACGATGAGCAAAGCTATCTGAACGACCCTCTGTCACAGGCGGTCGAGCAATGCACCGCAGCCGGGATCACTGTAGTTTGCGCCGTCGGTAACGCCGGGCATTTGCCCGATCATCCTGTCGTGCCGCCGGCAAGTGCTCCGTCGTGTATCGCCGTCGGCGGACTAGATGACAAGAATTCGATGAACCGCGCAAAACGCGGGATGTACCGCTCGTCTTACGGGCCGACCATCGACGGCCTTCAGAAACCCGAGGTGATCGCCCCGTCGATCTGGGTCCCGGCCCCGATCCTTCCGAATACACCGACGGCGCAGCAGGCGTCGCTGCTTGAAAAACTGGACAAGAGTTCGGACGACGAACTGCACACGATCATCCGCGACAATCCGCTGATCGACGCCGAACTCGACGCAGCTCTCGACCGCGAGGTTCACAGCATCCGGCAGATCATCACTCTCAAACTCCGCCGCGAGAACGTGATCACGAAACACTACAAGTACGTCGACGGCACGTCATTTTCGGCCCCGATCGTCTCGTCGATCGTGGCACAGATGATCGAGGCCAATCCCACGTTGACCCCGCAAAAGATCAAAAAAATACTGATATCGTCAGCCGAAAGGCTCCCGCATTACGAGGTCGATCGTCAGGGCTGGGGCGTCGTCGATCCGCGCCGTGCGGTCGACCTGGCCCTTCGCTCGACGTGAACTAACGGTCGCGGCCATTCGGTCGGTTGACCGGTGCGGTGGTCGGCCGAGGTGTCGGCGAGCTCCCCGGCCGGATTATCGTCGGCTGGAGGACAGGCGTCGGCTGGCGCGTCGGCGAAGGTGTCGGTGTCGAATCGGCGTCGGGCGAATCCGTCGGCGAGGGCCGCGGAGTCACGGTAGCCGAGGGAGACGGAGATGGCGTCTGGGTCGGAGTCGG
>JAKQII010000401.1 GCA_029557535.1 Acidobacteriota bacterium
CAGCGGCTCAGAAGTCACATTGAACAATTCCGGCAGATCGTTGATGAGGACAACGAGGTCGGAAAGAGACTCGATTTTCTGACGCAGGAACTTAATCGCGAGGCGAATACGATCGCGTCGAAGACGAACAATCTGGTCGTCAAAGAAAATGCGCTGGCGATCAAGAGCGAGATCGAAAAGATCCGCGAGCAAGTGCAGAACGTAGAGTGAATCAAGCAACAAGTAAAAAGTGAAAAGTAAAAAAGGCGGGTGCTCGTTTCAGAGTATGCCTTCGTGCCGTTTCTTTTTACTTTCTACTTTCTACTTTTTACTTCTCGGATGATAGGAACTCTCATCATCATCAGTTCGCCGTCCGGAGGCGGCAAAGGCACCCTGATCAAGGAGATCCTGCCGCGAATCCCGGATCTTCGATATTCGGTTTCGTTCACGACGCGCGCGATGCGCGAAGGCGAGGTCGACGGACACGACTATCATTTTATTACGCGGGACGAATTCGACCGGCGCATCGCGGACGGTGAATTCCTTGAATATGCCGAGGTTCACGGCAATTACTACGGAACCTCGAGAGAACAGGTTGCGAAGGAGACGGACGCCGGGCGTGACATAATTCTCGAGATCGACGTTCAGGGCGCCGAACTCGTCATGCGGCGTTTCCCCGATGCCTTGAGCGTCTTCATTCTCCCGCCGTCTTTTGCGATCTTGCGGGAGAGGCTCGCGGCACGCGGCACGGAAAACCCTGAAAGCCTTACATTGCGTTTGCGGAATTCATGGGGAGAGGTCGAGAAATACGGGCTGTTCAAATATGTCGTGATAAACGACGAGGTCGAACCTGCGGCAAACGCGCTCGAAACGGTGATCCTCGCCGAACGGATGCGTTCCATTAGACAAAAAGCGCGCGTTCAGGATATTCTTGATAGTTTCGACGCGTCGAAAAACAACGATCCTGGAGATTGAACAAGAAAAATGCCCGAAAACGAAGAAAACCTGATCGAAGAATCCGCGGACACGGTCGAGAAAACCGAAGAGCTCGTCGACAAGCCGATCCCGGAGATCGACTCGAAATACCGAATGATCATCCTTGCCGCCCAGCGTGCCAAACAGCTGCAGCGCGGCGCCGAACCGCGCGTCGAACTCGATCCGCGCAAACACAAGAACACCCGAATTGCGCTTCGCGAACTCGACCAGAAGAAAGTCCATTTCGAGATCACTGAGCAATAGTTACGAAGCGCTTCGTCTGCGCTTCGAATACCATCGCACAAACCGATACGCGGTCTGCCGTGCTTCCACCTCAAACGGAATAGCCACGTAGGCCGCGTTTCTTGCGTCCAAAGAGTAATTCCCTTCCGACTTCAGGTTTCGCAAATAATCCCCGAAGTATTTCCAGAGAAACCGCACGAATCCATATTCGCGGTATTGCAGGACATGCGTTGTCTCATGGACGATCAGATCACGAGGCAGGACCGCCCGCCCGTCGACCCGCTCAACCAAATGCGGCGCGATTATCACGAGCCTTCCGATGGTGATGCCGTGAATCCTCAGACTGCGGGCCACGACCGAAGCAGTGCGCCCCGTCGCGAAGATCACGCGCGGCAGTTCAAACGAAGGGTCATCGAGATCTTCACGAAAAAACTCAGTAACGACCTTCGCGGAACTTTCTGATAGATAAGGCATGAATCGATTTTGGATTTTGGATCACTTGTGTCCAATTAAACTCTGTTTTGCGGCCATAAGTAGCCATTTTCGGGCGGCTTGCAGATCTTCTTCAATTTTTCGATTTCAGCGGACCACCCGGCGATCCGATCGTTCCCGAGAAATTCGTTTTCCCGATCGGTGAACGGTTCAACTCCATAAACCTATTGATTCTGCTTGATTATGCGACTTTGCGCCTTAGCGTCTTTGCGGGAAAACATCCTGTTCAATTGCTTTGAACCGGTTTTCCCGCCAAGGAGCAAAGGCGCAAAGTCACAGATTCTCAGTATTTCCCGTCGGACGA
>JAKQII010000222.1 GCA_029557535.1 Acidobacteriota bacterium
ATGTCGTGGTCATCGACGGAGGTACACCCCATTATTTTTGAATTCCATGAGCTCCAACACCGACGCCTTTCGGTGCGCCGGAGGGCGATGGTTTATGACAGCGTTACTTTTGAAGCGATTTGTATCCCGAGGTTTGTTCAAAGATTGGTAAGAGACGTTGGCGAGCTCAGGATTTCAGGCCGTAAACTATTGTTTGGTCTGACTGGTTTGAAAATAATCAGCTGAACCTTGGATGTGACCCGCCAGGTGGCCTGAACGAATTTGCCATGAACGGTAAGTTCAGATTCACGGATCTTTGCGGCACAGAAAATCCGATGTAAGGTGTTAAGAGGAGGCGCTAAATCAGGGGGGCCTTGGAAGACTCAAACGGGTAAATCCGCGAGAGGTTTGGGCAAATAAGGCCAATCATTTCACCCCGTGGCTGGCGGAGGCCGAGAACCTGCAACTGCTCGGCGAGACGATCGGGATCGAGCTTGAACTGGAAGCTCAAGAGAAGAACGTCGGGCCGTTTCGCGCCGACATCCTTTGCCGCGATACGGCGACCAACGACTGGGTTCTGATCGAGAACCAACTCAAGAAGACCGATCACACGCATCTCGGGCAGTTGATCACGTATGCGTCGGGGCTGAAGGCGGTGACGATCGTCTGGATCGCCAATCCGTTCATCGAAGAACACCGGGCGGCGCTCGATTGGCTCAATGCGATCACCGACCAGCGGTTCAACTTCTTCGGGCTCGAAGTCGAGTTGTGGCGGATCGGCGATTCGCAGGTCGCGCCGAAGTTCAACATTGCCGCGAAACCGAACGACTGGAGCCGGACCGTTTCCGAGGGCGTGGCGCGGGTCGTCCACGAGGGCCTGACCGAGGCGAGGAATTCACCCACGAAGGGCACGAAGTCTGCACGAAGGCAATTTCCGGTTGCCCGCGAATCACGCGAAAAGACGCGAACGGGTGACTTGAACCGCGGAGACACGGAGCCGCGGCGATTGTTGGGCTCGATCAGTTCGCGCTGGAATAGCGAGACGAACTCCTACTCGAGCGGCGAGATCCGTGTCGAGCTGGTGATGTCGAGCGAAAATGCGAAGTCGCATTTCGAGTCGCTGATGGCGGACAGGGAAGCGATCGAGTCGGAGATCGGATATCCGCTGGTCTGGCACAATCTCGACGAAACGAAGTCGACGAAGGTCTGTGTCCGGCAGTCGGCGAATACGCGTGATCCCGAAGGCTGGAAAGAGCAGAGCGCCTGGCTGCTGGCGAAACTCGAAGACTTCAAACGCGTCTTCGGCCCGCGGGTGAAGGGGCTTTGAAAAAGAAGCAGTATGCAGAAGCTGAATCGCTGGATAAAGAATTTTCTACATCGGTCTCATTACGTGCTCGTGTTTTTGATCGTGCTGGTGGCAGCGATCTTCGTCACGTTTCTTCTGGTCTCAAATGGTTCGGAAGATTGGAAACTCCTGCTGCCGCTGGTCGGCGGCGCGATATCGCTGATCTACATAATCGAAAAACAGCATCTTGACGAAGCCACGCTGTTCGCCAACTGTTCACCGAATTCAACGCCCGTTACGACAAGTTGAATGAGGATCTAAATAGGATCCTGTTGAGCGAACAAACGCTCGTCTGGATCGCGAATCCGTTCACCGAAGAACACCGGGCGGCGCTCGATTGGCTCAACGCGATTACCGACCAGCGGTTCAACTTTTTCGGGCTCGAAGTGGAGCTGTGGCAGATCGGCGATTCGAAGATCGCTCCGAAGTTCAACATCGCCGCAAAGCCGAACGATTGGAGCCGGACCGTTTCCGAGGGAGTGGCGCGGGTCGTCCGCGAAGGATTGACCGAGGCGAGGAATTCATCCACGAAGGACACGAAGTTTTCACGAAGTTTTTGCCCGTGAATCTCGCTAAAGGACGCGAACGGGTGAATTGAACCGCGGAGACAAGGAGCCGCGGAGATTGTTGGGATCGATCTGTTCGCGCTGGAACAGCGAGACCAATTCCTACTCGAGCGGCGAGATCCGTGTCGAGTTGGTGATGTCGGGCGAAAACGCGAAGCCGCAGTTTGAGTCGCTGATGGCGGACAGGGTAGCGATCGAGTCGGAGATCGGATATCCGCTGGTCTGGCACAATCTCGATGACACGAATTGTGTCCGGCACGCGTGATCCCGAAGGCTGGTAAGCAGCGGGCAGTAGCCCGCATAATCGTTTTTGGGTATTGGGACGGCCGCGCCGTAGCGCGGCCCCGAACGAAAGAATCCGCGCCGTAGCGCGGCCCCGAACGGGAGAAACTCCGGAGTCATTGTTTTTAGGCGTTGGGACGGCCACGCCGTAGCGCGGCCCCTAACGATAGAATCTCCGGAGTCATTGTTTTTCGGCTACAGGACGGCCGCGCCGTAGCGTGGCCCCGAACGAGAGAAACTCCGGAGTCATTGTATTTGGGCGTTGGGACGGCCGCGCCGTAGCGCGGCCCCGAACGAAAGAATCCGCGCCGTAGCGCGGCCCCGAACGGGAGAAACTCCGGCCTCATTGTTTTTGGGCGTTGGGACGGCCGCGCCGTAGCGCGACCCCGAACGAGAGAAACTCCGGAGTATTGCTGTCCCGGATCAAGATGCAGAACGGGTTCTCGGGCTGGATGCTTGAAACACCCGTACATCGCGCCGTGAACAGGGCGGTAGCCCGCGTAATCGAATTTGGGCGTTGGGACGGCCGCGCCGTAGCGCGGCCCCGAACGAGAGAAACTGAGGCCGGTAAAGCCGGGCCTTTTTGAATATTGATTCACTGGCTGAAGTTGGTGGCAACATTAGTTCCAATTCCGTGGATTCGAGCTCGACCCGCTGTGCTATATTCACAATATGCAGAACGTGCTTCGGATAAAATATGAGAGCGAATTGCTGAAAGTGCTTGGAATATCCGACGCGGAGTTCAGTCAACAAGCGAGCTTCCTGCTCGCCGCGAAACTCTACGAACTCGGACGGCTGTCGTCCGGGCGCGCGGCGGAACTGGCGGGAATGGAACGGGTCGAGTTCCTCGCGTTGATTCCGACCGTCGGCGTGCCGACCAGCAATCTCACTGAAGAAGACCTCAACGATGACCTCAGATTTGCCGAAAGAACAGAATGAAACGATCGTAATTAACACGGGTCCGCTGATCGCTATCTCCAAAATGGGGATCGAGCGTGCGGTAGGACGTCTGCCGTTCAGATTCGTCAGTCCCTCAGCGGTTCATAATGAACTCATCGCCGGTCGCGCTAAGGGGCATCGTTTCAACATCCCCGGCTGGCTGGAGATCATCACGCCGGGTGGCCCGCACGATCAGGAACTGCTGCTGGATCTTGACATCGGCGAAGCGGCGGTAATTCAGCTTGCTACCGACATTGATGCGGATTTCGTCTGTATTGATGAACGAAAAGCCCGTCGGCTCGCTCGGGAGATTGGGATTCCGGTCGTTGGCAGTCTCGGATTGTTGGGGCGCTTAAAGCGACTCGAATTGGTCGATGCGGTCGCCCCGTATGTGAGGAGCGCTTGCAATGGCGGGATCTTTTATGACGAGGGCCTGATCACGCGATTTCTCGATGAAATGGGGGAACCGAATGATTGGTAACACAATGATCCGCTCATTCTTTGATTTCGAAGGGAAGGAAGTATTCGCGAAACCGCCGATGATTTCTTTTTTACCCGAATAGACGCGAATCGGGATTCGTGTTGCTTCGTGCTCCTTCGTGGTTGAAGGCGGGTTTTGGTCGAGATGCCCGCATCCGCGGGCATGCACGCTTACTTCGTGCGCGTTTCTGCATTGGTCCGATGCCCGCGTCGGCGAAGATGTTGAAGAACTGATCTGCTGCGCCCCTTCTGGGCTTGGAGTCGCTGCCTGTCATGTCCCCGGGCTTGCGGCGCGCGCCCGGTGTTACCGCTCCGGCGTCCCTTCGGGACTTGTTGATTGAGATGCGATTCCGTTGCAAGAATGCAGATTTGAACCGCGGAGACACGGAGTCGCGAAGATTGTTGGGCTTGATCTGCTCGGTTCGAAGTCGCGTGTTTCACACGCTCAGAGATCGTTCGTGGGGCCACACACCAGGTTCGGCCCGCCCTCACCTGGTGCTATCGGCAAGGCGCGCGCTCCGCACGCTCTTGATACCGACGGCGCGGTTCTGTATTCCCTCGACGTACCCGCTTACTGGGTGCTCGGTTCCGCAATGGTCGTTTATCCACGAAGGACACGAAGTCTTCACGAAGGCGATTTGTTTCTTGCCCGCGAATCACGCGAACAGACGCGAAAAGGAATTCGTGTTTCCTAGTGTCTCTTCGTGGTCGAAATCGGGTTTGCCCACGAAGGACACGAAGTTTGCACGAAGGCGATTTGTTTTTTGCCCGCGAATCACGCGAACCGACGCGAAAAGGAATTCGTGTTTCTTAGTGTCTCTTCGTGGTCGAAATCGGGTTTGTCCACGAAGGACACGAAGTTTTCACGAAGGCGATTTGTTTTTCGCCCGCGAATCATGCGAAAAGACGCGAAAAAGGTTTCGTGTGTGCGGTGACTCAATTGCGAATCAAGTTCAGATTATCCAAGTCAATTAGGTCTTGCGGCCGCGCCGACGCACGCTTGTTGTTTATCAGATCTTCGAGCCCGATGACGTTAACACTCACATCTCCAAGCAGGCTTTCGGCGCGATTGGACCAAGCGGTTTCGAACTCAACGCCATCGAGCGACATGAGAATGTCGACTCGGACCGGCGGCCGGCCCATTTGAAAAAATCCGTCGGCCGCAAAGTCGTCGGCGGTCAGACCATCAAGAGGCGCACCGAATTCCTGCAGTGATCGAAAGACGCGTTCGGCGTTCTCCGACGTTGCTTGAATCCATATATCAAGGTCTTTCGTGAAGCGCGGTTCCGAATATTTCATAACCGCGTACGCCCCGACAATCAGATACCTAACCTCGTTTGCGTTGAAAATGTTCAACAGATCGCTGAAGTCTGTATTCATCCGGTGCCGCCCCTTTCTGCCGCAGGTAGAATTCAACCAGTTCCCATGCCGCGTCGAAAATCGCCTTATCACCCTGACGCTGCCAGTATTCGATATCGAACGCCCGGTCCATTTCGGCGAGATTTTTTCCGTGCCGCATCATTACGAATCCGCCGTCCGGCGTTTCTTTGGTCAAGCTTCCCATTGCGTGGAAATTATAAGCGATTTCCGGGATTTCATGAACGTCACGGATCTGATCAGCGAAGTTGCTTTGGACGGTGCGATAGCGACACGGACGGAATTGCCGCGATCAGCCTTCAATGCTTCGTGAGTTGCATCTGCTGCGCCCCTTCGGGGCTTGGAGTCGGTGCGTGTCACGTCCCCGGGCTTGCGGCGCGCGCCCGGGGTTAGCGCTCCGGCGTCCCTTCGGGACTTGTCTTTTGAGATGCGATTCCGTTGCAAGAATGCAGGTTTGAACTGCG
>JAKQII010000224.1 GCA_029557535.1 Acidobacteriota bacterium
CGGAAAGCCGCTCGGTGACTCACCGCTCGCGGGGAGCCAATTCTCAAAAAGAAATCTCGACGCTTTGTTGTCGTAACGTGACCCGACATCGCGGGCCCGGGCACAGCGGACAATCGGGATCACACGCGTGACGATACCGTAAGGATTCGGGTCGACGTCCATGTCAATCGAAAGGCAGAAATCGACCCGATGTTCGTCCGGCGGCGTGTCCGCAGACTCAATGTAATGGAGTCCGTAGCTTCGGTATCGCGACTGATCCATCAACCGGTTTCCGATCTTCCACTCGATCAGCTTCTTAACGGTTTCATGCTCGAGCGCATGCGGTCCGCGATGCTCGATCACCGCGACCTTGGTTTCGGGAAATATGACGATCTCGACTTCCATGATTTAATCGTTCCGCACGTGATAACAAAGTCCGACGATTCCGTTCTTGTAAGCTCTTACCTCCGCGAGATGGAGCGGGACGTCCCGTTCGAGCGCTCCGAAGAACGGAATTCCGTCCCCGATCAGGATCGGAAGGACGGAATATCTGATCTCGTCGGCCAGTCCGAGTCGCATGCATTCGCGCGCGACTTCGCCGCCGCCGGCAATCCAGATATTGCTGTATTTCAGCCTCAGTTGTTCATTGATCAGAGTTGCTAGTTCGCCATTGTAAAATCCAACCGATTCGCGATTTTTCGGCAGATCGCGGGTCGTCAGGATAATGGTCGGAGTATCGCCGTACGCCCAGCCGAAACCCTGTGCCTCGAAATTAAGTGCGGTCTCGTAGGTTTTAGAACCCATAACGTAACAGTCGATCGTGCTCAAAAATTCCTTGACGTATTCCGGGTCGAGCGTCTCACCGTCCACGAATTCGTCGGAAGTCTCAAGCCAGTCAACGGCGCCGTCCCTTCGGGCGATGAAGCCGTCGAGGCTCGCCGCCATGTGGATCGTTACACGGGATTCAGAAGTCATACTGAACAATCGATCGCCGCCGGCATTCATAGTCGATCGGCCTAAAATGTTAGGACGTTCGGGCGCGATTTGGCTCATGCTCAGCCTTGCGCGCCAAATGCCTCATGATACGAAACCACGCCGCGGGGCACAGTCGGCCCAAACACAACGGCCTGAAAGTACTCGGGCGGGACGTCAGGATAGTCCAGACCGGGCTTGGACTCAAAGCCGAATCGGGAGTAGTACGCTGGGTCTCCGACGAGGACGCAGCCCGCGGCTCCGCGGCCTACCAGCTGACGGATTGCCTCCTCCATCAAAAGTGTGCCGATACCGTGACGTTGCAGTTCCGGAATCACCGAGATCGGTCCGAGTCCGAACCAGCCGACCGAGTTGTCTGAAATTGTCACGGGGGAAACTGCAACGTGTCCGACGACTGTGGCATCGAGTTCCGCAACAATCGATAAGAACAGTGCATCGGCTTTTCGAAGAGCGTCAACAATGAAATGCTCGGTGTGGTCAGTGTGCGGAGCGCGTAAAAACGCGGCCTTGGTAACGGCTCGAATCGTATCAATGTCAGAGATAGCTTCCGGGCGAATGAGCACTTTCATACGGCTTCGAAAGCTTACGAACTTCGTCGTCGTTTAGTTTAAGTTTCAGGCGCCAGATTCGTCTTCCGGCCGCTCGCCGCCCTCGGGACCGTAAAAGAAGACCCATGTCGCGAAGTCGAGTGTGAAGTCTTCGAAACGATGGACAACTCCCGCGGGCACGAAGAGTACCTCGCCGGGTTCGAACGGCCGACGCGTATCGCCGTTGACGAAGTAACCTGTTCCCGAGATCACGACAT
>JAKQII010000241.1 GCA_029557535.1 Acidobacteriota bacterium
CACTTTCGCGATCATTCAGCGGTTGCGCGGAAACCTGAGACTCGAAGAAAAAAGTCATTATCTCCGATTTGCCGTGTTCGGACTTATCGGCATCGCGCTCAACCAACTTCTCTTTTTCAAAGGACTTTCGCTGACGAAGGCCGCGAACACCTCGCTCCTGGCCGTGACGATCCCGATCTTCACGATCGCGATCAGCGTCCTTTTCGGATTCGACAAACTGACCTGGCGAAAGGTCGTCGGCATCATCGCCGCCGCGGCCGGCGTGATCTATCTGATCGATCCGTCGCGCGCGAGTTTCTCGTCAGAGACGACGCGGGGCGACGTCATGATCGTCCTCAACAGCCTTTGCTATGCCTTCTACGTCGTCATCTCGAAAAAGCTGATCTCGCATTACGGCGCGCTCAAATCGATAGCGTGGCTCTTTATTTTCGGAAGTTTCGTCAATGTTCCCGTCGGATTGATCTCGCTCAGCGACGTTGATCTTTCGAGCATTTCAGCGGCGTCGTGGGCCTTTGCCGTCTCGCTGGTGATCTTCCCGACGATCCTCGCATACTACTTCAGCGCGTTCTCGATCTCGCGCGTCGAGCCGTCGGTCGTCGCCGTCTACGTTTATCTGCAGCCGCTGATCGGTTTCGTTTCGGCGGTGATCTTTCTCGATGAACACTTCACTTTCAGGTTGCTGGTCGCATCGATCCTCGTCTTTGCGGGCGTCTTCTTGGTGACGCGCAAACCGCGCGGATCTGAAGAGATCATCGCCGCGAACTGAACTTCTTACCCGGAAGCAAGACCGCGCCCGCGAATTTCCGCCAATGTACGCGAAAGAGGAACTCTGCAGACTTTCGCCGGCTCATACGAAAGAAACATTCGCGCCGATTAGCGAAGATTCGCGGGCAGAACTTGTTTTGGCGTTGATTGAATAAGCGCATCTTGTTGTAAAATTTACGTTTCTATGGACACCAAAACTCTTGGTATTGCAGTGGTCGGGATCGGCGGCGCCGTGGGAACGACGATGGCCGCCGGAGTCGAACTTCTGAGAAAGGGCCTGATCGACACGACAGGTCTGCCGCTTGCCGGTCACGATTCCGGGCTTGTTCCGTACACCGGCATCCGCTTCGCCGGCTGGGACCTATTCGGCGAGCATCTCGCGACCGCCGCGGTCGAGCACGATGTCCTGACGGTGAAGCAGTTCGCCGCGGTCGAGGATGAACTCCGCGCGATCAAGCCGTGGCGGGCGACGTCGAACACCGGTTTTCTCGCCAACATAGACGGCGACAATACCATTTCCCGCGGGAGCCATCGCGACGCGATCGAAGCGCTCCGGGCGGACATCCGAAAGTTTCGGGAAGAATGCGGCCGCGTCGTCGTGATCAACCTCGCGTCGACCGAGAAACTCGCCGACGAAGGGAGCGAGATCTTCAATTCGCTCAACGGTTTCGAACGCGCGCTCGACGAGAATTCGACCGCGATCTCGCCGGCGATGCTCTACGCATATGCGTCGATCGCCGAGGGCGTTCCGTACG
>JAKQII010000251.1 GCA_029557535.1 Acidobacteriota bacterium
TCCAGGATTGCAAGATTCCAAGATTCCAGGATTCCAAGATTCCAGGATTCCAAGATTCCAAGATTCCAGGATTCCAAGATTCCAGGATCACAAGATTCCAAAATTCCGGGATTTCAAGATTCCAAGATCCGTTGACGAGGGATCTTGGAGTCGATCCCACATCCGCAATCCCACATCCGCAATCCCACATCCGCAATCCCACATCCGCAATCCCACATCCGCAATCCCGCATCCGCAATCCCATATCCGTAATCCCGCATCCGCAATCCCGCATCCGCAATCCCGCATCCGCAATCCCACATCCGCAATCCGACATCCGCAATCGCGTACTACTGTTCCGGATTCTCATCGAGCTTCTTTGTCCAATCACTGTTCGGATACTTTGTCTTCAATACGTTTGCGATGGGTTCCTGTGCTTCCGGTCCCGTTCCGCAACCGTATTTGTTCCAACCGTTCGATTTCCACGCCAGGTAGAGCGCCTCAGGCACGCGTTTGTCCGCCGGGACGAGGCGCGCCCATTCGAGTACCTGCTTCCCGAAGAACTCAGGAGCATCTCCGACGTTCATAAGCCTCGAACGTTCCGACTTTGCCAACGACAACTGAGCCGCGGTCAAGAACTTAGGAGGCGACGGAATGCTCGACGGTTCCTCGTTCTCGGTATTGAAAGTCCAGGAACACCACCAATTGTCCGCGTCCCATTCGCCGGCATCGTTGTCGGCGTCGAAACCGATCTCCACGACAGGTGTCAGGATCGGATTCCGCAACATAATGAACAGCGCGGCGCGCTTTCTGGCAACGGGCGTCGTCGCCTTGATGTACGCATCGAGTGAATCCTTCAATTCCGGCATGCGGCGGATCACTTCGGTAGCCGCTTGTCTTGCCACGGCATCATCGTTGAGCAAAACCGCGCGGGTCCAGGCCGCGATCGCGAGGCGCGTCGCGATATGGTTCGGGATGACCGTTGACCGCTCGGCCTTGACGATGAGGTCCGTCGGGAAATAGCGGTTGAATATTTCGATCGAATCGTCGTCAAACGTTCTTTCGCTGGCAAATGTTCGGTAACGGTCGAATTGCGCCTCGAGCGATTTGTTGTACTCGTCCTGCGACTGATCAGGGAAAGCTTCCGGCGACCACCACGTTTTGCGTTCCGCCAGTTCTTCGTCGAGCGATCCGATCTCGCCGTCGAAGTCGAACGCGTACGGCGTGCGCAGAGCACTCGCGAGAAACTCCTCGAGACTCGCGCTCAGCGGCATCCTCAGTTTCAGGAACTGATTCCGGGTCGATACCGGGAATTCGATCGGCGACGAGATCAATTGATCAAGCAGCGCCTTTGCCTCCGCGGGTTTCCCGAGCTCGATGTTGAGCCGGGCGAGATGGTAGAAAACCGTCGCGAACGCCGCCGAATCGGTTGGTATCTTCTCGGCCTTGTCGATCAGATTGTCGAGGTCCGGCGATCCGGGATGAGCTTTTGAGATCGCGGTCATGAGCCACATATCCGTTCCGGTCGCCCGCAGTTTGTCTAGCGCGTAATCGTACGAATCGACGCTCTCCATTTGGTAAACGAAGAGCCATTCCGTTAGGTCGTCCTGCCGGAAATCGATCGGAAGGATCTGCATGTTCAGCTTCGACTCCCCGTAATATCCTCCTTGGTAACCATCGTCGCGGCCGTCATTGAATCGTCCCGAAAACGCAGATTGGCGTTGAACTTTCAATGCATCGCGCTTCTCTTTGCTGAGCGGCTTGCCGACAGTTTTCTCGGCAAGCGCGATCAGATCGTCGTCTGAAATATCGGCCGCCACCTCGAGATTGTAGCTCTGCGAGGTTTCTTCGTCCCAAACGAAGAGCGTCAGCTTGTTCGGATCGGGCGGTGGCGTCGGCGAAAATGTCGGTTCCGGGGTCGCTTCGGGATTCTTGCCGAGTTCCACTTCGAGTTTTCGCTTATCTTCCTTGTCAAGCGCTTCTTTTTCGTATTTGTCCAACAGCCAGGTGTAGTCAACGATGTCCTGCCGGAAGTCGGTTCCGCTGCGGTAGGCGATGTTCTGGGCCAGTTCGTGAAGCCGTTCCGCCGGACGAAGCCGGTACTTGACGACACCGAGAAGGCGGTCGGCATCGGCCGCAAAATGGCCGCCCTTGGCCGCAACAACCTGTAGCGCCTGATCGGCCTCGGCGTAGAGGGCATTGGATCGGACGTCATTTCTGCTCAGACTTGCGGCGCGGATCAGAGTGCGGCCGACCAGATACTCCGAAACTTCCTGCCACGGCGAATCTGAGTCCCTCGAGATGCCTTCGAAGCCCTGACGTGCGGCGTTGAAATCAAGTGAATAGAATTGCGCCGCGGCAATCTGATAAGCGCGGTCTTTCCTAAGCCATTCGGGCATTTCGGCAGACGGCGCCCCGGGGATCGATTTTCCGACCGCACAGTTCGTAAAAACCTGATCTTGGGCCTCGATCCAGTTCTTCACGTCCTTGTTGTCCGAACCATATGAAACGCTGCGATCAGAGAGCGTCTTGGTCGCCGTTTCAAACGCGTTCTTGGTGCAGTTCGGAAAGAAATCGTAGCCGCCCCACGAACGTTCCGTGTAAATCTCCGGAACTTTCGCATCGCTTCCGAGGACCGATTTTCGTTGCGCGAGCCACGCCTTCACGGCTGCTTCGAGATCCGTTGTGTCGTCGTCGTTGCGGTGATTGATCTCGGCCTCCCAAACGCGGATGAGATCCTTCTGTTCCGCGTCTGAGAAGCCGCCGCCGGTCAGATAACGGTACGCGGCGAGCAGTATGGATCGGCGATACGTCGGCTTGACGATTCCGAGCTTTCCGGCCGCATACTCGCGATACGGCGATTCCGGCGCGGTGTTCACGTCGAATACCGGAGATGTATAGCCCGGTCCGCAGGCAAGTACCGACTGAACGAGGACCGCCGCGAGAACGATTGTCGAAATAACTGAAGCAAGCTTTTTCATCGAAATTCCTGTGTTTGGTCGACGATCGATTCTGCCCGAACCGACAGGGTGTTCCGGCGCCCGGCGAGCGATCACCTGGCGTGCCCGGCATGTCATATCATTTCAGTCTGGCCAGGTCTTCCTCGACCCAGGCGCTTGATTTGAAAAAGTAGATCCGGCGACCGCTTTTGAGCGGCGCGTCGATCGGCTCGTCAACCGCAAAACCGTAGCTCCCGCGGCAGAGCGGTTCGCGCCAGTCGTTCCCTTTCGCCAAGAACTCCTTGACGCGTTCCGAATCCGCGCCCATCACGAACGCCATCGGGATCGCCTCGTCGACAGGCAGATCGCTGAACCAGTTATCGCCTGCGCACCATGACGCGAGCGCCGTCATTGTCAACGGAATGTCGGCCGGTAATTCGGAACGGAGTGAATTCATCAAATCACGATAGAACCGTCTTTCCGAAACCCCGGCGTCGAAGTCGATTTGAATTGCCTTGACGTCGGGTAGTTCAAGTGTTTGCTTGATAAGTTCGATCATCCGGCGCCGTTGGTCCGCGTCGAGGATCGGACGCGCTTCCTTGCGCTTGTCGGTCTCGATTCGCGTGACCGCGATCATGAACGATCCCGGGGCGACTTCGAGCGGTTGACGCCGCGGCACCAACGAAACGTTGCTGGTGTTCAATTTGAGCGTCTGCGCGAGGAACGCAACGCCAAAACGCTTAGGATCGAGGAATCTGAGATCCTCTTTCCGTTCCCATGCCCAAAGAATCCGCGGCGGCAGCTTTTGGTCGAGTTCGGGATTGACCGATCGCGTCGTCCCGCACGACGGCAACGTCGTCGCGGCCACCAAAAGCAACAGGATTCGAATGCATGTAGGGACAGGCACAATGCGTGCAATATACTACGATTCGGCATGCTCTGACTAGAGTAATACCATTCGTTTTGTTATATTTGTTGCAACTGAACCGCCATTCATTCGACCGGAGAATCTGACCTATGATCGAACGCGAACAACTCGAAATGGACGTGATTTTCGTCGGCGCCGGACCCGCCAACCTTGCGGCGGCGCTGCATCTCAAGCACAAGGTGCGGGAGCACGACGAATTCATCGATGCCGGCATAAAGCAGGGACGCAAGATCGGCCATCTCGAGATCGCGATCGTCGAAAAGGGGGCGTTCGTCGGAGCGCATATCCTTTCGGGTGCGGTCATGGATCCGATCGCGATCCGCGAGTTGATGCCGGATTTCCTTGAGCAGGGCTGTCCGGTCGATTCGGCAGTGACGAGCGACGCGTTCTGGTATCTTACCGAGAATCGCAAGATAAACGCTCCGCTCGTCCCGCCGCCGCTTAAGAACAAAGGAAAGTACATTGTCAGCCTTTCGCGTGTCTGCGAGTGGCTGGGTGAAAAATGCGAGGCGGAAGGGATCAATATTTTCCCCGAATTTCCGGCGTCGGAAGTGATTTACGACGAGCGGGAACGCGTGATCGGGATCAGGACCGGCGATAAAGGGATAGACAAAGACGGTAAGCCGAAAGGGAATTTCGAGCCGGGCGTCGATATTCTCGCCAAGGTCACGGTTCTCGGTGAAGGAACCCGCGGATCGCTGACGAAACAGCTGACGAAGCGTCTCGGGCTCGAGAAAGATGAAGATCCGCAGGTTTTCAGTCTCGGCGTCAAGGAGATCTGGGAAGTTCCGGCAGGGAAATTTGAAGAAGGTAAGGTCGTCCACACGCTTGGATTTCCTTCCGACACGGATACCTACGGCGGCGGTTGGATCTACGGCATGAAGGATAACAAGGTCAGCATCGGGTATGTGACCGGACTCGATTACAAGGATCCGATGATCGATCCGCACGCCGAATTTCAGAAGTTCAAGACGCATCCGGCGATCGCCGAAGTTCTCAAGGGCGGGAAGATGCTCAAATACGGCGCGAAGACGATCAACGCCGGCGGTTGGTGGACGATGCCGAAGCTCTTTGCAGACGGCGTTCTGCTCGTCGGTGAATGCGCCGCGTTCCTTAACGGCCAGCGCATCAAAGGCATACATCTGGCGATGAAGTCGGGCATGCTCGCGGCGGAGACG
>JAKQII010000217.1 GCA_029557535.1 Acidobacteriota bacterium
GCTTCAACAACACAAACTCAGCATAAGAACCTGCCGATAATATGTCAATAGTTTAGAATGTCACGCCAAGTTTGCGCATCCGTTCCGCCAATTGCCTGACCTGGACATGATCGTCCAGGGCGATTACAACGGTGACGGCAGAACCGACCTTGCTGTTTTCCGCAAAACCGGAACGGGTTCGGCGAATCCGGCCTCATTCTGGATTAGAAACGACGACGGTTCCTTTTCGGTCGTCAACTGGGGACACGGATTTGATAATTCGATCGCCTCGATCCGGGCTTACTAACCGTTCCCTCCTCATTCGCGAAACGGAAGACGGCACCGTCCGTCTTCCGTTTTTTTTTCATTTCGTTCCTTTCCTTCGAAGCAGAAACCAGATTATCGCGATAACGAAGACGACGCCCGCGCCGATCAAGAGCCGGAATCGCGTTCGGGAGGTCTCCGACGGTTCACCGTTGGGCGCGGGTGCATCCGTTGGAGGCGCGATGAGGCGCAATTCGGATCGTTCAAGGATCTCGTTGGTTCGTTCGACGGCTTCGGTTGCCACGAGCCGGCGCGTGACCGAGCCGAATGGACCTTCGATCGCGTCCGTTCTTGAGCGATCCGTAAATACGACGTAATAGCGGATTCCGTCCGTCTCGGCGACTGCCAGCAGAAACGCGATGGAAAGTGAGGCATCGAGATACCGAGTGCCGTAGAACTGCTTGTTCACGACGATCTGATGGAATGACGTTTCCGACGGCTGCGAGTACGCGATTGTATGCGTCAGAACAAGAGCCGGATTAAGCCCGAAATCGATGTGCGACCATCGGATCTCGCTTTCAGCTCCGTCCGGTTTCGACTTCGGGAAGTCGCGAACAAAAGCCGCCAGAGCGGGCGCGACATCGCCGATCAGAATCGACTCGTCGATCATCGACCGCAGCGACCCCGCGGCGTCGAACTCGTCACGCTTGTTGGCGTATGGCGGGAGCGAGCCGTCCCCGTTCTTGAGATAGCCGTCGACATATCCGTATAACAACTCACGCACGAACCTTTCCGATGCATCTCTTCGGCCGTTTTCGCCGACGCTCGAGAGCGACTTTTGCAATCTCTGTATCGCGTCGGCAGAAAGATTGAGGTCGCAGTCCCTGATCCGGCACTTCGCGAGTTGTTTGTAATCGCGCTCTTCGAGTTCAAGACCATCCAGATCATCGATCTTCAGCGGCGCCGAGAACAAACCGCCCGAGGACATCGATTTGTTCGATCTTTGGGCCAGGCTGTCCCGAAAAACAGTTAGCGTGAAAGGTCCGCCGGACGGGATCCGGACGACACCTACGACGGCGATCTCCATCTTGTCTTTTTGCGAAACGACCTTGACGACGGTGGCTCCGGATTTGAGCTTCTGAAAGTCGTCGTCGGTGAATCCGGCATCGTTCACGAGCGTCGCCCGGAAATTCTCGCTCTTGATCTGACCGGCGACGCCGAAGGCGGCGAAGACTGTCAGTAGGGCCGAAGCGATGACGCGTTTCATACGGTTATTTTAGCTCAGATTCCGTGATCGGCGCAGAAGCGGATCGCCCGAATTCGCAAAAAGGCCCGCGGACAACCGACGGTCTTTCTTGTCTGTATTCGTGGTTGAAATAAACGAGCGTCGCAGCGCGGCCTTGGTCGCGTGACCCCTGCAAAAGTATCGGGCGATGTGGTAATCTGGAACTAAGAAAGACCTCAAGAACGAGGGGGGAAATAGACCATGGAATCCTCGAATGAACGGTTCGGGATCCTCAGCAAGGAGCGAACGATCGCCTCGCCGAGATTCAACCGTTGGCTCGTCCCGCCTGCCGCGCTCTGCATCCATCTTTGTATCGGAATGGCATACGGATTCAGTGTTTTTTGGATCCCGTTGACGCGTTCGCTCGGTTTCGACCGGCCGATCCCGTGCCCGGCCGATATGGCTTGGTACGAAAAGCTTTTCACGACGGTCTGTGACTGGGACAAACCCATTCTCGGCTGGATGTACACGCTTTTCTTTGTGTTTCTCGGATCCTCGGCCGCGCTCTGGGGGCGATGGCTCGAACACGCAGGTCCGCGAAAGGCCGGCATTGTTTCGGCCCTGTGCTGGTGCGGCGGCCTGGTGATCTCGGCGTACGGAGTTCACAGCCATCAGTTGTGGATGATGTGGCTCGGATCGGGAGTGATCGGCGGAATCGGGCTCGGGCTCGGCTATATTTCACCCGTTTCGACTCTTATCAAGTGGTTCCCGGACCATCGCGGGATGTCGACGGGTATGGCGATCATGGGATTTGGCGGGGGCGCGATGATCGGGTCGCCGCTCGCCGACATCCTGATGAAACGATTTGCGACGCCGACCTCGGTCGGAGTTTGGGAATCGTTTCTCGCGCTCGCCGCGATCTACTTTGCATTTATGATGCTCGGCGCGTTTTCCTATCGGGTTCCGCCGTCGGGCTGGAAACCCGCTGGCTGGTCGCCACCGGAATCGGCGGCCGGCAACGGGATGATCGCGAAGGGACACGTGCACGTCGACCGGGCTTGGCGGACGCCCCAATTCTGGCTGCTTTGGGGGATCCTTTGCCTGAATGTTTCGGCGGGCATCGGCGTGATCGGTATGGCTTCGCCGCTATTGCAGGAGATCTTCGGAGGCCGTTTGATCGGGATCGACGCGAGGTTCGGCGATCTTAACCCGGCACAACTCGCCGAGATCGCGACGGTCGCCGCGGCGTTCACGGGACTATTGAGCCTGTTCAACATCGGCGGCCGGTTCTTCTGGGCATCTTTATCCGATTATATTGGCCGAAAGGCGACCTATTTCGTTTTCTTCGTGCTCGGCTGCCTTCTCTATTACAGCGCGCCATCGCTTGGCCGCGCCGGAAGTCTGTCGCTTTTCGTCGCCGCCTTCTGCGTGATCCTGACGATGTACGGAGGCGGGTTTTCGACGATCCCGGCGTATCTTTCCGATCTTTTCGGAACGCAGATGGTCGGCGCGATTCATGGTCGCCTGCTCACCGCGTGGTCGACGGCCGGCGTTCTCGGACCGGTCCTCGTCAATTACATCAATGACGCGCAGATCCGGGCCGGAGTCCCGCGCAACCAGGCGTATGACACGACGATGTACATTTTGGCCGCAATGCTTGTCGGCGGATTCGTCTGCAATCTGCTGGTCCGGCCGGTTGCGGCGAAATGGTTCATGACGCCCGAAGAACTCGAGATTGAGAAACGTCTTGCCCACGAGCGGTCGGCCGCGACCGACGTCGGCGCGTCGCACGAGATCGACGCCGACCAAGGCCGGTGGATTCTTGTTCTGCTTTTTTGGGCGATCGTCGCCATCCCGCTGGGCTGGGGAGTCTGGACCACGATCACGAAGGCGATGCCGCTTTTCAGATAAAACAAAAAAGACCCCGCACGGTCGGAGCCTTTTGTTGACTTGGTGGAGATGAGGGGGGTCGAACCCCTGACCTCTGCATTGCGAACGCAGCGCTCTGCCAAACTGAGCTACATCCCCAAGGACATTTCGGATTTGGGATTTCGGAATTCGGATTTCGGATTCCCTACTCAACCAAATCGACGAATCGATAAGGTATCGCACCGAATGTGTGTGCGTCAAGCATTCGGACCCACCCTGAAATCGCAAATCGCAAATTGAAAATCGCAAATCATTGGACCGTCGCGGCGAGCAGCGATCCGCGCGGATCCGAAGCGAAGGCGAAGCCGTCCTCGATCTTGCCGATCATTCCGTGAAAGACGATCTCGTCGGAGCTGAGCACGACGACGACGTCGCCCGGACTCGATTGTTTCTCGTCGATCTTGAACTTGATGATCGTCGCGTTCCCGTTATCCTGCGCGACGGCTTCGTAGTCGAATGCGTCGGCGTTATAGCTGTGTGTTTGGCAAAATGAAACTTCCATATCAGTAGTCAGTAGTCCAGTAGTCAGTAGTCAGTAGTCAGTAGTCAGTAGTCAGTAGTCAGTAGTGATTTTCGTCAATAAAGGCGTGAATTATCAACTATCAACCTTCAATTATCAATTATTCGTTCTCAAATCGAGTATCATGGGATCGAACAGTCAACACCTGAACTCCAGCCCGATCGCGTCGTGGTCCGAAAGCGGAGTTCCGAATTCGTCTTTCAGATTCCCGATCGTCTCGGGTTTTCCGACCGGTTCGACTCCGCGTCCGGTGAACCAGTCGAGCCGGCCAGAGACCTTGCCGCCGACGCGCCCGGCGGCCCAGAAAATGAACGGGAAACACCATTCCGGGACCCAATCGCGAAGATTCGTGTTCTTTTCAATGCTCTCGACGTCGTAATGAAGCGTTCCGGCACCAATCTCGTTGAGATCCTTGTAATTGAATCCGCGGCGCTCGAGTTCGCCGAAAAGTCCGCGTTCGAAATACCGGTCGGGATGCGGAAAGTGTTTGGTCACGACGCGTTTCGGCCCCATCAGCACGCGCCGCCAGTATCCCATGATCGCCCGCCGGTGGTTCTGCGAATTGAAGGTCGTCGTGTTCCAGTCGCCGCCAATTATCGTCGGGAGCGGTTCGAGCGTGTCCAGATGATCGAGCACGATCTTGATCTGAAGGTGCCGGTGAGCGCGCGAACAATGCGCGTCGAGGTGCGTCGTGACAGCCCGGAACGTCCCGAGCGGATGATCGATGTCGGCAACGAGCGCGCGCAGATATCCAAGCCGCTTTTCTTTACCCCACATCTTGTCCTTGCCGTTCGGAAGATCGACCGCATGAACGTTTCGCATCGGATATCGCGAGAACATCGCGAGCCCGTGGATCGAATTCGTATTCTCGCCGTCGGCTTGCGATTCCACTCCGCTTCCCTTCTGAAGCGCGATGTAAACCGGCGCGAAAGCGTAATTGAGCTTCAACTCGCGCGCGAGTTCACGGGCGACGAAGCGGTTCCGGCTGCGCGCCATGCCGTAGTCGAGTTCTGTCAGAAGCAGCAGATCTTTATCGCGGAGCCTCTCGTGATTCTTGAGCGCGTCCAGAATTCCTTCGAAGATATTGCCGCGCTCGATATTCCAAGCGATTACCGAGACTGCCGATTTTGGATCTTCGATCTTGGATTCTGGATATTCGGCAAAATCCTCGCGGACGACGGCGCCGAGAATACGCTCGACCGTCGGGCCGATCACTTTGTACAGATCGCTCCGTTCGGTCTCTTCGATCGACTCAAATTCCAGAAGCTGGGGAAAATACTGATTGAGATCGTGATCAAGAAGCTGTGGCGAATGACGCTCTAGTTCTTCAACTTCCATGGATTGTCGGCAAATTCGGATTTCGGATTTCGGATTTCGGATTCGCTCCGGGCCCAAATCCCAAATCCGAAATCCCAAATCCCAATTCTATTCGTCGTACCTCTCTTTGGCCGGTGCGACCGCGAGAAATTCGTTCGTGATCCGGTCGGCGTAGCTTGCCAAAAGTTCGTACAATCGGTCCTTTTTCTTCGAATGCAGGATCAGTCCGACGTGCTTCGGTTTGTGAACGCGGTACACGACCTCGGGATCGTCGAAATGCGATGTGTCGGGGTAATCCTCCTTCGCGAGCGCAAGGCAGATCCCGGCGTACTCTTTCTTCAGTTTCGGCGGTTTGTACGGATTTTCATCGGTCGCCGTCTCAAGTTTCGCCCATTCGCGCCACAAATTGAATCCGTTCGCATACTCGGTGACGTTCGCGATGTACGCTCCGCCGACGCGGCAGGCGACCTCGAGCAGGAACATCTCGCCCGTTTCGTCCGAACGCAGAAATTCGGCGTGCGCCACGCCGCGCTTGTAACCGAAGCCGGTCAGGAGCCTCTTGTTCAGAGTTTCCAGTTCCTTGCGGATCTTTGACCGGTAATCCAGCGTATACGTCGAGAAAACGCCGCCCTGATGCGAAACGGTGAACGGCGGCGTACCGTATTCGCTGACGCCGGCCGCGACCACTTCCCCGTTCTGAACCACCGAGTCGACATGGTAGACCTTGCCCGCGATGAACTGTTCTACCAAAAACTGCGATGGATGATCGCGCCAGGTATTGCGGTTGTCGAGATCAGTCAGCGCCTGCCACACCTGATCCTTCGTTTCGCATTTCCTGATCCCGAACGCCGAAACCTCGGTCCGCGGCTTGACGATCCAAGGTCCGGGAGCGGTGTCGAGATACTCGTTGATCGCGTCCTGGTTGAACGCTCCCACGAACTTCGGGCAGGGAATCCCAAGCTCGGATGCAAGATTTCTCATGCGGAGCTTGTCGCGAAACCGCAGCCCGTAACTGCCGGAAATGCCTTCCATCTGCAGGTGCTCGCGAGCTCGCGCAGCGGTCAGGACGTCGAATTCGTCGAGCCCGACGACGCGGTCGATCGGCTGGTTTCCCGCAATATTCGTGATCGTCCGGATGTAGGCTTCCGGCGACGCATGCCCATCGACGGTCTCGACGCGGTTCAAACTTGACCAGGCCCAGTCCGAATCCTTGATGTCGTTTCGCGTCACAAGCGTCACGTGCCAACCGGCTTTCTGGCATTCCTCAAGGAACTCGTTGCCTTTGAATTCGCTCGCGATGCAAACGATGTACTTTCTCATTGCGCCTCTTTTGTAATGTGCCCGAAAAATGGCACAATCTAGTTCAAAACTCTCGGTAAATGCTTGATTTCGACACTAGCAAAACGGGAATTGACTTGCAAATTTTATGCCCCGAACGGGAGGCTTGAATGGGTGAAATTGACCCGATCGCACTGATATCCAATCTGATCATTTATCTCGTCGTGCTGTTGCTGGCGATTTCTTCGCACGAGGCCGGGCACGCATGGATGTCGTACCGTTACGGCGACGACACGGCGTACATGCTTGGCCGCGTAACGCTGAACCCGGTGGCGCATACCGATCCGATCGGCACGCTTCTGATCCCGATCCTCAGCTTCGTGTTCGGCGCACTTGGCGGCGCCTACGCGAGCGTGCCCTTGATCGGCTGGGGCAAGCCGACGCCGGTGAACCCGAGAAAATGGACGAAGTATACGCAGGCGAACGTGATGGTCTCGATCGCCGGCATCGGGGCGAATCTGATCCTTGCGATCATCGGTTTTGCGATCTTCAAGAGTTTGCTCGAGACAGGGGTCTTCAATTTCCAGGCAATGAGTTCGGGAGGCCTGCTCCAAATTTTTGCGACGCTACTTTGGTACATGATCTTCCTAAACGTCTCGCTGGCAGTTTTCAACCTCTTGCCGTTTCCGCCGCTTGACGGGAGCAAGGTTTTGGCGACGTTTTTGCCGGCAAGTTTCCAGCCGCTCTTCGAGATGCTCGAGCATTACGGTTTCCTGATCCTTATGGCGCTGCTCTACTTCGGAGTGATTGGCGCAATAATGTACCCGTTCGGGATGCTCGTTCGATATCTGTTGTTCACGCCTTGGTTCTAAGTATATGAAAAGACGCATATTTAGTGGTGCGCAACCGACGGGCAGCCTGCACATCGGAAACTATCTCGGTGCGCTCCGAAATTGGGTCGATCTTCAGAGTGAGTACGAGAGCTTCTACTGCATCGTCAACCTGCACGCGATCACTCTGCCGCAGGATCCGGCGACGCTCCGGCAAAAAACGCTCGATTTGGCGCGGATCTATCTTGCGGCCGGGATCGATCCTGAGGTTTCGACGATCTTCATCCAGTCCGACGTCTCCGAGCACGCCGAACTCGCATGGGTGCTGTCATCCATTGCGCGGATGGGAGAACTCGAACGGATGACCCAGTTCAAGGACAAGGGCAAGGGCAACCGCGAGCGCGCGGGTGTCGGACTCTTCACCTATCCGATCCTGATGGCGGCCGACATTCTTCTCTATCAAACGCATCTGGTTCCCGTCGGCAAGGATCAGAAGCAGCATCTCGAACTGTCGCGCGATCTCGCCGAGCGTTTCAACCGCGATTACGGAACGGCGTTCGTCGTTCCCGATCCGTTCATCCCGCCGGTCGGAGCGAATATTTTGTCGCTTCAGGATCCGGCGAAGAAAATGTCGAAGTCTGACGAAAACCCGAACGCTTCGATATTCCTGCTCGATGAGCCGGACACGATCGCGAAAAAGATCAAGCGCGCCGTCACCGATTCGGGGACGACGATTGTCTTCGACGAGTCGCGCCCGGCGATCCACAATCTGCTGACGATCTACCATCTGATGACCGGAAAATCGGCGAACGAGATCGAGGTCCATTTCCAGGGCAAAGGATACGGACATCTGAAGACCGAACTGGCCGAGGCGGTAGTCGAATTCATGAAGCCGTTCCAGGAACGAGTCAAGGATTTCGACGATGCACATCTCAACGAGATCCTGAAAAAAGGCGCCGCCAAGGCGCGGATCATCGCGCGCGCCACGCTCGACGACGTTTACACGAAGATGGGCGTCGTCGGGGCGACGTAGTTTGGACGGAGTAAAAAGTAAAAGGTAAAAGGGCAAAAAGTCGACTGTGCTTTTTGCCTTTTGACTTTTTACTTGACTAATCCCTCGCGATTTGGGACTTCGGTCTTCGGTTTGACTTCTACTTTCCACTTCTTACTTTTTCCTTGATCAGCCGGTTCGCCCACTCACCATTTGCCGGTCGCTACCGCTCCCGGTTCCGACATCGCTTCCGCCGTCCAAAAGTGCTAAAATCAGGCCTACGCAACATCCCCGATCAAGGCAATCATCCGGAGGGAACTCCGGCAGGTGTTCATTCAGAGAAGGAGTACGAAAATGGATGCAGTAAGAAAGACGTACGATGTTCCGAAGTTCAAGGAACAGTATGAGAATTTTATCGGTGGTGA
>JAKQII010000291.1 GCA_029557535.1 Acidobacteriota bacterium
GATTCGTACGAAACGCGGTTTGGCATCCGGACGATCAAGTGGGACGCCGAAACGGGCTTTCTCCTGAACGGCGAACGCCTCTATCTGCAGGGAGTCTGCAACCATCACGACCTTGGTGCCCTCGGCGCGGCCGTCAATTACCGCGCGCTCGAGCGGCAGCTTGATATCATGCGCGAAATGGGAGTCAACGCGATCCGCACCTCGCACAATCCGCCGACACCCGAACTCCTCGATCTGGCCGACAAAATGGGTTTCGTCGTCATGGACGAGGCGTTCGACGCGTGGATGAACCGCAAGAAGGAGAACGACTATCACCTGCTTTTCGCTGACTGGCACGAGAAGGACTGGCGCTCGCAGCTCAGACGAGACCGAAATCATCCGTCGGTGATCCTCTGGTCGATCGGCAACGAGATCAGCGAACAGCGCAAGCCGGAACAACACAAGATCGCCGTCGAACTGGCAAGTATCGCTCGGAGCGAAGATCCGACGCGTCCCGTAACCGCCGGCGCAAATCATACTGAAGCCGGCTATAACGGATTCCAGAAGACTATCGACGTGTTCGGCTACAACTATAAACCCCAGGAATACGGGAAGTTCCGCGCGGCGAATCCGTCGATCCCGCTGTTTGCGAGCGAAACCGCTTCGACGATCAGTTCGCGCGGCGAGTATTTCTTCCCCGTCGTCGACGACAAATCGAAGGGACAAGCGGAGTTCCAGATGAGTTCGTATGATCTGTACGCGCCACCGTGGGCGACTCCGCCTGATTGGGAATTCGTGGGACAGGACAAGAATCCGTTCACGGCCGGTGAGTTCGTCTGGACCGGATTTGACTATCTCGGCGAGCCGACGCCGTACGACTGGCGGACGAAAACGATGCCGAACGTTTCCGATCCTGCGCTTCGAAAGCAGCTTGAGGACGAACTCGCGAAGAACGGATTCATCCAATTGTTCTCGCGCAGCTCGTATTTCGGGATCGTCGACCTCGCCGGTTTCAAAAAGGACCGGTTCTACATCTACCAGGCGCGTTGGCGGCCGAATTTGCCGATGGCTCACATCCTGCCGCATTGGAACTGGCCCGAACGCGTCGGCCAGGTGACGCCGGTTCACGTCTACACTTCGGGCGACGAGGCCGAACTGTTCCTCAACGGAAAGTCGCTCGGCCGCAAGAAACGCGGCGAATTCGAGTACAGGTTCCGCTGGGACGACGTCGTTTATGAACCCGGCGAACTGAAGGTCGTCGCGTACAAGAACGGCAAGAAATGGGCCGAAGACGTGGTCAGAACCACGGGCGGCGCGTCCGCGATCTCGATGGAAGCCGACCGGGCGTCGATCATCGCCGACGGACGCGATCTGGCGTTCATCACGGTCAGGATCAACGACAAAGACGGTTTGATGGTGCCCCGTTCGAAGAACTCGGTCAGGTTCGGGATCTCGGGTCCCGGCGAGATCGTCGCGACCGACAACGGCGACGCCACTGACCTCGTCTCGTTCCAGTCAACGACGCGCAAGGCGTACAACGGAATGGCGCTGATCATCGTCCGCGGGATCAAAGGAAAGCCGGGCAAGATCACCGTCCGCGCGATTTCGGACGGTTTGACGCCTGCGGTGGCAGTCGTTATCACGCGAAAAGCCGCTTAGTGGCCGAATTAACATTTCGTCCACCGTGAAATGACCACTTAGACACAAAGAAGACATGGAACGGGCCAGACTCTATGTGGCTATGTGGTCGAAAAAAGAAACAGACATGACGAGATTGCTGCTAATAGTTGTTATCGCCGCCACCGTGCAGGCCGTTTCGGCCCAAAAGTTCGACTTCGGCGGCAACGTCCGCGAAACTTCGGTTTACAGCACCGACCGCGGATTCGGGTTCGAACCCGGATCGAAGGTGAATTGCTCGTCGGAGGGCAAATTCTGTTCGTCTTCCAAACCGTTCTTCTTCTCGGCCAAAGTTCCCGAAGGAAATTATCGCGTCACCGTCACATACGGCGGCGCCGATGCGGGTGAACTGACGATCAAGGCTGAAGTGCGCCGGCTGATGCTCGAAAACGCGCTGTTCAAGAGGGGCGAGGTCAGAAAGGCGACGTTCGTCGTCAATGTCCGCCGGCCCGAGTTCCCGGGCGGGATCGTCAAACTCAAAGACCGTGAAAAGACGATGGAATGGCGGGCTTGGGACGACAAACTGACGCTCGAATTCAACGGCCGT
>JAKQII010000221.1 GCA_029557535.1 Acidobacteriota bacterium
GCGTCGCCCTGATGTCATGTCGGAACCGGGTCAGAGGTAAAAAGGGGAAAAGTGAAAAAGGGGAAAAGGGGAAAAGGGGAAAAGTGAAAAGTGAAAAAGTAAAAAGTGGAAAGTCAAAAGTAAGAAAGAAGACCATGATCAACTGCAACGTATCGCCTTCCCCTTTTCACCTTTTTCACTTTTCCCCTTTTTCACTTTTCCCCTTTTCCCCTTTTCCCCTTTTTCACTTTTCCCCTTTTCCCCTTTTCCCCTTTTTCACTTTTCCCCTTTTTCACTTTTTACCTCTGACCCGGTTCCGACATGACATCAGGGCGACGCCGTGAAATCTGCATCAGTGACCTCATCGGTGAAGTCGATCAACCGGCTGGGATTCGCGAATTCATACTTCCGCGATTTGACCGTCAGAACGTAGGCCCTTCCAACCTCGACATTATCGAACCTGTAACGGCCGAAGGTCCCGGTCAGCACCTCGGACAAATTCCCGTCAAGATCCGTGAGCGTCAGCCGCACACCGCGCAAGGGCAGCCCGTTGGCGCTCAGGACGCGACCTCCGATTGATGCATGCGCCGCCGTCGGGGCGAATGGCGGGAAGAACTCGGAGGTGTTGCCATCCGCGTCGGTGGCGGTCCCCGTGAGCATGTCGCCCGGGTCAAACCCCAGTACCGCCGCGTTGCCGAGATTCACGATCTTCGCTCCGGCCGCCGGCGTCAACGGCCGGACCGTCCCGAAACGGCCGCCGAACATCTGGTCATGATCCGCGAGCGTGTAGTGATCGCTCCCGAGGAACGTTTCTCCCTGGCCGAAAAGGTCCGACTTGAAGAACTCGAGATAGAGTCCATCGATGCCATAGTTCGAATCACCGGGATCCGAATCGACAAAGTACGTGACGATCAGATCGCCGTTCCCGTTGACCGTTACGTCGGTTATTTCTGGATAGTTCTGGAGATTGTTCCCGCCTGTGTCCGCATCGCCCGGATCGTTCGGAAGTGCAACCAAACTGCAAACGTCAAGATCGTCGGCTTCGTCCCCATCGGGAAAGGCGGCCTGACACCCGAGGCTGATCCCGCGGAGTTCGTTCTGAAATATCGAGTTCGGATCAACAACATTGCAGCATCCCGCGTCGCCCAGTACCGCGACTCCACCCTTAAGGTTGAATGCGATCCTGTTGCCGGCGTTCGGCTCGGTTCCGCCGACGATGTTATGGTGCGCGCCTCTGTGAAAGACCACGCCTCCCACGCCGTTTCCGAGGTTTCCGACGCCGTTGGCATCCGTCCCGATGTAGTTGCCCGAAATCCGATTGCTACGGGTTCCGTCGCCCGCCAAATCGACTCCGGAGAGGCCGTTTGCCGAAATTACATTACGCGCGGCCGGGATTTCCCCGCCAAATCCGCCGACCAACGTGTCATTCGCCCATTCGATGAATACGCCGCTCGACCGATTGCCCAGCGCGCCGCTTCCATTAAGATCGGTGCCGATGTAATTGCCCTGAATCCGGGTGCCCGTCGGATCTGCGATTCCGGACGGGCTGTCCTGGGCGCGACCGACGGTGATCCCGGGTCCGTCGTTGCCGGAAACGAGGTTCCTTTCCGGCCCGGTCCCACCGATCATTGTGTTAACCGCACCGGGCCTGATTTGAATACCGGCGGTGCGGTACTTTCCGTCCGAATCGACCGTCCCGTTTGGAATTGGAGAGAAACCCGAAATGTCGGTTCCGACACGATTTCCGCGGATAATGTTGTTGGAACACAACGTCGGATGTTCCGTCGTCGAACGGACAACGATGCCCCCCAAACGGTTTCCCGAAACTACGTTGCCATCGATTGTTGTGTCGGACGCTCCTTCAACAACCACGCCAGCGATATTCCCGACCGGCGCGTTCCCGGATTTGTTTGTTCCGATCCAGTTCTGGCGGACCTGATTCCCGTCTTTGAGGACAAGGACGCCAAAACTCGAGTTTCCCGAGATCCAGTTGGTACCGCTCGCCTCGCCGATCTGATTATTGGGACCGTCAACAATGACACCGACGCCTGCATTCGGGATCGCCAAGTTGCCGGTTCGGTCAAGTCCGATCCGATTAAGATATACCCGATTCTCTTGCGGTGGCGACGATGAGACGTCCTGCCTGCGCAAGAACACCCCGACCGACGAGTTGCCGGAGATTAAGTTGTTCCTGACCCGATTCCGGTTCCCGTTGATCTCGACGCCGATCTGATTCGGGAACGCTCCGTCACCGTTTCGATCGATCCCGATATAGTTTCCTCGCACCTCGTTATCGATCGCGCCCGCCAGCAATTTCACGCCGGCCTCCTGATTTCCACTGATGAGATTGACGAACGTCCCGCCGCCGATGACGTTCTTCGTCGACATCCCGATCACCACGCCGTTTTTTTGCTGGAACGCAGCGGCCTGGCCCTGGATGTTACCGATATAGTTTTGGTACACCCGATTATTCTGGGTTCGAGCCGGATCGGTGTCTTCCGCGAAATTGGCAATCAGAATCCCTCCTTCGGAATTTTCATAAATGCTATTGCCCAGAGTATTCAACGGAAAATCACCATCGTCGCCACCCACTATATTGTTTGACGAGGATTGTATCCTGACGCCCCAAACGCCACCCTCGATCGAGTTGCTGCGGACAAAATTGCCGTCCGAGCGACTGATGAGGATTCCGGTCGAAAGCCCACCGATGCGGTTTTCCCTTTGTGTGTTGTCACCGATGCGATTCACGCTGGCTCCGTTTGCAATTTGCACCCCGTTCTCGCCGGAGCCCGCGTTCCCGTTCGCGAGCATTCCGATATAGTTCCCCAGAACACTGTTATTGGTTGCGCCCGCAGTGTCGATCAGGACCTGATTTGTTCGATTAAACGATAGGATGTTGCGTTCGGTGCTGGCTGCACCGCCGATGCGATTGTTGGCGCCGGTGATCACCACACCGGTATCCTGGCGGGAGTTCGGGTCAGGCGTGATTCCGTCCGCAAGCACCCCGATGTAGCAGGACGTCAATACATTGTTTGCGCTGGCGATTCTCACGCCCGCATTCAAAAACCGGTTGATCGCCAGGCCTCTGATGGTTGAATTGTCGCTGCCCGCGCCAAGGACTAAGCCATCGGTCGCACCCGCATTGATCCCGTTCAGTTCGATCGGCGGGGTTTGAGAGGCTCGATTCTGAGATGCTCCGTCGATGATCACGCTCGTCGTGATCTGCGGCAACGGCGAAGAAGGCGTGATCGTTCTGTCCGCGGTTGGAATAAAAAATTCAATCGTGTGCGAGCCGACATATCCCGGATTCGTGACGATCTGCAACGCGGCCCGGAGGGTGCATTCATGGCTGTCACTGTTGCTCGTATCTATGTCGCAGAAGCCGTCGTTCAAATTCGCGTCGGGCTCGTCACCGTTCAAATTAACGACAATCGACGCGGGGCAGACTTCTGATGGCGATACCGTGTATTCGTCCAAGCTGCGATAACCGCTCAATGCGCTGCATGACGCCCCGGCGTTGCACGAGAATTCGGAAGTATTGCCGTAATCGTCCGTTGCAATTGCGGAGATTACGGCAGCCGGTGAAACGACCGCAACGGAATTGAACGTAAAAGACGCGAACCCGTTTCCGTCAGTCGTCAAGTTGACCGTTCCGATGAGTACTTCTCCTTCGCCATGTTCGGACGGGTCAGCTACGGGACTCGAGTAGATGTCGACAGAATAATGCTGTGGACCGGCCGTCTTCAGGATACCATCGACTGTCACCGTTCCGTCGCCGTTAAAGACCGGCGCCATCAGTTCCGGATAGTTCTGAAGCAGATTCGGGCCGGGATCAGAATCCTGGCCACAATTGTCATTCGGCGTAACGCCGTCGGGCGGCTCATAACGCTCCGCGCCGAGGTCGATTCCGAGGCCGTTGTTGTCGTGGATCGAGTTGTTCCGAATGCTCACCGCGACCGCCGGATAATTGCCGGTCTTCGTGACCTGGACGCCGGCCTGAGCCGTTGGATTCCCGGCGCCGTTGAAGGCGATCTCGTTCGGGGACGAGCCGCCGATGTTGAGGAAACTCGCGGCGGCCCGGATGCCGACGCCGCCATTGCCGAGCGGCGCGGTCGACTGGCTTACGCCGATCAGATTGTTCGTTATCGGAAGGTTCACCGGCAGGCTTGCGAAGCAAGCGTCGCTCACGAGAATCCCGTCCGAGGCGTTTCCGGAGACTATGTTTCGCGCCAAAGGATTCGAGCCGCCGAAGGATCCGCTGTCGGCATATCCCCGGAATATGAACACCGCGGACGTCATTCCGCTGCCGTTGTCCCCGGCGCCGTTCGGAATCCCGGTCATTCCGGTTATGTCGGTGCCGATCCTGTTTCCCTGCACGAGCAGATTCGTCCCGTTGCCCGGACAATTTCCGTTGGCGAATCCGCCTGTCACGGACAATCCGGTGAACTTCTGACCCGAGATCAGGTTTCCAAGTGATATTTCGGTCCCGTTGTCGTCGCCGACGCCGCCGACGAAGAGGTCGCCGAACATCGAGCCGGCAACGACTCCGGAATAGTTCGGAAGCGCCGCGGTGCCGGAGCGGTTCGTGCCAATGAGATTGTTTGAAATCGCGACGTTACTGAACCCGGTGACGTAAACATCGCTGTTAAAATGCGACGCCGTCGCCGAGTTGACGATCGCGTTGCCGGAATAGAGATTGCAGAATCCCGTACAAGCGCCGCCGGGGGTCGTTCCGCCGGGCGCACCGAAATAAGAGTAGGAGAGATTGAGGTAGAGATCGACGTTTCCGAAGACGCGGTAAAATCCGCCGAGAAAGTTGCGGTCGTCGTTTCCCATGGCGACATTTCCGGTGATGTCGGTTCCGATATTGTTGCCGGCGATGGCACAGAATCCGCCTTGGCTGAGCTGAGAGATGTCCGAGATCTCGTCGATGCATCTGATCGCGGTAAAGCCGTTGTCGGCGATGATGTTCCGGCCGGTCTCGGTGATCGAACCGATCGTCGTCTGGTGCAACGGATTCGTGTAAATGCCGGCTCCGCAGTTCCCCATCGGAGAAGTTCCGCCGACGTCGGTCCCGATACGGTTCCCTCTCAAGGTGCTGTTCAGAGTCAGCGGTTCAAGAGTCATCGCATCGTAGATCGACGCAATGAAGACTCCGCTGCCGTAACAGCGGTTTGGTTGGTCCACGTAAGGGCTGCCGTTCCCCGAAACCGTATTTCCCTGGTCGGCATTGTCGCCGCCAAACTGGTTGCCGGCTCCGCTCAGGAACACGCCGCTGGTGTTGCCGAGTTTGACTACCCCGGTGGAATCCAAACCGATGACGTTGTTTTGAAAATTGTTCGAATTTCCGACGGTGACATCCAGGCCGTAACTGCCGCCCGTGTTGTTTCCCGACATGACATTCCTGAAACCGATCCCGCCGCCGCCGACGGCATTATTGTCCGAATCGAAAATTAGCATTCCCGTCGAGGCGTTGGGCTTGCTGATCGTTCCGGTCGCATCGGTCCCGAGGTACAGTCCGACGACATAGTTGTTGCCGTTGTTCGGAGAACTGCTCGTGCTCTCGAGCGTGATTCCGTTGCCGCCGACCGCGGCACCGCCTCCGAGGGTATTCGGCATTCCGTTGATCGCCAGGCCCCAGACGAAATTGTTGCTCGACCGCAGTTTGATCCCGTCCGCCGCGCCGGGGATGTTATTGCCCGAGATCTCTATGTATTTTGAGCCGTCCGGACGGTTCCCGGCCTGCATCGAGATCGAATCCGTGATCACCGGCAACTGGCTTTGGAGCTGGATGATGCTCGTCGAGTTGCTGATCGCGAACCCGACGATGTCCGTTCCGGGACTGGAGTTCGCGGCGAGGATTGCGCCGCGGAGCGTGCACGTGTCGGGGTATGGGTTGCAGACGGTCGAGTCGTCGGTCGACGTCACGTAGATCACGGATTGCGGTGCCGTCATCACCACTGACGGCGCCGTCTGTCCGTCCGAAAGCACGAGAAGATCGTCAAGGGCGTCGAGGTTGAGCTTGACGGGCAGGACGGTCCGCGTGGCGCCCGCCACGGCCGAGATCGTCGCGATCTCGGCCCGGTACCCGCCGCCCGCATTCTTCTGCCGCGAAACGAGGCGGATCTCATCGCTTCCGACGGCGCTCACCATCAGGTCGTCGAGATCGCCGTCCGAAACGTTTACCCGATCCAGTTGCCCGCCCGCGTTTGCCGCCGCCGCGAGGCCCGGATCGGACGCGACGGTCTCGATCGCCCAGTCCTTCAGACGTGACGTCCGCGGCGAGACGCTCCGGAGGAACGCCGCCCGCCGGTCCTTTTCCATCGCGGCGCTCTTTTCCTTGACGATTCCCGTGATCGTCGCCAGTTCTTCCGGCGAGTATTTCGCTTGGTTCTTCGCAAGTTCTTCGGCGCGCCTTTGAAAATACTCTTCCTTTCCGACGGTCCGCATCTCGCTGTAGTCGACGAGCGGATTGCCGGACGGGTCGGCGCCGCCGACACGGGCTTCGGGCGCAGCCAGGGCGTAGTTCCGCGTCTCCGAGCCTGTTGGGACGAACGGTAGCGCGGTCATTTTCCGGACCGAGGCCGGGCGGCTCGCGGTCGGCCCTAATTTGCGTACCGGCTCGAGCCGGAAAATTCGGCCGTCTCCGCCCAACAGCGCGAGTGATGCGCCGCGCTTCTCGCCGAAACGGCCGACAGCCATCGAGATGATCATGGCCGGCATATCGCGAATCTCGACGATCGCGGGCGGACGTTTGATCCCGCTTTCGGGCATCATGTCCCACGGATAGACCTGGCCGCGTTCGTGGATCAAGATCAACTTGCTGCCGCAGGAGACGGCGACGTCGGAATAGAAGTCTTCGTCAGTGTTGCCGATCGCGATCGAGTTCGCCGGCGAGGGCAAGTTGATAACCTCCGGCGGATGTCGGAACGCGCTTTCCGGATGTTCATAGATCGCGACGAACGAGCCTTTTTCGTTCGTCAACGCGACCGCCAGGTCGGCCTGCCCGTCGGGCTTTCCTATCTCACCGCTCTCGACGGCCGAGACCGTGCCGCCGACATTCATGAACGTCGGCGCCGAGAAGTGCCCGCGACCGTCGCCCGACAGCAGTTCGAACCCGGTCGCACCGGCGGCGAACCCGAGAAGGTCCTGTTTACCGTCGGCATTGAAATCGCCCGCGAAAATCCGGTCCGGCCCGAACCCGAGCCTCGCTCCGGTTGGGACGGCAGTGAAGGGCTCGGGTTTGGGCTGTTCCGACGGGGGCAAATTCGGCTGAAGTGCAAAAACAGACGGGTCGCGCCCCTTGAGCAGCGTGATCGACCCGGATGAATCGGCGACCGCGACGTCGGCGAAACCGTCCGAGTCAAAATCGGCGGACGCCATGGCGAACGGCAGCGACGCGCCGGCACCGTTGCCGAGCATTAGTTCCCGTCCGTCGTCGAATCCGAAGTGGGGCTTGCCGCGACCGGCAGCGTTTAGGGTCGGGGCATGGTCCTCCCGATTGGCCACCGCTGCGTCCTGATCAGCCTGCGCTCTCGAAACGGCCGACAGTCGGAAGAATTCGGCGTAGGTGAATCCGAGCATCGTCAAGAACACAAGCAGGAACGCAGCAGAACGTCGAACAGCGATTGGTCTCGTCATAAAGGTTCTCCTCGGGATCGGGTTTCGCTTTACAAGGCAGAATTCGGGCACCAATCGGCTCAAAAAAAGTTAGGAAATTCTCCATTCGTCTTTGTTTTGCTGATATATTGTCTGCAAATGTCACGTCGCGAGGATGTCACAGCTCTTCTGTCGGAAATCAGCAATGGGGAGAACGGGGCTCCCGAAAGGTTGTTGCCGCTTGTCTATGAAGAATTGCGCAGACTCGCGGCCGGCTACATGTCGAACGAGAGACCGGACCACACGCTCCAGGCAACCGCTCTGGTCCACGACGCATATGTTCGGCTAGTCGATTGGGAGAACGTGTCTTGGCAAAACCGGGCTCATTTTTTTGCCGTCGCCGCCCGCGTGATGCGGAATATCCTCGTCGATCACGCCGTGAAGCGGAAGGCTGAGAAGCGCGACTTTGGTCAGCGCGTTGAACTGACCGAAAATATCTCCTTCCGGGAGCGCGAGATCGATCTGATCGAACTCGACCAAGCGCTGGAATCGCTGGCGAAGATCGAGCCCCGTCAGCACGGCATCGTCGAGCTTCGCTTTTTCGGCGGACTCAGCATCGACGAGACGGCGCACGTTCTCTCGATCTCGCCCGCGACCGTCAAACGTGAATGGGCGATCGCGAAAACATGGCTTTACCGGCGACTGTCAAAATGAAAGACGCGATACACATCGATAACTGGGAGCGTATCAAGGAGATCTTCGCGACAGTCATCGACGAACCGCTCGAACTTCGTCGAGCCAAGGCGGCGGAACTTTGCGACGGCGATGAACGGCTCCGGTCCGAGATCGACTCCTGGCTTGACTCATACGAAGAAGCTGACCAATTTCTCGAGTCGCCCGCAGCAAGACCGCCCGACGTCAGCGCACGTCGGGTCGAGGGCCGGACGTTTGGTCATTACACGATCGAACGCGAGATCGGACGCGGCGGAATGGGCGCCGTCTATATTGCAAACCGGTCGGACGGAGAGTTTGAACAGAAAGTCGCGCTCAAGATCGTTCGCCAGTCGATCGCCGAGGATCATGTTATTGAGAGGTTTCGCCGCGAACGGCAGATTCTCGCCTCGCTCAATCACCCGAATATCGCGAAGCTGCTCGACGGGGGCGTTTCCGAAAAGGGCGAGCCGTATCTCGTCATGGAGTATGTCGATGGCCATCCGATCTCGGAGTATGTCGTTTCGGCCGACCTCTCGATAGATGACCGCCTGCGTCTTTTCCTGAAAGTATGCGCCGGTCTTTCGTACGCCCATCACAATCTTGTAGTCCATCGCGACATTAAGCCGGACAATATCCTTGTGACGGCGGACGGCGAGCCGAAACTACTCGATTTCGGTCTCGCCAAGCTTGTCGACGAAAGCCTCGGGATTGATCTGAACCAAACCCAAACCGCGTACCGCGCACTGACTCCGGCCTACGCGAGTCCGGAACAGATGCGTGGCGAGCAGATCACCACAGCGTCGGACGTATATTCGCTCGGGATCGTCTTTTATGAACTGCTGACGGGCGCAAGACCGCTTGAGTTGCAGGGGAAAGGCCTCGACGAGATCGTCCGCGTGATCGAAACGGTTGATCCGGTCCCGCCTTCGGAAAAATGCGGTTCCGAACTGTCCGCGGAATTACGCGGCGACCTCGACAACATTGCGCTGATGGCCGTCCGCCGCGAACCTGAGCGGCGCTACCGGACCATCGAAGCGTTTGCGTCGGACATCGACCTTCACCTGAACGACCTGCCGATCTCGGCACGTCCCTCGACCTTTCGATATGCGGCGGGCAAGTTCATGAGTCGCCACCGGATCGGCGTCGTCGTCGCCGCGTTGTTCCTGCTCTTGACGGTTGTCGGGGTGATCGCGACGATCTCTCAGGCCGATCGCGCCCGGCGCGAAAAGGAACGCGCCGAGAGCATCAGCACATTCCTGGTCGGGGTCCTGAGATACTCTGATCCGAAATTGAATGCCCTTCGCAAGAGCGGAAACGACACGACGATCAACGAGGCGCTCGACGAAGGAGTCCGCCGGATCGAAGCGGGAGGGTTCGACGACCAACCTGAAGCCAAGGCCGAACTCGCACAGACGATCGGCACGATCTATGCCTCGCAGGGCAAGTACATTGAAGCCCGGCGGATGATCGAACTGTACGTGCGGTATGTTCGCGAGAATTATCCCGAGAACGATCCGAGAACGGTTGCCGGGATGAACCTTTGGGCGGGACTGCTCTTCGACAAGGGAGATCTTGCGGAAGCGGAAGTCCTCTTCCGGCAATACATACCACTGCTCCGCGAACAATATCGGAGCGGAAGTGTCGGCCCTGAGGTCATGAGCGAATCGCTCAATAACTTTGCCTATCTGCGGCGTACCCAGGGAGACTCGCGCGAGGCCGAAATGCTCTTTCGTGAATCGCTCGCGCTGATGCCGCAAATGTCAGCCGACGGGTGGAAACGGGTGGCGACGACGAGAAGCACGTTGGCGTCGGTTTTGGCAGACCAGGGAAGGTTTGCGGAGGCGTTGGCGACGTCACGCGAGGCCGTCGAAGAATTTCGCGATCGCGGCGACACGGATTCGCCGAATTTCGGGTTCGCGCTGACTGTTCTCGGCGGATTCCAAACCGAAAAGGGGGATTATGTTCCGGCCGACGCCAGTCTCCGCGAGGCCGGACACATCTTTGCGAAGTATGTTTCGCCGACATCGCTTTGGCTTGCCGATAACCTTCGGAATCGCGCGATAAATGCTTATTTTCAAGGCCGGTACCCGGACGCGATTCAGAATGCCGGCGAGGCGCGACGCATTTATGAGGTCAGCTTCGGCAAGCATTATGATCAATATCCGACGGCATTGATCTACAAGGGACTCAGCCTCGTAAAAACGGGCCGCGGCGAAGAGGGCGAGGCTGTGGTACGCGAGGCGTACGAGATCCGGTTGAGATCGTTGCCGCGCGAGCATTTTTGGTTCGCGATCGCCGAAAGCGCACTCGGCGAATGCCTGATGCTGCGGAATAAGGCCGACGAGGCCGCGCCATTGCTGCGCGAAAGCGTGGCGAGCCTCGAACGATCCCAAGGAGCGGACAATCCCCGAACGGTCCTCGCCAGGTCGCGCCTCAACCAGTTCCTGAACAAGTAATATCGCCGAAGACATGGGACACGAAATTTTCAACAATCAGCGCAAGGTCAAGGTCGGTCTCGCGGAATTCGAGGGGTTTCTCGAAACCGTGTTTGACGCGGTTAATGAGGCGGAAAGCCGGTCCGCGGCGATCGCGTTCGTCTCCGACCGGAAAATGCGCGAGTTGAACCGGGATTTCCGCGGCAAGAACTCAACCACCGACGTATTGTCATTCCCGCACGCACCGGACGATTTTCAACCGACCACGGACCATGGACCACCGACCACGGAATTCCTCGGCGATATCGTGATCTCGCTCGAACAGGCGTCACGACAGGCAGTTGAGAACAGGCTCACGCTCGAAGAGGAAGTGAAGCAACTCATCCTTCACGGAATCCTTCATCTCTGCGGCTTCGATCATGAATCCGACAACGGCGAGATGAACGCGCGGGAACTGGAACTACGGCGAATACTGAAACTTTGACGCGGACCGACAGCGGTCATTGATCGGTTTTCCGCAGTCGGTTGCTGGCCCGACGCGACGTTCGCAAATTGCGAATCAAACGTCGTGAGTCCGCGCGGCAGGGCGAGAAATGCGACCAAATCGAAAATCGCAGATCTCGCCCTGCCTACCGTCTACTGCCTACCGTCTACTGTCTACTTGAGATTCGCCTGCGATTTTGACGTTAGCTTATCGTCGCGGAAAGTGGCGAAGATCCGTTCGAACTTCTTGCCTTCCCATTTGTATGAGACGGTCGTTGTTTTTGCGATGTTGGACGAACTGGTCTGAGTTCCTTCGCTGCCGATCACCCCGACGGCGTCCTTGTAGCTCATCCCGGTTTGAAGCTTATTGTATTTATCGAGCGACAGATCGGCGGTCGCACCGGTCGCATCGTTCGCGCCCTTAAGGTTCGACTGCATCTTCGTCGTCAGTTCGCCGTTGCGGAAGGTCGCCGTGACCCGCGCGTAGTTCTCGCCTTCCCATTTGTAGGTCGTGGTCTTGAACGATCCGCTCGAGTAATTGCTCGTTTCGACGCCATCGGAACCAAGGATCTTGACGACTTCCTCGTACTTCATTCCGTTTTGCAACTGATTGAATTTCTCAAGCGTCAGTCCCGCCTTCGAGTCGCTGGTGCTGTTCTGCGGGGTCGACGATGCGGTCGAGGTCGGCGCCGGCGACGCGTCTGTTTTCGTTTCTTCCTTCTTGCTCAGCATGCTGCATCCTGAAACAACCGCGATCAGCACGAAAATACCAAATAGATTCTTCATTTAAGTTTCTCCTGTTTCTTATTTCTTTTTGTTTGAAGGCACGGGCCACGGATCGCCTTTTTTCGAGACCGCGGCCGCCATCGACTTGCCCTGCGCGGTCGTCCACGGGATCCCGTACCAGAACCCGGCGGCGGGATTGACGTTCAGCCGCCCGTCCCAGTCACTTCCGCCCGGCGGAACTTCGACGTCGATCATGTATGCCAGATGGAAGAGACTGACGTTGCCGCCCGCTTGCTCCGGCCCGGCGATCGGCCGACCGTCGCGCCCGACGTTCCACTTGAACGTCCGGAACTTCTTTCCGTCGGCCATCACGTCGCAAACCCAATTGCCCGGATGATCTTCCATTTTTACGTCGCGCGGCTCTTTGCTGCCGTACATGAACGGCATTTTGAGCTTGAGCTGCACAAACGCGATCTCTTCCTTGTACTCGGGACCGCGCTGATACTGCGGGATCAGCCGGTCGGTGTAGATCGCGATCTTCTGACGTACCCGGTATGCGTGAACCTGATCGGCGTACGAGCTTCCTTCGAAATCGAGGCGACGGCCGTCAACGGAGCATCGCGCGTAGAAGTTCGGAAAGGGGTCACCGAGGCGGACCGGCGAATAATTCATGAAAATGTCGACCCTGCCGGACGTTGCAGGCTGCATCCGGTTGGGACCGAAATAATCGCCGTTCTGGCCGTAAATGAGCGACATGAACGCGGCCGGCGCGTCGTTGTGGCGCGAAATGTAATAGTGCGCGACGTCCGGCTGCGGCGCCGTCGGTTGTCCGCGGACGCGGGACGCGCGACGGACCTCGATCTTGTATCTGCGGACTTCCTTTTCCGCATCAGTATCGCCATTGAAATAAACGATCGTCACGTCGAACTCGCCTTCGCCTTTTACGACCTGGGTCTTGTCATAGCAATCGGCGACAACCAGATAGTCGTCGAATCCGAGATCGACCCCGACCCGTTCAGCGGTTCTGAGATAGGGATCGTTCGCCTTCTTGTAAGACGTCGCGGCACAACGCGTTTTCGCGAGCTGTTTTCCGCCGCGACTCACGATGACGTTGAATCCCGATCTTGCGGGGTACGTTCCGAACATCCGCAGGCTGGAACGCAAATACCAGCCGACATCCTTTTCGAGCCGGAGCGCGGTATCGTATTCCTTGACCGCATCGGCGTCGAAATAGGTCAGCCCGTCGTCCATTACTTCAAATCTCGACGCTCCTCCGCCTCCGCCTTTCCGCACCGTATCAGTCGGTTGCGGAGCTTTCGTCGGCGTCGTTTCGGGCTTTGGGAGTTTTGGCAGTTTCAGCGTGATTTGTGCCGCTGCAGGAATCGCGAACAATGCCGCCGCGATCGTCAAAAAGATCAGTTTTCGTAACATCTTCACCTCGCTTGTTCGGTTTGTCGCAAACGATCCGCACGCGGACTCCGTGCCCTTTGGGCGATCCGGAAATGCTCTGCTATCGTGCTTCGGCCGTTTACCGAAAGTTTGCGGATTGACGGTAAAGAAACTATTTTAGTTAGACAGACTAAGTCCTTTGGATTTTCTAAGTTTTTTGTTTGGTCGAGCAATGGGGGAAACAAAACGGGAAAAATATCGATTCGGCGGGTTTGAACTCGACCCGTCGGTCCCGAGCCTGAGACGCGACGGAGAGTTCGTTCCGATCGCGCCGAAAGCGCTCGAACTGCTATGCGTCCTTGTCGAACGCGCGGGCGAGATCGTCTCGCGCGAAGTTCTCTACCGCGAAGTCTGGGGCGAGACTTTCGTCGAGGACGCCAACGTTACCTACACGGTTTCGCTTCTAAGGAAAACCCTCGGCCAGCGTGAATTGATCCAGACCGTTCCCAAACGTGGTTACAGGTTCGCCGGCGAAGCCTCGATCGCCGAGCAACGCGACGACCGGGGTCCCGATCGCTCAAGCCAGCCAACGCCATTGCGACGAAAGAGCGCCGCGATCGCAGCGATCCTGGCCGTTGTTTGCGTCGCGATGGCAGCGGTCGTTTGGCGCGCGACGTCGCGGTCGCCGCGGCCGTCGAACGGCGTTGTCCGGAGCCTTGCCGTGCTTCCGTTCAAGAATCTAACTTCCGGTGAAGACGAAGCCTCCCTTTCTCTCGGACTTACGGATTCACTGATCACGCGTCTCGGCAGTCTCAAGAAGTTCACGATCCGTCCATTCAGCGCCGTCGAGCGTTTCGCAAGATCTCGCAAGGACGCCGTCGCCTTCGCCGACGAACTGCAATGCGACGCAGTACTCGTCGGTTCGATCCAATCAACCGAAAACCGGGTCGTCATCAACGTCAGGTTGCTCCGCGTCCCGGGCGGAGAGCAAATCTGGACGGATCTGATCGAATCGGCGGAATCGGAGATCGTCGCGCTGCAATCCGACCTCGCGACCCGCGTCGCCTCGTCGCTACTGAAGGATCTTTCGGACTCGGATCGTCGGATGCTCGGTCGACGCTCGACTGAAAATGCCGAAGCGTACCGTGCTTACCTGCGCGGGCGAACCGTTTTCGAACGCCGTTCGGAAGGCTCATTCCAACAGGCGCTCGATGAGTTCCAGAAGGCGGTGTCGCTCGATCCGGCGTACGCCTCGGCATACTCGGGTCTGGCTGACGTTTTTACACGACGCGGCAACGCGCTTTCGGGCGGCGAGAGCCTAAAGGCATATTCGATCGCCAAGAGATACGCCGAAATGGCGCTTGAGCTGGATCCCGACTCCGCCGAGGCGCACACATCCTTGGGCCGGATCCGGCGTTCGGCAGACTGGGACTGGGAGGGCGCCGAAAAATCGTTCCGACGGGCGATCGATCTTGACCCGAACAGCGCGCTCGCGCATTCCTGGCTGGCGCAGTTGCTTTCATCTCTCGGACGTCACGAGGAGGCGCTTGCGTACATTGATCGGGCGGTCGAACTCGACCCTGTTTCGCCGACTGTCAACGGTGTGCGGTTTCCGATTCTCGAGGGAATGCGCGATTTCGACAACGGGCTCAGACTCGCCGATCAGTCGCTTCGGATGGACAAGGAGAACCAGAACTCAAAGCGCTCGTACGCGACATTTCGTCTTCACAAGGGACAATTTGAAGAAGTGATCGCGTTTGTCGAACCGATGATCGGTGAAAACGGACCGGCCCAACACATCTGGCTCTCGCTTCTTGCCGGCGCGTTTATCAGGAGCGGTCAACCTGAACGGGCCGCACCCTTGCTTGAGACGCTCCGCGTGCGGGCTGACTCGGACAGCAAGTTCCGTTATTCGCTGGCCGTCGCCAATGCCGAACTCGGCCGCCGCGCCGAGGCGATCGATGAGCTCCGGAAGTGCTTTAGCGATCATGAAGAACGGATGATCTGGATCAAGACCGAGCCGCGGCTCGATTCCCTGCGCGACGATCCGGCATTCCAGGCGATCGTGAAAGATATGAAGCTTTGACCTGCGATTTCTCGATTCGGCGGGGTACTGGGTGCCTCTTTCGAACATCGTTCAATGACGTGCTTAAACGCAATTGCGATGCCATTGAGGCTTATGCGAAGGCGTCCGATACGCGATTGAAAAACCAAATTCGAACAGATCCGAAGTCCTAAGGTTTCCCCAATCCGCGACCGAATTGATATAATCCGCGTGTTCGGAGGATAGTTTTCGTATCAGCAACATTCACGGATTCACAAAGGGACTCAAGCACAACCAGCTTCGCCGCATCGAAAGGCTCTCCACGCGCCGCGTTGCCCCGGAACAGATAGTTTCACCTGAACTTGCACGTCAGATGACCGAGATCTCGCACGAGACCGGCCGTCAGGTCGGCGTGCTGCTCAACCGCAAAGGCCAGGTGGAATACGTCATGGTCGGCAACGCCAAGCAGATCGAAATGCCCGATTTCGGCCGCGCGCGTGTGTCCGAAGACCGATTCCGCGGGCTTCGTTGCGTTCATACGCATCTGAACGGCGAAAAGCTGAACCAGGACGATCTGACCGACCTTGCGCTGCTCCGGCTCGATCTGATGTCAGCCGTACAGGTCAATCCGCGGACCGGGCTACCCGATCTTGTATATTCAGCGCATCTCGTTCCGTCGACCGCCGAAAAGCTCGAAACGGAAGCGCAGTCGCTGCCTTATGAATTTCTCGAGCCCGATATCCCGTCGCAGCTTGATACGAATTTCATCGCGCTCATCAATTCGCTTGAAAACGAGATGGCGCGGAGCCGGCGCACTGCGCGCAGCCGCCACGCGAACCGCGACCGCGTGATGCTGGTCGGCGTGACGACCGGATATCTTTCGGAAGCCGAGGAATCGATCGCCGAACTCGAGGAACTTGCGCTTTCGGCAGACGTCGTTGTCCTCGACAAGATCGTCCAGCGGCGTCCGCAGATCGACCCGAAAACCGTTCTCGGACGCGGAAAGCTCGAAGAACTGCTGATCCGCTCAATGCGTCTCGGCGCGGACCTGATCGTCTTCGACACCGAACTTTCGCCGTCCCAGGTGCGCTCGATCTCGACCATCACCGATCTCAAGGTCATCGACCGGCCGCAGCTGATCCTCGACATTTTCGCGCAGCGCGCGCAGTCCCGCGAGGGAAAATTTCAGGTCGAACTGGCGCAGTTGAAATATCTTCTGCCGCGCCTCGCGCAAGGCCAGAACTCGGCATTTTCGCGGCTCGCCGGCGGGATCGGCGGACGCGGACCGGGTGAAACGAAGCTCGAGACCGACCGGCGGCGCGTTCGCGACAAGATCTCGCAGCTGGAAAAACAGGTCGACAATCTGCAGCGCCAACGCCAGGAACGCCGCAAGAACCGCGTCCAGAGGAACCTCCCGATCATCTCGCTCGTCGGCTACACAAACGCCGGCAAATCGACGCTGCTCAACACGTTGACGCAGTCGAAGGTGTATGCCGAGAAGAAGATGTTCGCGACGCTCGATCCGACGTCGCGCCGGCTCCGACTTCCCTACGAGCAGGAAGTGATCATCAACGACACCGTCGGGTTCATCCGCGATCTGCCGGAAACGCTGGTGGCCGCGTTCCGAGCGACGCTCGAGGAGATCTCCGACAGCGATTTGCTTGTTCACGTCGTCGACGCCTCGAACCCGAACGCGATCGCCCAGGTTGAATCGGTCGAGAAGATCCTCGGGGAACTTGAACTCAGCCAGATTCCGGAGATCGTCGTCCTCAACAAGGCCGATCTTGTGGATGAAACAACGCTCGCGGCGCTCGAACGCCAGATCACGTCCGAGCGCGACTGCGAGACCGTCGCCGTATCGGCGCTCGACTCAAAATCCTTGCGGCCGATGGTCGAGCGCGTCGAAGCGACGATCGCCGGCTTCAAGCCGGGGTTTGACGAGGTAAGTGAACTGACCGCAGCTCACGTCGAACCGATCTCTTGAACTCAACGCCGTTGCCCGTAGCCCGGACTCGCCGCGCAGCAGCGCGCCGCTGAACGAACCACCGACCGCGATATTCGATAAATCCCCGACACGCCCGTACATTGTGATAAGATACGATTCACGCGATGAACCGTAAGAACCTAAAGGAATTGGCGTCCCCGGTGACTCGGATCAAGAAACTCTTGACGAAGAGCATTCTCGGTTACCGCGACAAGTTGACGCCGCGCCAATGGTTCTGGATCTGGTTTGGGCTGCTCAGCCTGGTCACGACGGCGCTGATCTACAACCCGCTGTGGCGCTCGACCGGCGAGCATTACAAGGTTGACGACGTAGCCCGCGAGAGCATCGTCTCACCGGCCGACATCTCGGTTACGCTCGACGACGAAACACAGCAGCTCCGCGAAGCCGCGCGCGCCTCGGTCCAACCGATCTTCAGATACGAATCCAACAAGTCCGATCAGGCGCTGCAGCGCTTCCTATCCTCTTGGGAACGCCTCCAACGTCACTCGAACCCGACATCGAGCCCCCCGACGAAGCAGGCAAATTCAGACGCGAAAGGCGAAACGCACTGGACCGGATCCGGCGGACCCGAGGTCGGAAAGATACTCGCGTCCCGGACTTTCAGCCGGAACGAACTCGATTCGGTCGAAAGCGCGATCCGCGAAAGTTCACAGGGATACATCTACGACGACACCGACGCGCAATACTTCAGCACCGAAGTGAAACTCGTCGATCGTTCCAAGCCGAACATCGATCAGGCGATCTCGATGCCTGAAACGAACTGGGTCGCGCTTTCGTCCGCACGAAACAAACTGCGGGACAGGTTGGCGGCGATCAGGAGTTTTTCGGCGAAAGAAACGGACGCGTTTTACCGTGGAACCGAGGTTTTCATCGAACCGAGCGTTTCGTACGACTCGGTCGCGACCGCAAACGAGCGCGACAATGCCGCGGCGGCGGTTGTTCCGATCAATATTTCGCTCAAGCGGGGCGAGAAGATCGCCGATCAGGGAACAAAGATCACGCCCGACATCCTGCTCCGCATCAACGCGATCAGAAGTTACAGCGAATCGACGCGTCAGCTTAACCGCTTCCTTGGATTACTGGCGATAATCTCGGCACTTTACTGGGTCGCATGGAAGTTCATTGAGCACAATCAGGTCGGGATACGGCTCACGCTTTCGCAGGAAAAGACATTCGCACTGTTCGGGTTCATTATCGTCGTGCAAACGGCGCTGATGTCGATATTTTTCAAACTGGCAGACTTTACCGCCGCACAGAATCTCAAGGCGCCGCTCAATGATGCGACCATTTGGGCGTTCGCGATTCCGTTCGCCACCGGCAGCCTTTTGATGACGCTTCTGGCTGACCGCCGCACGGCGCTGTTCACGGGCCTGATTCTCTCGCTGATCGCCGGGATGCTCGGACCGCGGCCGCTTGAATTCGCGATCTACGGTGCGATCGCCTCGGCCGTCGCTGTTTACGGAATCGGCCGCTACCGCTCAAGACAATCGGTGACGATCGCCGGCGTCCTCGTCGGATTTGCGAGCGCTGCGGCGTCGATCGCGGTGATCGGCTACACGCAGCAGCCGTTCATACTTAACACGGTCGCGCTGGCGATCGCCTGCGGACTCGTCAACGGACTTATCACTGCCGCCGTGACCGCCGTCCTGCTGCCGCTGTGCGAGTCGCTCTTCGGCATTCTGACGGACGTCAAACTCCTTGAGCTTTCGAACGCCGATCTTCCGGTCCTTGGACAACTCGCGTTGCGCGCGCCGGGCACGAACCAGCATTCGCACGCCGTCGGACAATTGTCCGAAGAAGCCTGCCGCGTCGTCGGCGGAAATGGTCTCTTGGCCCGGATCGGCGCACTTTATCACGACATCGGAAAAACTGCGGCGCCGGAACATTTCGTCGAGAACCAACTCGGCAAGAACCCGCACGACAAGCTGAAGCCCGCGCAGAGCGCGAAGATCATCATCAGCCACGTCACGTACGGCATCAAGCTCGCGAAAGAAATGGGGCTCCCGCAGCGGATCATCGATTTTATCCCGCAGCACCACGGAACCAGAACGCTCCATTATTTCCTCCGGAAGGCGCAGGCCGAGGCCCGCGATCCCGAGGAGATTTCAGAAAACGATTTTCGCTATCCGGGACCGAAGCCGCAGTTCAAAGAAGCCGCGATCATGATGATCGCCGACAGCTGCGAGGCCGGCGCCCGTTCGCTCGAGGAACCGACGCCCGAGAACATCCGCTTCATCGTGACGAAGATCATCGACGCGATCCTTGCCGACGATCAGCTTAATGAATGCGATCTGACGTTGCGGGAATTGACGCAGATCCGCGAATCGATGATCAAGTCGCTGATCGCGATCTATCATTCGCGTGTCGATTATCCGGGTTACACGCCGCCGGCGTCGCTGCAGAAGATATTGATCCCCAAGGAGTTGCTCGATACGGAAGAGCGCGGCATGCGGTTCGCGAACCCGGCGGACATACCTGTCAGCAAGGGCGGCGAGATCGAGGACGAGGCGATCGACCGGTCGGTCCAGCCGGATCACTCGGGGAACGTCAATTGATTTGGGATTTGGGATTGCGGATTGGGGAATTGGATTCCAGGATTCCAAAATTTCAAGATTCCATTCCATTTGGTCGAGAATCGACCGTTGATTACGGAAGTCCGGATTTGGAATCTTGGAATCTTGGAATCCTGAAATTTTGGAATGATATGTCCGACGAAGGATACAAATTCAAAGGCGCGGGCGGGACCGAGGGCGGTATCGCCGAGTTTCTGATCGGGCTCGGGATGGCGATCGCCGGGGCATACCTGCTGACGAATCAGGTGATCGTGACGAGCGGATTTTGGTCCTTTTTTGGATTCAGCGCCTTCGGTCTGTCATTGATCCCCTTGATCTTCGGCATCGGAATCCTGTTTTTCAACGGGAAATCGGTGCTCGGCTGGCTTCTGACATTCGCCGGCGTTGTCATCATCTTCGCCGGGATCCTGTCGAATCTCCACATCTACTTCGCTCCGACCAGTCTTTTCAACACGATATTGATGCTTGTCCTTCTCGCCGGCGGCATCGGTCTCATCGCCCGCGGGCTCAGGGCACACGGTTGAGATTTGCGATTTTCAATTTGCGATTTGCGATTTGGGTTCCAAATTCAATGTCAGTAGCCCCGATGGGGCTGTCAAATTGGCCGATTCGAGAACTCCAATGATCAGGATTGAGGCTTCAAGATATTCAACGTTAGCTAAGTAATCAGCGGGATTTGGATTTAATGTTGCCACTAGCTTCGGCTAGTGGATCAAAGTAGTGAAAAAGCCCCGGCTTTAGCCGAAAATGTGGGTCAATTGATTGGGCTGAAGCCCGGGTCACTCTTATGCCGAGGTCGACTAGCTGAAGCTAGTGGCAACGCTAAAACCAGGACAAGGACTAAAGATTCAAAATTCAAGATTCGGAAACCCGAGGTTTTGCTGCGCCCCTTCGGGGCTAATATTGTCATGGGCGATTTGTCCCCAGGCTTGCTGCGGCGCCAGGGTTTCCGTTGCGTCGCCCCTTCGGGGCTTGACCAACGGAAACACGATTCCATGAATCTTGGAATCTCCAGATCTATCGTCCCAGTTCACGAGAAATCACCGACTCGATCGCCGGCAACCCGCCGACGTTCTTCGCCGCCCTCAGAACGATGTCGAACATCGGACCGATGTACTGCTCGAAGTGCTTTTTCCCGCGGTTCGCAGACTGGAATGAGAAGGTCCCGATCGCTTTGAGGCAGCGTTGGATCGTCTGAAGCCGGAACTCCGAAGCGAAATCGTCTTCGCTGATCGGCGGCAGCCCAAGTTCGGCCCTCTTATCGAGGAGTAATTTCCGCTTGCCGGCAAGCCAATTCGCCGACGGCGCCTCGGTGACACGGTCGAGCAGGAGCGAAACGAGATCGTAGCTCGTCGGTCCGATCCGCGCGTCCTGATGATCAATGATCTTTAGTTCCCCTTCCGACAGCATCAGGTTCGCCGCATGAAAGTCGCGGTGCGTCAGAACGCTCGCCATTCCCGCAAGTTCACGGGCAACGGCATTCATTTCCGCAACGAATTCCGCGGGAGCCGATTCCGGCGCACGCCCTTTCAATGTCGTGAAATAATGCTGCCTGAAAAAATCTAGTTCCCAAGACAGTTTTTCGAAGTCGAACGAAAGCCGCGACGCGATGGAATTCCTCGCATACGCCGACGATGTCGCCGCTTGGATCTGCGCGATCAATGCAATCGCCCGGTCGATCCAAACCTCGCGCGCCGCGTCGTCCGACGCCTGTAGCACGTCCCGCAGTATCGTGTCGCCGAAATCCTCGTGAATGATCACCCCGTCCGTGTCATTTGAGTAGAGCACTCTTGCGACCGGCAGCGAATTTGAAAGGAATAACCCTGTAACGTCCAAACAGGCGGCAAATTGCCCAGCGCCGGGTTCATCCTGCGGATAAACACAGGCGATCGCCGTCGAACCGTCCCAGTCGATCCGGAAATACTCGCGGGTCGACGCGTCCGGCGTCAACGCGCGGATCTCAGATCCGAACGGAACGTTGGGCAATCCTTTGAGAAGACCCTTCAGACGATCGGTCGGGGTTGATTCCATCGGTTCAGATGTATTCGATCAGCGGCACGACGTAGTTGTCGCCCTGAATGTAGCCTTTGAGCGCCTTTTCGGGAACCTCTTCGGCGGTGCGCACCATGTCGGCGCGGACGATCGCCGCGTTCTCGAAATGCTCGCCGGGCAGGATCGTCACGTCGTCGGCGATGATGCAGCGGTAAAGGTGCGCATCGTCCCCGATCGAGACGTTGTCCCACATGATCGAATCCTTGACGATCGCGCGTCCCGAGACGATGCAGTTGTTTCCGGCAAGAACGCTTTGCCCGTTCATCATCTCGAGCGAGACGTCGAGGTACCGCGGGATCGTCGAAAGTTCGAACCAGTTCGCGTCCGTGACGTGAACCGCGATCTTTTCACCGGCGCGCAACGCCGGATTGTAAAACGTCGGGACGATGTCGGAATAAACGCCGCGCGGGATGTAATCGAAAACACGCGGCTCAAGAACGTGAATTCCGGTGAACATCAACGGGGCGGTAAGATCAAGCGTGATGTCCTTTATCTCGCCGACCGAGAGCGGATGCGCGTAATCGCCGAAGCCGGTCAGGAATCCGTCCTTGGCGTAAACCTCGGTGAAACGTTCGCGCTTGATGTTCGGCTTGAGAACCATCGTCGCGATGGCGCCCGATCGGCGGTGCGTCTCGACTGCCGCCGAAATGTCGATGTCGGTGATGATCTTCCCGTTGACGATGACGAACGTGTCGTCCTCGAGAAGATGGCGCGCATTATCGAGCGCTCCGGCAGTCCCGAGGATCGACGGAATCTCCTCGGTGTAATGAATCCTGACACCGAAATCCTTTCCGTCGCCCAGCGCTCGCCGCACCGACTCCGGCTGATGGTGGAGATTGACGACAACGTCCTCGAATCCGAATGTCGCGACGTATTCGGCGACATATCCAACGAGCGGCTTTCCGAGAAACGGGATCGCCGGTTTCGTGCGGTCAATTGTCAGTGGAAAGAGCCGCGTCCCAAAACCCGCGGCGAGGATCATCGCTTTCATATCCAAGTCGATGCCTGCATCGAATCTCAAACCTTACTAGCTTTTGCGTCTTGATTGCAAACTTGCGCCGCCGCGATTTGTACTTAGAATCTAAGTGATGAATGGATCGGACGAAGGATACACGAGCGCGCTTTTCGCGGCACGACACAAAGCGGATTTAATTGGAGGACTTACGTTTGCCGGCGCGCGCGTGATCGAACTTCCCGTTCCGCGAATCGTACCCGTTGTCAACGCCGATCCGCGAGACTTCGGCGAATTCGATTGGATCGTGTTTTCCGGAATTTTTCCAACCCGGGCGTTTTTCGAATTGCCGTCGGCTTCCGATTCGCTCATCGAATTCGCGGACTCGGTTCGGATCGGCGTGGTCGGAAATCAGGCGGCCGACATGCTCCGGAAGCAGATGATCCACTGCGACTTGATCTCGGATGAATCGCGCGTGGAGGCCATCGCGTCTGACCTCGAAAGCTATGAAGGCGGACTGGGCGGCATCGCGTTACTTGCGATCGCGGGCGATTGGAACATGTCGGCGGTTTCGGCGTCGCTTTCGTCAGCCGGCGCCGATGTTTCGACGTTCTGTTGCTGCGCCGCGAAATACGATGATCCCGCTTCGGTTTCGCGGGGCCGATCGCTGGCGCTCGGCGGGGCGATCGATGCAGTGCACATTGAATCGCCCGAGGAGGCGGAATTCCTGCCCGTACTCTTTGCCGAAAACCGGATCGCCCAACTCTTTTGCGATTCGACGTTCGAGTGCGCCGACGCGCTGACGGCACTTCGCGTGCGTGAACTTGGGATCGCCCCGGCCTCGATCAGGGTCCGCACAAAAAAAGACGGCCACGAGAAACCGTGACCGTCGTTTTCCGCTCGCAGGCGCATCCTAGTGGACGTTCCAGTTGTTGATCGGATAATCTCCCTGCGCGCCCCATTCGAACTGCTGGAGACCGGCATCGCTCGACTTCCGAACGTAGAAGTAATTCTGCGTCGGATCCGCATTCGGACGCCAGACCGCGATATCGGTCTTGCCGTCGCCGTCATAGTCGCCCTGCGAGATGAAGTCACCCGGAAGGCCCCATTGATATGGGCTGGCCGGAGCGCCGCCACCGTCGCTTTCGAGGATCCAGAAGTATTTGCGGACTCCGTCGCCCAAATCGGCGTTTCGCGATACGCAAATATCGTCGCGACCGTCGCCGTCGTAATCGCCCGGGACGACGAAATCGCTCGACAAGCCGTAGTTCACAACATAAACCCCGTTGTCGCTCGACCGACGAATCCAGAATTGTCCGGCACCTCCAACGTCGCGCTGAACCGCGGCGTCTGCTTTTCCATCTCCATCGTAATCGAGTGAGAACGCGATATCGTTCGTCGTTCCCCAAGGAAGGTAATTGACGCTGGTTGGGGTCGTTTCGTCCGACCAGAAGAAGGTCCCGGCCGTGTCGCGGAACACTGAAAGATCGGCTTTGCCGTCGCCGTTCCAGTCGCCGCCGATTGTCGGATCGTCGCCGTCCTGACCGTACAGGCGATTGGAGACCGTGCTCGTCGACGAAAGCAGAATATGGAAGCCCGCGACCCCCGATGCTCCCCCCGTCCACGTCGTCAGGTCATCCTTACCGTCGTTGTCATAATCGTTTGTCAGGAAAAAGCCGAGGTCATCGCCAAAATCGGTGGTTCCCAGCGAGTTTCCGTTTGTCGAATCCGCCGCCCACCATGTAACGGTCGCGGCGAGGCTCCGGTCACGCGACGACTCCCTCATCGTCCGGACCTTGTTGCGGCCCTGATGATTCTCGCCGGAAGTTCCGGAGAAACCAGGAACGTTCGCACGGACGATCACATAGTCCGTTTTGCCGTCACCGTTGAGATCGTTTGGAGCATCGGTCGGAACAACAACGGCCCCCTCGACCACGAGATTCGCCGCCGAGATCGATCCGGTATCGGCGTTGCAGCCGTCCGTAAATCTGAGCGTCCATGTTCCGTTCGAGGTCGGAATTCCCGCGAACGCGGCGTTCATATCGGTCGCCGGCATTGGATTGGTTGCCCCGGCACCGCCGACGTTGGATGTGCGGTAAGCGCCGCCCGGAATGCTTGCCGTTGACGTCGCAACCGTCCACCAACTGCCTGCGGCCGCGTTGTTGTAAGTGTAAACACCCGCAGCGACCAGGTTATTTCCGGTCCCAAGCGCAGTCGCGGTTGTCGCGCCCGTTCTGCCGAAGATCGAATGCGAGGTCCCGTCTGGCGAGATCAACGTGGCGATGAGGTCACCGACCCACGTGTGCGCCGTACCCGCGGTGAAATCAACCGAGACGTTCGACGGCGCCGTCGAAATGCCCGTGACGTTGAACGAAACGTTCAGCGGCGTACCCGGCGTCGGGCCGCAAGCGGTCGCATCCGGTATGTTCCCAACGCCCGTGCCGGCGAACGTCGCCGACGGTACCGCG
>JAKQII010000298.1 GCA_029557535.1 Acidobacteriota bacterium
GCGGCCGGCGGCTGGCGATGTTGAGATCGATGCCGCGGGCAAGTATGTCCTGCCGGGGCTGATCAATCTTCACGGTCACACGCAGGACGAGCGCGGCGGCGTCCCGATGCCGGTCGAATACGTTACGAAGCTCTGGCTCGCTTGCGGCATCACGACCGTGCGCGACGCGTGGGCGAACAAAAAGGTCTTGGGATTCCGCGATCAGATCGCCGCCGGAAAACTGGTCGGACCGCGCATCTTTCCGTACGGCGGTTATTTCGACGCGCCGACTCCGACGACGGCTGATCGGGCCCGCCAGCGCGTTCGCGATCTGAAAGCCGCCGGCTACGACGGGATCAAACTCTACACGATCGACCGCGATTTGATGGCGGCGATGATGGATGAGGCGCGCAAGCAGGGAATGCGGGTCATGCACCACGTCGGCGTCGAGGAAACGAATGCCTGGGACGACATTAAATTCGGCACGACAAGCATCGAGCACTGGTACGGAATTCCGGATGCCGCGATCGAATCCGGCCGGCAGAATTTTCCGGCGGGCTACAACTACAACAACGAGGTCGACAGATTTCGATACGCCGGGCGTCTTTGGCGTGAAGCCGATCGCGAACGGATGATGAAGGTTCTCGACGCGATGGTTGCCGGAGGCGTCGCGTGGGATCCGACGTTGGTCATTTACGAAGCCTCGCGCGATCTGCAGCGGGCGCAGACGAACCCGGCATTCGCCGAATATCTGCATCCCGTTCTCGAAGAATACTTCCGCCCGAATCCGGCCAATCACGGGTCGTACTTCATCGGCTGGTCATCGACCGACGAAACGTTTTGGAAACAGAACTACAGGATCTGGATGAACGCCGTGTATGAGTTCGAAAAGCGCGGCGGAATTGTCGGCACGGGCGAGGACGCCGGCTTTATCTATCAAATATATGGATTCGGTTTGCTGCGTGAGCTTGAACTCCATCAGGAAGCCGGATTTCATCCGCTCAAGGTGATCCAGCATGCGACGTCGAACGGCGCGATGATTCTTGGGAAAGAGAACACGATCGGCCGCGTGCGGGTCGGCTACAAGGCGGACCTGATCGTCGTCAACGGCAATCCGCTGGAAAATTTTAAGGTGCTGAGTCCGCTCGGGGTCGAAGAGATACGTGACGGCAAGGTTTATAAGACCGGCGGAATCGAATGGACCATCCGCGACGGCGTCCCGTTCCACGCCCCGACGCTCGCGAAGGAAGTCAGGGAAATGGTCATAGCGGCGAAAAGCCGGTGATATTTGCGATTTTCAATTTGCGATTTGCGATTGTCGGACAGCAAATTGCGAACGAAATCCAAGCTTTTGCTTCCAACTGTCGACCGTCTACCTGAAATCGCAAATCGCAAATCGAAAATCGAAAATGGAAAGGGCCCGCCGTGCTCTCCCCTTCACGACGGGCTCTTGTAATTGGCCGTTAACGCTAACGACCAAACTAAAAATCCTTAACCGGCAGGACGATCGCTTCCTTCAAAACTATTTCGACGACCTCACCGGACTTGATCCGGATGTCCTTGCCTTTTCGCGCATATGCGACGGCCGTTCCGCCCCCGGCTCCAAGGCCGGCGCCGATCAAAGCCCCCTTGCCCGATCCGGTCAGTCCCCCGATCAAAGCTCCGATCGCCGTTCCTCCGATGATGGAGAATGCCGACCAGTTGGCCGTAGAATTTCCGCGGAGTTGTTTTACCGGCGCTGCGTCCATTCGCTGCCAGTCGGCGCCATCGGGTTTGATTCTCTCGAACCGGATCAGCATCGAACCCGGCCGGCCCGCGTTCGACGCCGGAGTTGATTCGATCACTCGCCCCTCAATCAGCGTTCCTTCGGCCAAAACAACAGTTTCCCCGGATCTGATCGGACCGGCCGTCCGGACGATGAACGTATCGTTTTTCGTCGAAACGGCAGAGCTGATCTCGACATCCATCTTCACCCGGATTTTCATGCCGGCGTCGAGCCGGTAAATCGAATCC
>JAKQII010000306.1 GCA_029557535.1 Acidobacteriota bacterium
TTGTCGCTCGTCCGCGTCGCGATCTCTTCCGCGCCCACGCCGTAGAACTCTCCAAGGAACGCTGCAGTGTGTGCGACGAACGACGGCTCGTTCCGCTTGCCGCGCATCGGAACGGGTGCAAGATACGGGCAATCAGTTTCGATCAGCAAGCGGTCGAGCGGAACGACGCGGGCCGCCTCGCGAAGCTCTTCCGCCTTTTTGAACGTCACGTTGCCGGCAAACGAGATCATGAACCCGAGTGGCATCAAGGCTTCCGCCATCGCCGCAGTCCCGCCGAAGCAATGCATCACGCCGCCACGGAAACCATCGTACGAACATTCGTCGCGAAGGATCCCGACCGTTTCGTCGTTCGCGTCGCGGCTGTGGATGATGATCGGAAGACCGATCTCGCGCGCGATACGGATCTGCCTCCGGAAGACGTCGGTCTGCACCTCGCGCGGACTGTGATCGTAATAAAAATCCAGCCCGATCTCGCCCCACGCGACGACCTTTTTCGTCGATTGCGCGAGTCCGAGCAAACGCCGCTCGACCTCGTCCGTGTACTCGCTCGCATCGTGCGGATGGATCCCGACCGCGGCAAAGATAAAGTCGTATTTTTGCGCGAGCGCGACGGTTTTTTCGAACGAATCCTCGCGCGGCGAGCCGCTGCCGATATTGAGCATCGCCACGAGCCCAGCGGCGCGCGCCCGCGCGATCACCTCGTCACGGTCATCGTCGAACTGCGAGCCGTCGATGTGGCAATGTGAATCTACAATCACTTTATTTGTCGAAAACAAGAGATTTCATCGCACCCACCATCGGCTCGACATCCTTTTCGTCGTACGCCGTTTTCCTATCTCAATCGCGCCCCGTTCTTAACCTCCTCGAGGAACGTCGCCATCGCTGGCGGGGTGTCGTCGCCGTCGAGCGACGCGGCGCAGATCATTCCCTGCGATTCGAGCCCACGCATTTTGCGCGGCTTGAGGTTCGCAACAACCACGACTTTTCGTCCGATGAGCCTTTCGGGCTCGTAGTATTCGGCAAGCCCCGCCAGGATCTGGCGCGGCTTTTCTTCGCCGAGGTCGATCTCGAACCTGAGAAGCTTGTCGGCATTCGGTATGCGCTCGCAGACGAGGACCTCACCGATCTTCAGTTCGACCTTCAGGAAATCGTCGATGGTGATGAAACTCTCCTCGACGACGGGTTCTGCCGGAGCGGCCTCGACGGGCGCCGGCGCTTCTGTTTTCGCTTCTTCGATTTCACTCATGATCTTGTTCTTTTCGAGCCGCGGGAAAACGGCGACCGTCTCGCCGATCGGCGTTCCCGGAGCCAGCCCGCCCCAAACCAGTTCTTCTGGATTGACGGATTCAAGTCGGTCCGTCAGCCCGAGCTGACCGTAAATACTCTGCGCCGCTTCGGGCATCACCGGGAACAGCATGACCGACAGCCATCGCAGCGTCTCGGCCGACCGGTAAAGAACGGCGCTCAGCGATTCCTGCTGATGCTCATCCTTGGCCAGAACCCAGGGCTTCGCATCGGTGATCATCTTGTCGATCCGCGCGATCACGGTCCAAAGCGCCTCGAGCGCCTGCGAGAATTCGAAGTTATCAAACCGACGGACGAATTCGTCCCGGGCGTGGGTTATCACCGACGCGAGTTCCTGGTCGTCGGCGGCCAAGCCGATCCGTTTTGCATATATGAAATTTTCGTCGTGAATCGCACCGGACGGAATTTGCCCGTCCCGATATTTCGTGATCATCGACAGCGTTCGCGACGAAAGATTGCCGAGGCCGTTAGCAAGATCGGCCGTCGCGCGGTCGATCAGGTTCTCGTACCCGAAGTTCCCGTCCTGTCCGAAGACCATCTCGCGGAGAACAAAATACCGGATGACGTCCGTCTGAAAGTACTCTTTCAATACGTCGAGACTGATGACGTTCCCGAGCGTCTTCCCCATTTTCCGGCCTTCCGCGTCAAGCCACATGCCGTGGGCGTAGACCTGTTTCGGCAGTTCAATCCCGGCGGCGAGAAGGAATGACCACCAGTAAACCGTGTGGAAACGCAGTATGTCCTTGCCGACCAGATGATGGGCCGAAGGCCAGTAACGATCGAACTTCGAGCGGTCATCGCTGCCCCAACCGAGAGCGGTAATGTAATTCGAAAGCGCGTCGAGCCAGACATACATCACGTGATCGTCATCGCCCGGAACGGGCACGCCCCACGAGACTGACTTTTTCTCGCGAGAGATCGCCAGATCCTGAAGTCCCTGCCGGACGAAAGCGGCGACCTCGTTGCGCCGGGCCTCGGGTCGCAGGCGATCGGGATCTTTTTCGATGATCTCCAAAAGCGTATCGCCGTAATCCGAAAGCCTGAAAAAGTAATTTTCTTCGGAAACCCGGTCGAGCGGCCGCTCGTGGATCAGACAAAGCGGAACGTCCGAACCTTTGTCGATCCGGTATTCGGTCTCGGTCTTGAATTCGGCGCAGGGGGCGCAGAACCAGCCTTCATAATGCCCTTTGTAGATGGCGTCGTTGCCTTTCGGTGTCTTGTTCGAAGCGATCGTCTTCCAAAGCTCTTGAACCGCGGCGTAATGGAACGGTTCGGTCGTGCGCATGAACACGTCGTAGCCGGTCAGCCCGAACTCCGCGAACATGCGTTTTAGTTCACCGGAAATGTAATCGACCTGCTCGCGCGGTGAACGTCCGGCCGAATGCGCCGCCCGCTGAATATTGATCCCGTGCTCGTCTGTACCGGTGAGAAAGAAAGTATCAAACCCACGCTGACGTTTGTGACGCGCGACCGCATCGGCGACGATCGTCGTGTACAGATGCCCGAGATGCGGCAGCGAGTTCGCATAGTAGATCGGGGTTGTGATGTAAAAGCTCTTCATGATCGATGGTTCGATTTTAGTCGTTCGTCGTTAATCTGCGGAATCCAATATGCCGTCTAAAGGATTTCCCCGATAGTGAATACTTGAAAATTGAGAATTGAAATTGTCCCCCTTCCCGCGTGGCAAACGATCAACGACGAACAATTAACCATCAACTATTTCCTGTTGGGCTGCGCGTTGGCGAACTCGTCGCCCTTGTTGTAGCGCGGCAGCTTCTTTTCGTTCGAGATCGCCATTCCGATCGAGAACGATATATCGAGCGACTGGACCATGCCGTCGAAACGCCAGTCCTCGCTGAATTCGTCCGACGGCTGGTGGTAATTCGTTCGATTGTATTCGTCGAAGAACTTCTTGCCGAAATCGCGGGGCTTTCCGACATAATCGTCGCCGTCCTGAATGCTCAGTGCCGGAACGCCCATCTTGGCGAACGGAAAATGGTCCGACCTGAAAAAGAAGCCCTGTTCGGGGTACGCGTCGGGCAAAAACGTCATGTTGCGCGACTTCAGCACATCGCTGACGATTTCCCAAAGACTTGACCGATCTGCTCCGAGCGCGCCGTAGTCGCGCGTCAGACCCAAGAAGTTCCCGCCGTCGATGTTGATGTTCGCGGCGGTCTTGTTCATCGGAAATACCGGATTGCGCGAATACCACTCGGCCCCGAGCAGACCCTGTTCCTCGGCGGTCGTGAACAGGAACACCTGCGAGCGTTTCGGACGCTCTTTTTCAGGCAGTTTCGTGAACGCCTCAGCGATAGCCAGAACCTGCGCGCAGCCCGACGCGTTGTCGAGAGCGCCGTTGTAAATACTGTCTCCCTTGGCGTTCGGTTCTCCGACACCGAGATGGTCCCAATGCGCCGTATACACGACGTACTCGTTCTTCAGCTCGCTGTCCCGTCCTTCAAAGACCCCGACGACATTGTTTGAGTCGAGGCGCTTGATCTCGCTCCTGAGGTTAAGATTCGCGCGGAGGCCGAGCTTGACGGGTTTGAAATCACGGTCGGCGGCTTTCTCGCGGAGTTCGTCGAGATTGAAGTTCGCCTGCGAGAAGATTCGTTTCGCGGTCTGATCGGTGACCCAGGATTTGAATTGAAGGTATGGAGTGCGATCGTTCGGCGTCCGCGCGACTTCGTAGCGCCAGTTCCCGTTCGACGTCCGGACGACGTTCCAGCCGTAGCCCGCCGATTCGTTCGTATGGATCAGGATCGCACCGGCGGCGCCGCGCCGCGCGGCTTCTTCGTACTTGTAAGTCCAGCGCCCGTAGTACGTCAGGGCCTTGCCGCCGAACAGATTCGGTTCCTTCGACGTCGCCGGCGGATCGTTGACGAGCATCACGAGGATCTTGCCGCGGTAGTCGGAGTCGCCGCCTTTGTAGTCGTTCCATTTCTGCTCGGGCGCGTCGACGCCATAGCCGACGAAAACCAGATCCGCGTCCACATTGATCGCTTCAGTCTGTGCGCCAGTAGTCGCCACGAAATCGTCTCCGAAGTCGTAGTCGAATGTCGCATTGCGGTTCGAGACGCGGAGCTTTGTCTCGCGGTCGGCTTTGGCCGCGACGAGCGAGACCGGCTGGAAGTATGAGCCTTTGTTTCCGGGTTTTATGCCAATCGTTTCCAGTTCACGAGCGATGAACTTCGCGGCCAATTCGCCGCCGGGCGTGCCCGGACCGCGCCCCTGAAATCCGTCATCCGAAAGAAAGCGAACATAATCCTTGAGCTTCTTCTCACTGAACAGCGAGCGGTAATCGGGGTATTTCTCCTTTCCGAAAATTCCGATCTGCGCGATCGAGATCAAAACCAGCAATGCGACGATTCTTTTCATATTGATCCTTTGTTATTGGTCATTTGTTCCAGGTCCGGAGTCGGGAGTCCAGAGTCGGGAGTCGTGGCTCACCTTGACTCTCGACTCACGACACTCGACGAACGACTCAAGACTTCCATCTTCCTTCATCCTTCATCCTTCATCCTTTGATAAGCGCCATCGCCTCGGCACGCGTCCGTGGGTCGCGACGGAATCCGCCGAGTACCGCCGACGTGACGGTCTTGGCGCCGGGTTTCTTCACGCCGCGGAGCGTCATGCACGTATGTTCGGCCTCGATCACGACCATCACGCCGAGCGGGTCGAGTCCTTCAAAAAGCGTCTTCGCGATCTGCTGCGTCATCCGCTCCTGGACCTGCAGCCGGCGCGCGAAGATCTCGGCAAGACGGGCGAGTTTCGAAAGGCCCACGATGCGACCGCCTTTAGGAATATAGGCGATATGGCATTTCCCGACGAACGGTGCGAGATGGTGCTCGCAGACGGACGCGATCGATATGTCCTTGACGATCACCATTTCGTCGTGCGAATCACCGGGCAGCGGAACAATGTGCTCCGTCGCGTCTTCCCACATCCCTTCGGTCAGCTCAGCATAAAACTGCGCGACCCGCTCCGGCGTTTTTTGGAGACCATCGCGGTCCGCGTCCTCGCCCATGCCCTCGAGAATCAGCCGGACTCCTTTCGCGATCAACTCAAGATCGACTTTCTTTTGCATCTTCATCTATTTCGGCCGTTTTATCGCGACCAGCGATTTGACCATCCCGCCCGAACGTTCGCAGCGTATTTCCGCACCCGGAAACAGTCCTGCGAATTCCGTCCGGTTCATCAGTCTGAAATCCGGGATCGTCTTCTTTATCCAAAATCCGTTCGTAATCCCGAAAACCGACACTTGGAGCGGCCGCGGCAACTGCGCCGCAAACGGAAGCCACGAGTGACTTTCGATCGGAAATCCGCGCGCCGGTGTCTGGACAAAATAGCCGCGGCTGACCCTTTCGATCTCCGCCGCAAACTCACGCTGCGCGGCTACGGCAATTTTGTTGAATTCCTTCCCGGAACGAATTTTCCAGACGTCGTCTTTCGGAACCGTCACGTGTTCGAGAACGGACGAACAATAAACAATGTCGAAAAAGCCGTTCTCAAAGGGCAGTCGCCCCGATTCATCAACGACGACCGGATTGAATCCGAACCGTTCCGCGCCGGACCGGACCGCATCAGGATCGATGTCAGCGATATAGACGTTAGCGGCGTCATAAGCCGTGCCCGCGAGCACCGAATGGATATTCTCGCCCGACTCGGATCCGAGATCGAGGATCCGGGTCTTTCCGCCGATGTCGAACGCCTCGCGAAACCAACTGGCGCGCTTCGCCCGGGCCTTTGCGGACAGGGATCGCACTATTCCGGTCAAACTAGATTTCATCGTCCGAGATGAGTTTTCCAATGATCGCATCGACTTCGGATTCGACCTTGAGAAGCGGCAGACCGAATTCAGCGGCAGCGCGCCTGAGTTCGCCGTACTCAGGCTTGGCGCTGACCACGCGATCCTGATATTTTGCGACCTTGACCGTGATTTCGCCAAATCGCGTGCCTATCTTCTTGGTCACTCGCGGAAGACAGTCGCGTTCGACCTCGATCACTCTCGCTCCAAGGGTCGAGGTCTCGAGATAGAGAAGTTCGATCATTGCCGATCTGGCCTCGACCGTGCACAGAATCGAAATTTGCGTCGCCGGCCGGTTCTTCTTCATCTGGATAGGCGTGAACCAGCAATCGAGCGCGCCGGCCTCAAACGCCTTTTCCATCAGATAACCGAGCGTCTGACCGGTGATGTCGTCGACATTGGTTTCGATCAAAAGGAGTTTCGACAAATGGCCTCCGGACGACGATCTACCGACGATCAGCCGGATGGCGTTCGGGAAATTCATGTAATCACGCGTTCCGGCACCGTAAGACACCTTCTCGATCCTGATCTCCGGTATCGGCCCGAACGATTTACAGACGGTCGCGATAATCGCGGCACCGGTCGGCGTTACCAATTCACCGGTGATCTCGGTCGAATAAACAGGGGCGTCGCGAAGGATCTCCGCGACGGCCGGCGGCGGGACCGGGAACTTTCCGTGCGCCATCTCGACGAATCCACTGCCGACGTGGAGCTTCGACGAGGCGAAACTTTCGATTCCGAGTTTCTCAAAGCAGATGCAGCAACCGACGATGTCGATTATCGCGTCGAGCGCTCCGACCTCATGAAAATGAACTTTCGAAATGTCGATACCGTGGACCTTCGCTTCTGCAGCGGCGAGAGTCCTGAAGATCGAGAGCGCCCGCGACTTGACTCCGTCCGAGAGTGCGGAATTCGTGATTATCCCTTCGATATGATGGAGGTGCCGGTGGTTCTTCTCGTCGGGAACCCGGACGTCCGCGTGAAGCGCGGCGATCCCCGACTTGTCGCGGGTCTCAAAGACGATTTCGAACGCCGGAACGTCCATTTTCGCGAGTTCCGAATGAAGTTCGTCCGACGCCACGCCGAGTCCGACAAGCGCGCCGAGCAGCATATTGCCGCTGGCTCCCGCAAAACAATCAAAATAGAGGGTCTTCATCGGTTATAGTAACGGTACAAACTCGCCGGCTTTCGCCCTTATCGTGACGTCGCAAACATCCGACATCGGCGTTTCCTCGGGATTGATCTCGACGAGGAAGGCACCGTGATGCTTCGCGATCTCTGCGAGCCCGACGGCCGGATAGACAAGTGCCGAAGTGCCGATCACGAAAAACAGATCGCACTTTCGCGCCATCCGTTCCGCCGTTTCGAAAGCGTCGTACGGCAGCATCTCGCCAAACAGTACGACGTCGGGCCGAACCTTCGATCCGCAATCATCGCATCGATCAGGCTCGTGCGGGACAATTCCGGCAATGTCGAAACTCTTCCCGCAGCGCGTGCAGCGTGACCTTTGAATGTTTCCGTGCAGTTCGATCACGTCGTCCGAACCGGCGGCACGATGGAGATCGTCGACGTTCTGGGTGACGAGCGTGAACTCGGCGAATCGCCTCTTCCATTCCGCCAACGCGAAATGCGCCGGATTCGGCCGGCAGTCGCGCAGAACTCCGCGCCGGTAATCGAACCATTCCCACACTTCCGGAAGATTTTCGCGGACCATCCGCGCGGAAGAGATCTGATCGAACGGCATTCCCTTCCAGACCGCGGAGCCGCCGCCGCGGAACGTCGGAACGCCCGATTCGGCCGAAATTCCGGCACCCGTCAACGCTACGACCGACCTCGCTTTCAAAAGCGCCGACCTCAGTGATTCTGGAATTCCCACGGCACAAAAAAGTCTAATTGGCAGAACGATAAACGTCAAAGTTCGCGTTTTATTCTTCGTTCCTTATTCGTTATACTCTAGTTTTTTCGTATGAGCTTCCTGGAACTGCAGAATCAACTACGGGACTCGATCATCCAAACGGCCGGAGCGATGTTCGGGGTGACGCTCGATCATGTTCAATGCGAAGTGCCGCCGCGCACCGAATTGGGCGATCTCGCATTCCCTGTCTCGTTCGAACTCGCCAAACGCATCAAGCAGGCGTCAGGCGAGAAGAGAAATCCGCGCGAGATCGCGGAAAGCCTCAAGAACGCGATCGAATCGTTCGATTTCGTCGAGCGTGTCGAAGTTGCCGGCGCCGGCTATCTTAACGTGTTCTACGACCGCTCGCGCTGGCTTGCGGAAAATGCCGACCGACCGTTTCTCGAATCGTCCGAATCCGGCGCGAAGGTCTGCGTCGAGCACACGTCCGTCAATCCGAACAAGGCCGCACACATCGGCCATGTCCGAAATTCGGTGCTCGGAGATTCATTCGTGCGCATGCTCCGCGCGACCGGAAAACGCGTTGAGGTCCAGAATTACATTGACAACACCGGCGTTCAGGTGGCCGACGTCGTCGTCGGATTCCTGCATATCCGCAAGTTGGATCTCGCTGGCATCAAAGAACTTGCGGGTTCACTAGCGGTTCCCTTCGACTTTTATTGCTGGGATCTTTACACCGAGGTCGGAAAGTTTTACGCCGACAGCGAGGAGAACAAAAAGTTCCGCGCCGAAGTTCTCCATCAACTCGAACGCGGTGAAGGCGACGTGTACGAACTCGCCGACTGGGTCGCGACGCGCAATGTCGAATGCATTCTCCGGACGAACGAGCGGCTCGATATCCGGTACGATCTGCTGCCGCGCGAATCCGAGATCCTTCACCTGAATTTCTGGGAAAAGGCGTTCGGATTGATGAAGGAACGCG
>JAKQII010000307.1 GCA_029557535.1 Acidobacteriota bacterium
TAGCTTTTTGCTACCGACCTAGATGAAGATTCAATTGCTACCAAGTACGATCGACGACAGCCGGGCATCGGTCCGCCAGCACTTGTCCTGTCTGGTCGTTGATGACCGGGTGGCGATCGACGCCGGCAGTCTGGCGCAGTCGGCGACCGACGTGCAGCGTTCCGAGATTCGGGATGTGGTGCTGACGCACGCCCATTTGGATCATATCGCCGGGCTGCCGCTTTTTGTCGACGACTTGTTTGCAACCACGCGCCGTCCCATCGTGGTCCACGCGATCCCGGAAGTTGTCGATGTTCTCGAACGGGATATCTTCAATTGGTCCGTCTACCCGAGGTTTTCCGAGTTGAGTAACGAATTCGGCAAGGTGCTCGAATACCGGCCGTTTGAGGCCGGCGACGACTTTACCGTCGGGCATCTGGAATTTCGCGCGATTCGGGTCAATCACAAGGTCCCATCGGTCGGTTTTGTGGTGTCTGACGGAGCGAAAACCGTGTCCATGACGGGCGACACGGCCGAATTAGACGGATTCTGGAATGTCGTGAATTCGGTTGAGGTTATCGACACGCTGATCGTCGAGTGCGCGTTTCCAAACCGTTTGGAAGACCTGTCGGTGATCTCGCACCATCTCACCCCGGCCCGTCTCGCTCTGGAACTCAAGAAGTTCAGACACGACTGCCCGATTTACGTGATGAGCATCAAGCCTGCGTATTACGATGAGGTCAGAAGGGAACTCGCCGATCTGGGGATAACGAGACTGGAAGTTTTCAACGGCGGTCGATCGATCGAAATCTGATCAAGTCTGTTCGCGCCGGAAATTGACCGCCTCGAATGAACTCTTCCGGTGCTCGCCCACGAAATCGTAAAGGACGACGCGACCACTCGGAAGCACCTCGCGGATCTTGAACGTGCGTTCGTCGCGGCTCTTTCCGGGCATCAGCTCGGCCCGAAATGTGACCTTCATCTCCGGGCGGGCCCATACGCTCTCGCGCACGATCTTTCGATAGAAATTGCGAATAAATCCCATGCCTTAATCGTTCAAGTCTTCTTGCTTTTTGTGTTTCGTGTCGCGGAGGGACGGGTGGACCTTGTCGTCCGGCCGGCGCTCACCGATCTTCGTGCTCGGCGGAGCCGTCGGCTTCCGTATTGAGTCGAAGACCGATTTCCTGCTTTTTCTCTTTTTCCCGTCTGACACACCTAAGACGATACAATAAGAACTGTTGACAAGTATAGGGCAAACTTTCAGTATAAGAGTCATTGCGGACGGACTCCCGCCGATCGTCTCCAGGTCTTGATGAGCAAGAGGTCAATAATCACCGCGCGCGGCCGTATGCTCGCCGGCGAGGGCGCGCCGCCAGGTTGGCGCAGACCGTTTTGGCTTCCGGCGTCGAACTATTACTTTCTGGCGATCGGCGTCGCGGTCGCGCTCTTTTTCGTCATTTGGGGGATCCTGCATGACGGTCAGGAGTCGATGCCGTGGATACCGGCCGGAATCATCTCCGGGATCATCATCTTCGGAGCGGTGTTCCTTCGCGAGATCATTCTCCGTCGGTATCAGCGACGCTATTTGATCGATCAGCAGAAGCTCGACCGGAATCTCAGGGCTGTTCGGGCCACTTCCCCGGGCACGCGATCCGTTGCCAAACTTTCGATCGAACGGAACGCGGAGCTCGTGAGGCGGATAAAAAAGAAATCGGCAGCGGCGAAGACGTTGATGCGGCTTGCCGAAGGGCATTTTGAAGTATTTGAGTTCTGTTCGGAGTACCTGGCGCTCGCTGAGGAACAAATGAAGTCCGTTGGTACCGGTTCGCCCCGCCTGGCGGCAATTCGAAAGGGTCGGGAAACTGCCGAAACGATCCGGAAGGAGCATCTGCTTCTTTGGGCGGAGATCGAGGCGAAGCGTTTTACGAAGGATGCGATCGGCCGTGTTACAATTTCAGAGCGTATTGAGACTGCGCAGAAGGCATCGGATGTTCTTGAAACCGCTCTTGAATACTATCCGGACGAAGCAACGTTGGTGAATTCCAAGCTGGCGGTCGCGCAGGTGATCGGCTCGATGCGTGTCGGTCACTGGATCGAACAGGCCGAACGGGCACAGTTCAAGGGCAATTATCGGCGTGCCGTCAGTCTTTACAAAGATGCATTGTTCTTTCTCGCGCGGGACGGTGATCAGGTGCCTGACGCAGAAACCGTAGCGGCGCGAATCAACTCAGAAATCGAGAAGATCAACACTTTGCCATTAACATCAAATATGGAGCAGACCTCTACACCCGATGATTAGTCAACGATGCCCGAAGTGCTCGAGCGATCGAATTCGCCGCGGCTATCGCCCGACGCCGCTTTGGTCCAAGATTCTATTCAGATTCAACCTGCTTTGTGATAACTGTAACTGGGAATTCAAAGGATTCGCCGTTCCCGGCACCGTTACTTCCAAACCGCGACGACGCAGGCGGACGGAGAATGTGGCCGGTGGAGGCGAATGACCTCTCGTTTCAAGCCTCTTTCGAGCGTTTTATTCTCCTGGTCGGCTTGGTCTTTTTGATGTCGGTCGCGGGTTTCGGGCAGGAGGCTGACGGTTCTGTGTCCGAAGTTGACCGGATACATGTCGGAGACCTCATTGACATCGACGTTCTTGGCAGCCTCGAATTTGACTGGCGGGGCCGCTTGAGCCCCGAAGGGTATCTCCTCGATTACTCGGCGTCGGAAGGACGGATTCAGGCGCTTTGCGATTCACCGCAGGAATTGGCGATCAAGGTCGAGGGGGCGCTCAAACGTATCCTGCGCGAACCGAAGGTGATCGTCAGGGTTCTCGATACATCTTCGCGCCCGCAATCGATCGTTTACGGTGCCGTGCGCATCCCGCAACGGTTTCAGCTCAAAAGAAGCGTGACCCTCGCCGAGTTGATCGTCCTTTCGGGCGGTCTGACCGATCAGTTGGGCGGGGAGATCCAGCTTTTCCGGCCAGCTAATCAGTCTTGTGGTCCTGTCGCCGGAATCGAACTTCAAAAGACCGGGGGCAACGGCTCGACATTTCTGAACATCAGTTTGAGTGATTTGCTGAAAGGGCTGCCGGCCGCGAATCCGGAGATCTTTTCGGGAGACATCGTGACCGTGAACGAGGCGTTTCCGGTTTTTGTGATCGGCGGCGTCAATAATCCACGACCGATCCAGTTTCGCGAGGGGTTGACGCTTTCACGGGCGATTGCCGCGGCCGGAGGCCTGTCCCGGGACGCGCGATCGGACGATATCGTAATCGTCAGGCGTTCGACGGCCGGAGGCGCTTCGATCACCGCCGATCTCAACAAGATCAAGTCCAAAGCGGCTGAGGACCTCGTTCTTGAGAGGCTCGATATCATAGATGTCGGAAGAAAGGGCAGAGACCGGCGTGTCGGTCGCTTGCCGGATCAGTTTGACGAAGAAGGCGTCCCCGATTACTCGAAACTACCGTTGAGGATAGTTGATTGATTCGGCGTTCGTGTGAAAGAATCAAAAATTCGTTGTACGGAACGAAATAATTTGATATCAACTTAGGATAGCTTTCACGTGAAAGCACTTCATTTATGCAGAAGAAATCGAGTTTCAGCAGACGCACGGTGGCCCTTTTCTGGTTAGTCGCGGTAGCCATCGTTATCGGCGGTTTGATCTATTTTGAGCAGATCGCGTTCCTTTATGTACTGACGACCTTGGCGCTCATCGCGCTTTTGCTCGTTGTCGGGTTCGCCGACCTCGAGAATGTTGGCCGCGAAGACGCAAATTCCTGACGTCTTGATTCGTTGTTGCTCCATCGGCGTTTTCGTCATGATGATGTTGGCTTCGCTCTCAGTGTTTGCCGACTCGTATCCCGTTGCGTCGCTGACTTCGGGACCTGATCGCTGGCAGAAGAAACGGATCCGGGTGGAGATCTCTAATTCGCTGCTCCGGTCGCCGAACTCGATAAAGCCCGAAAGCGATGTCCAAAGCGCGATCGCCGCGAGTTTTGAAGCATGGACGGCAGCGACCGGGATCGAATTCGAATATTCGTGGAGCGATCGTTCGTCAGTGAGCGCACCGGGCCGTGCCGGGGACGGATTGAACCTGATCACGATCGCGGCGACCCCTGAGAACATGCTTGCGATCGGCGCTTCATCCGGCCAGGTTCCGGCCCAAACGCGGGTGTTCTACGGTCGGCGCGGCGAAATTGCCGAGGCTGACATTGTCCTCAATCCGATTCAGCAATTCTCGACCGACGGTTCGTTCGGAACCTTTGACCTGCAATCCACACTGACGCATGAGATCGGGCATCTTCTTGGCCTCGAACACAGCCCCATCGTCGGCGCGACAATGTACGAACTGCAGGCCCGAAACGGTTTTTTCGGTCTTCCCGGATACTCAAAGCGGTCCTTGTCAGACGACGATCTTTCGGCGATCCGTGCCCGCTATTCGGTGACTCCGACTGCAACCGTGTCAGGACGGGCGCTCGTTGACGGGGGGCGCGGGAGCGGTGAATTCGCGGTCTGGGCTGTGGATCAATCGACCGGGCGTGTGGTTGCCGGTCGATTTGGCCATGACGACGGCTCCTACGCGATTGACGGGCTAGAGACCGGGGACTTTGAGATATTTGCCCAAAGTTGCTCCGCTGAAAATGACCGCGGGTTCGCCGGCAGCCTTGGAGTCGTTCAGATACGTCAAACCCGGGCGTATCGTCTTGAGCCGCGCGTGCTTCGTAGCTTCCGCCAATCGATCGACGGGGTCGGATTCAACGGTCAGTTTGGTGATCTCCCGATCGTCCTTAACCCGGGCGGCTCGTTCATGATGAACGCAACCGGAAAAGGACTCGCATCTGATTCTCTGGTGATTTCAACTTCAACTTCAGGAATCGAAATAGGCACCGCCGGAATGCGGCTGCATCGCCTTGGGACATCAACCGTGATCGCGGATTTTTCGGTCAGTGTGGCTGATTCAACGGCGTTTGGAGAATATGTTCTCGAGGCCGCCGTTTCCCCCCGGGAGCGTCGATATTTCGTTGGCGCGCTATCCGTCGAGAGCTTTCCTAACCCGTGGACTTTCTATGATTTGAAATAGCCATAATTGTTTTTCTCTTGGTTGCAAAATATGTAAACTTGTGTAAAATCATAGATGCTCGCCTCCCCGGTGAGCATTGGTCACGAGGGGTGAGGACTTGTGACCTAGGGGCGATGGTGTGGGAGACATCGCCCTGTTTAATTTTAAATCCGGAATGAGCGTTTGAGGAATTTAGCCGCGAAACGCGCGACATTTTCCTTGGATGGATTTGGGCAGCAGAGTGTTATCTGTATCGTCAAAAAGGGGTTCCGCGAGTCATCCGGGCCGTTCCCGCAAAAGCATCGACGCTCAAAGATCCAAAACCAGCGGTTCTTCGCTGAGGTCTCCATTTTCAAACGCAGATCAGGCATCCGTTCACAATTGAAAACGGCCGCGCTTCTTCCATCAAAATCGCGCCGGTAGTTGGATTCGTTAAGGGAATCGGGATTCTAAGCAGATCCGAGCAATTCCGGGTGCTGCTCAAGGAAGCAACTTCGGCAGAGCACGGGCCGACCTTGGGACGGATAAAACGGAACAGTCGTATATGCGTTGCACCGGGCGCAATGGACCGCAACCTCTATGCGCTGCTTGATACCGGCATTTTGCGCCGCAGTGATGGCGGCGAGACGTTCGTTTTTTGCTTTCTTGCAAGCTTTGCAGCGTTTTGGTGGGTTCTTGAGGTTTTTGTCACGAAAGAACAACTGCTCTCCGGCAGACCAGACAAAATCCTCGCCGCAGTCGATACATCGAATCTCAGTATCTTGAAATTCCCCCGAATCGTCGTTCAATCTGTTAGTCGGCGGCTTTTCTTGACTGGTTTGCGGTGACATTTGCCCTCCCTGGTACGTCCGGTATCTGCGAATATGAGCGGTCACAGACGGAGGCGAAGGAGCTCACCAAAAAATTCCGGACGACGTTTGATAAAACAACTTGAATACGTCAAACTTATTCGAAATCGAAATATCGCACGATTCTTTGTTGAAAGTATAACTAATAAATTTGACTGTCAAGTGCGTTTGGGGCAACTCGATACCCTATGAAAATTCTAGTCGTTGGCTCGGGCGGGCGTGAGCATGCGCTGTGTGCGGCGTTCCTGAGGGGTCAGAACGTAGAACGCGTATTCTGTGCCGACGGAAACGCGGGAATCGGCCAGATAGCGGAGCTTGTTCCGATCAAACCTACTGATATTGCTGGACTTGCCGCATTTGCCTCGCGGGAATCGATCGACCTGACTTTTGTTGGAAGCGAGACGCCTTTGGCCCTTGGAATCGCCGACGAGTTCCAGCGTCACGGTCTTCGGATCGTGGGCGCGTCGAAGCTGTCCGCGCGGCTCGAGTCTTCAAAGTCCTTCGCGAAGGATTTCATGGACCGTCACAGGATCCCGACCGCCGGGTACCGTGTCGCACGCGGCACCGATGAAGCCCGGCAGATTCTGATCGATGGTTCATTCGGAGATTCGATCGACCCGGTCGTCGTCAAGGCAGACGGGCTTGCGGCCGGCAAAGGGGTCGTTGTGGCACCGGATCGCGCGACCGCCATCGAGTCGTTGGACAATCTTGTCGAGACGTGCGGGAAGGACGCCGCTGATCTGATCGTGCTTGAGGAATGTCTCCGCGGTCGGGAGGTTTCGCTTCTGGCTTTCTGTGATGGCGTTGAGTATCGACTGATGCCTCCCGTTCGCGATCACAAGCGGATCGGCGACGGCGATCAGGGGCCGAATACCGGAGGCATGGGAACTATCGCCGATCGTTCGTTGATCTCCCAGGAGCTATTGGCCGGGATCGAGGAAACGATCGTACGCCCGACGCTCGAAGGTTGCTTGAAGGAAGGATTTCCGTTTCGGGGCATTCTCTTTGTCGGTCTTATGCTGACGCCGCAGGGGCCGAAGGTACTCGAATACAACGTCCGCTTCGGCGACCCCGAAACGCAGGTGCTCCTCCCCTTGCTCGAATCGGATCTCGCGGAACTCTGTTTTCGTATGACGAACGGCGACCTTGCCGGGTTCGAGTTGAACTGGAGTTCAAAGTGCGCCGCTTGCGTGGTTCTTGCATCTCGGGGCTACCCCGGTACGCCGCAGACGGGCGACATTATTTTCGGCCTTGACCTTGCGGAACACCACCCTGAAACCTACATTTATCATGCGGGCACCGGACATGACGAAACAGGACATTTCATTACGAATGGCGGAAGAGTGCTCGGCGTTACTTCAACCGGGGATTCCTTGGAGGAAGCGCTCGACCGGGCTTACGTTGCGGTGAATGACATTTCGTGGAACGGAATGCAGTTCCGGCACGACATCGGAAGATGACGCACGAAAGACAGTACAAATACTACGACCTCATTATGGCGGCCTTCGTCACCGTGTTGCTGTGCTCGAATCTGATCGGCGTCCACAAAGTCTCGACCATCAACCTTCCGCTCTACGGGGAGTATATCTTCGGCGCCGGCGTTCTGTTTTTTCCGATCAGCTATCTTTTCGGTGACATCCTGACTGAAGTTTACGGATACGCAAGATCGAGAAAGGTGATCTGGGCGGGGTTCGGCGCGCTGTTCTTCGCGTCGCTCATGTCTTGGGTCGTCACGAACCTTCCGGCGGCGTCGACGATGGGCGAGGATCGCCAGCGTGCGATCGAGATGATTTTCGGCCAGACTCCCCGGATCGTGGCCGCTTCGCTGACTGCGTTTTGGCTCGGAGAATTTGTCAATTCTTTCGTCCTTGCCAAGATCAAGATCTGGATGTCGGGTCGGTTGCTTTTCGTTCGGACGATCGCCTCTACGATCGCCGGCGAAATAGCCGACTCATTGATCTTTTATCCGATCGCGTTTTACGGGGTTTGGTCGAACCAACAACTCGTAAGCGTTATGATCGGAAATTATTTCCTCAAAGTGATGTGGGAAGTCGTCGCGACGCCGTTTACGTATCTCATCGTCGGCTTTCTCAAACGTTCCGAGCACGAGGATTATTTTGATCGGGACACCGATTTCAATCCGTTCACGCTCGAAACCTGATCATTGGGTTTGTTACGGCAAACCTTCCCGACGCGCAGCGACTCTGGCGGCGCGTTACCACTGCCATGAAGATCGAACTTTCAACACCTATTGCCTCGCTTCACAACTTCGACCTCATGAAGATCTCCCGGGCGGTCGCCCGAAAGCTCGCTGTCGCTGTCGCCGGATTTGCCTTCAAGACCGACCCCGTTGACGCGACCGTCGAGGATCTTCTGAACTACTATCCGATGCGCTATGAAGACCGGTCCAACTTTGCCCGTATCGACAGTCTTGCGCCTAACGTGGAGGCGTCCGTCGAACTGTATGTCAAGGTCTCCGGAGGCTATCGGGTTGGAAAGAACCGGTCGCCCAAAGCCCCGCCGTTGTTTATTTTCGAAATAAACGCGGCCGATCGTGAACGGCGGATGAAGCCGGTCGTTGTCTGGTGGTTTGTTTCCGGAAGATCCGCCAATCGGATCATCAGCTACTATCAAGAGCGCTTTGCCCGCGGCGTTCGCTTCGTCGCGTTCGGCAAGTGGGAGTGGGACAGCCGCCGGGCATCCTGTTCGCTCCGTGTGAACAAGCCCGAAGATCTGGAGATCTTGCCGCTTCCGGACGATGACCTGCTGGCCGTTGAGGGCGGCGAGTCAGGACTAGACGAGGACCGCGCCGACCCGGATCTCCTGATGATCCATAACGGGAGGGCGGTTCCCGTCTACCGCAAGCTCGGCGACTTCCAGACGAAGCGACTGCGGGAGATCATCTTCCGAATTCTCGGGAATCTCGACCAAGGGTCGGTTCCCGAGCTTTTGCCGGTGGAACTGCTGGAAAGAACCGGTTTGATCCCGCGTGAAGCCGCGCTCCGCGGAATCCACTTTCCCCCGGACGGAGCGAAGGTCGCTGAATACGCACGTTATCGGAGCGATGCCCAGAAGCGCCTAATTTTCGACGAGTTCTTCTGGCTGGTATTCGCGGCCAGACTTAGGCGGCTGGACAGGCTCGAGGAGGCCAAGGGCGAAGCGATCTCGATCGATGAGAATCTGCGCCGCGAAGCCTTTGCGCTGGCCCCTTTCGACCTCACCGGCGCACAAAAACATGTATTCGAGGGAATCGTCGACGATATGCGTTCAACACGCCCGATGAACCGGCTGGTGCAGGGCGATGTCGGAAGCGGCAAGACGATCGTGGCATTTATGGCGATGTTCGCCGCGATCCGAAACGGGTATCAGGCGGCTTTGATGGCTCCGACAGAGATCCTTGCTGAGCAACACTACCGGAATGCGGTACGTACCTTCGAGCGGTTCGGCATCCGGACGGTCCTGCTCACGGGGAGCATCAAAGCGGCCGAAAAGCGGGCGGTACGGGAGGCCGTCGCAAGCGGCGCGGCGCAGGCGGTGATCGGTACCCACGCGGTCATTCAGGACGGCGTCGAGTTCTCGCGGCTGGGCCTTGCCGTGATTGACGAACAGCATCGCTTTGGCGTTATGCAACGTGCGGAACTCCGGGCGCGCGGCGTCAATCCCGACGTACTGGTGATGACCGCGACGCCGATCCCCCGGTCGCTGGCAATGACCGTTTACGGGGACCTCGATGTCAGTGTGATCGACGAACTGCCGCCCGGAAGGACCCCGGTGAAGACCGTCGTCGTCGGCGAGGACAGGCGTCAGGGCGTTTACCGCGGGATCGAGCGCGAACTCAACCTAGGCCGTCAGGTCTACGTAGTATATCCGCTGATTCAGGAATCCGAACGTTCCGACCTGAAAGCCGCGACGAAAATGTTCGAAGAACTTACGAGGGAATTTCCGGCGCGCACGGTCGGCCTGCTTCATGGAAAGATGAAACCGGCTGACAAGGACTCTGTCATGAGGAACTTCGTCGCGGGTGAGATCAGCATTCTCGTTTCGACGACGGTGATCGAGGTCGGAGTCGACGTTCCGAACGCCAGCCTGATGATAATCGAACATGCCGAACGGTTCGGACTTTCGCAACTGCACCAGTTGCGCGGGCGTGTCGGTCGGGGCGCGGAGCAATCGTTTTGCGTGCTTCTGACGGACGATAAACTGACCTCGGTCGCCAAAGAACGCCTCGGAATCATGGAGGAGACCTCCGACGGCTTTCGAATCGCCGAAAAGGACCTGGAACTTCGCGGCGCGGGAGAGATACTCGGAACACGGCAGACCGGCGTTCGGAATTTTCGGATCGCGAACCTGTTTCGCGATCTGCAGATTTTGGAAGCGGCATCCACGGAAGCCGACCGCATCGCTGGTATGACCGAATCGTCGGACGAAGCCCGAAGGTTATCCGAACTCGCGCGTCGCGATCCGCGGTTCCTCCTCGGCGCGGTAGGGTAATCAGTTATCCTTCCCGCAAACCTTTGAAAATTAGTTTTTTTTCGGTAGAATTATTCAAGTTACTAAGTTCTTCCGACGAAATAGATAAGAACAATCAAAGTTCTGAAAGGGCGTACAAAAAGTTCCACAAAAGCAGATCGCGGCCGTGTTGCATGAGACAAACCGACGCTTTTTGCGGCTTTCTCATCTTTCGATCTTCTGAAAGATCCGGAGCCGTCACTTCTTGTGGAAGGTAAAAGAAATGGACGACAACCAACGACGACCCCCAAACCCGCCAACGAATCTTGCTCGCGGCAAGAATTTCCGAAAGGGAGGAGAACGCTCGGTTGGATACTCAAAATATCCGCCTCGTGATAGCAATCGATTTCAGCAGCGAGGAGAACGTTTTCAAAAAACCGAAGGATTTCAGCAGCGAGACGATCGATTCGATAAACGACCGGGAAAGTTCCAACCGAGAAACGAGAGGTTCCAGCCGCGGGACCGATTTGCGCCGAGGGGCAAGTCCCCGGCCCCGGCATGGAAGAACGAACCCAAGGTGAAGATTGTTTCCGAACTGCAGATCACCGACGGCAAACATCGCGGCAAGTACATTCAGAATTCGACATCTCCGCGATATGCGATCACCCCGCGAAAGGTGCGTGAAGCCGTTTTCAAGATCCTGTTTCGAAAAATACGTGCCCGACGGTTTCTCGATCTTTGTGCCGGATCCGGTATTGTCGGATTGGAGGCGATCTCGCGCGGTTCGATCATCTCGACCTTCGTGGAGCGCTCGGCAAAGATGTGCGGATTTATCCGTAAGAACCTTGAATCGCTAGAGATCAAGATCGGTCACGGAGAGATCGTCGAGATAGAGGTCGAGCCGTTCCTCAAGAACATGGCGAAACGCCGTCGCACCTGGGACGTGGTCTTCTTCGATGCGCCTGGCGGTGAAAGTTTCGACGGAATAATGAAGTACCTGAGCCGCGGCACGGCGATCGCACCCGGCGGGACCCTGGTCATTGAACATCCAGCCGAGGTTTTCATGCCCGAGCGTCTGGGAGTCCTCAAGCGCTGGCGGGTTGTGGTACAGGGAGATCGGGCGATAAGCTTCTTCGAACGGCGTTGAACATACGTACGTTCACCTCGCGGTTCGCCGCCGAATTACATGAGAATCATCGCAGGGGCCTTCCGTGGGCGTGTACTCAAAAGTCCGGCCGGCGACCGAACACGTCCTACCTCAGACAGACTTCGAGAGACATTGTTCAATATCATTGCGCCCCGCCTGTCGGATTCGACGCGATTTCTCGATCTTTGTGCGGGAACCGGCGCGGTCGGCATCGAAGCGCTTTCCCGCGGCGTCGGATTCACGGCATTCGTCGACAAATCGCGGCGAGCATGCGCTTTGATCGAGGAAAACCTCGATCTATTGGCGATCGAGGAATCCCGGACTGACCTCGTTTGTACGACCGCGGAATCATATCTTGGCCGAGAAACGGTTCGGCCTTGGGACTTTATCTATTTCGATCCGCCATATTCCCATAACTACGGTCCTGCGCTTCACGCGGTCGGCCATCGTGCGGAGGCGCTGCTGTCCGAGGATGGCGTCCTCGTTGCCGAACATCACTTCAAACATCCGATTCCCGAGATGTCGGGTCAGATTAGGCGTTGGCGCATTGTCAAACAAGGCGAATCCTGTCTGAGTTTCTTCGAACGAGCATAATAATATAGTTGACTACTGTTTTGTCGCCGACTATTATGTAGTGCGCTACATATATGACTGACAAAAGCGATTTCGTTGCGGATTTGGGACTGCTTGCCTTTGTAACGCGGCTCAAGCGGGTCAGTGACCTGATGCTGCACGACGGTCGCCGCCTATACCGGCAACTGGGAATGGACATCGAGCCGAACTGGTACGTTGTCTTCAGGCTCCTCGAACATCAGGGCCCGTTCACCGTGACGGAGATTGCCGACCGCGTCGGCGTCGCACACCCCTCAATGATCCAGATCGTCAACAAGATGATCAAATCCGGCTATCTTGAGGAGACAAGGGTTTGCAACGACAGTCGGAAGCGGCACCTGAAGCTCACCGAAAAGGCAGCAGATCGGTTGCCTGATTTCGAACGGGTATGGACTGCGGGAACCGCCGGCTTGAAACGGATGCTCTCCGACGTTGACGCTCTCGGTTTTTTGGACGTACTTGAGGCGCGTGTTGCTGAAAAGGGTTTTCGCGAGCGCGCGCTCGAGGAGATGTCCGAACGGAGATCGGTGGAGGTCGTCGCGTTCCGTCCTGAACTCGCGAAAGCATTCGCCGAGCTGAATTACGACTGGATAAACGAGTATTTTGAGGTTGAAGAACCGGACCGACGTGTTCTTGACAATCCTGGGCGCGAAATAATTGACCGCGGCGGTGCCGTCTTTTTTGCGCTCGTTGACGGTGTTGCGGCCGGCACCGTTGCGCTGATCCATGAGGACGACGAGACCTTTGAACTTGCGAAGATGGCCGTCGCCCGCAAATTTCGCGGAATGCGCATCGGCGATCTGCTAATCCGGGCATGCATCGATCATGCGAAGATGGTCGGGAAGTCGCGGATATTCTTGCTGTCCAACACAAAACTCATCCCGGCAATCCGGCTCTATCGAAAGTTCGGATTCGAGGAGATGCCGCTTGATCCGCAAACGCCTTACGTAAGGACGAATATCGCCATGGAACTCGACCTCAATTCATCAAAATGACGCCAGTTTTCGTTTGGATCGTCCTTTGCATCGTCTGGGGTTCGACTTGGATATTCATCAAGCTCGGCCTGGATTTTCTCCCGCCGGTCTCATTCGCGGCCCTCCGGTTTTCCGCGGCTTGCCTGATCCTCTGGCCGGTGCTGCGACTGCAGCGGATCGAGATCCCGTTCAAACGCGAGCTTTTCGGATTCATCGCGCTGACCGGGACGCTTCAGTTTTTCCTTAACTACGGACTCCTTTTCTGGGGGGAACAGTTTATCAGCTCGGGTCTGGCGGCGGTGCTTCAGGCGACGATCCCGGCATTCGGGCTCGTGCTCGCCCGGATCTATGTCGGCGAGCGTATCACCGGGCTCAAAGTGATCGCGATCCTGCTTGGGATCATTGGCGTCGGCGTCGTTTTCAGGGAGCAACTTGAATTGAACGGCCGCCTTGCGTTCCTTGGCAGCCTTGCGGTCGTAGTCGGTGCATTTTGCGCGGCGTATGCGAGCGTTCTGACAAAGGCTCGCGGCGTTAACCTCCATCCGGCGGGACTGGTGTTTCTCCAGATGCTCGTCGGCCATCTGCCGCTGTGGGGCGTCGGGTTGATCAGAGAAGGAAATCCTGTCAGTTTTCGCTGGTCGGCGTTGGCGGTCGTTTGCGTCCTTTATCTAGCCGTTGTCGGATCGATCATCGCGTTTTGGCTTTATTACTGGCTTTTGTCTAAAATTGACGTCACCCGGGCCATGATGATCGCGCTCGTAACTCCGCTGATCGCCGTCGTGGTCGGCAGTTTCTTCGGAGAACGTCTCGCGGTCGAAACCATCGCGGGCGGCGCAATGATACTTTTTAGCGTTTTGCTGATCGTGATCATGCCGATGCTGCGAACGGCCCGCAAGTGATATGAACTTCAGATTCACGACTTCAGGCGAGTCGCACGGTAAAGCGCTTGTTTCGATAGTCGAAGGGCTTCCCGCGGGTATGTCCGTCGATGTCGCGCAGATCGATCATGAACTTTGGCGGCGCCAGCAGGGTTACGGCCGCGGCGGACGGATGAAGATCGAGACAGACAAGGTCGAGTTTCTCTCCGGGATTCGCCACGGACGGACGCTCGGATCGCCGGTCGCGTTGATGATCGAGAACCGCGACTTCATTCACTGGACGGAAGTGATGTCGTCGACCGAACTTGAATCCGAACCGAAGAATCCGCGTCTTGTAAAACGCCCGCGGCCGGGCCACGCCGATCTCGCCGGTGGCCAGAAGTTCGGCGCCCGCGACCTTCGCGACATCCTCGAGCGCGCATCAGCGCGTGAAACGGCGTCGCGGGTTGCATGCGGCGCATTGGCGAAACAACTTGTTGCCCAATTCGGAATTGAGATCCGTAGCCACGTGATCAAGCTTGGATCCGTTCCGGCGGAACCGGTTTCGGCATCTTGGGAGGAGATTAGTGCGATCGCGCCGGACTCGCTTCTCAACTGCGCGTCCCGCGAGACGGAATCCAAAATGATCGCTGCAATTGACGGCGCGAAGGCCAACGGCGACACGCTCGGCGGAATCTTCGAGGTTGTTGCCAGAAACGTCCCTGTGGGGCTCGGATCACATACGTCGTGGGCCGAAAAGCTCGACGGGCGAATCGCCCAGGCGTTCATGTCGATCCAGGCCGTAAAGGCGGTCGAGATCGGAGACGGCGTCCGCAATTCGGCCATTCCTGGTTCTGAGGTCCATGACGAGATCTTTTTTGAAAACGGACAATTCACGAGGGCGACTAACCGCGCCGGGGGACTCGAAGGCGGGATCACCAACGGCGAGGAACTCCGCGTCCGCGGTTACCTGAAGCCGATAGCGACGCTGCGCAAGGCGTTGCGTTCGGTTGACATCGACACGAAGGAAGAAGACGCGGCCGCTTTCGAGCGATCGGACATCACCGCGGTGCCCGCGGCCGGAGTGATCGGCGAAGCGATGCTCGCGATCGTCATCGCCAACGCCATGCGCGAGAAGTTCGGCGGCGACTCTCTCGATGAAATGCGCGCGAATTTCGAGTCGTATTTGAAAACGCTGTCAGCATACTGATCCGCCCGTTCGAATTCGGTTAATCATCCGATTCACCGAACTCGCCGATGTCCTCGTTCCAGACGTCCGGCCGTGACTCAATAAAGGACTCAAGCAGTTCCCGGCATTCATCCGAATCAAGATCGATCACGCTGACGCCGATTTCGCGCAACCAGTCGATACCACCCTTAAACGTCCGCGATTCGCCGACGACTACCGTCCCGATACGAAATTGCCTGATCAGGCCCGAACAGTACCAGCACGGAGCGAGCGTCGTGACCATGATCTTGTCGTCGTACCGGCGCTGACGGCCGGCCTTGCGGAAGGCATCTGTTTCGCCGTGCACCGACGGATCATCTTCCTGGATTCGCCGGTTGCGGCCCTTTCCGAGAAGTTTCCCGTCGCGGTCAAAGAGGGGCGCTCCGACCGGGACTCCGCCCTCCGCCATTCCCATCCGGGCCTCTTCGAGTGCAATTTCGAGCAATCTTCCGTATTCCATCGACGTGGATTATAGCAGAACCGTCGGCTTGCCCGGGCGGTCTTTCAAGTCGGCCCGCAATTTGTTAATCTCGGACCATGTCACAGGATTTTCGCGCCGGAGATTTCCTTATTTTTCAGGTTGAAAGCGGATTCGGGTTGCTCAGAATCCTCGCGATCGACGAAAGGGAAAGTGATCGTGTCTGGCATTTGCGCGGGTACGCGGAACTTTTTCCGGATATCGAATCCGCGGACGCGGCACTTGATTCACCGGAACTTTTGACGGTATCGCTCCCACACACAGCGCTTACGACCCGGGCGTTCGAAGCTACCCCGACCTCGAGAATGATGTTTTCGGAACTCGGATCGGGAGAAGTTGATGCGATCGCGGAATGGCGAAAGAACGGAGAGGTCGTTACCGACAGATCAATCAGGTTGATGCTCGGACTTCGGTGACCGCGGGATCTTCGTCGTATTCTTGGTCCTCTTGGATCGTGCGACAAAGAGATCGGGGTCCGCTTCGGGAAGTTTCGGAACCGTATCACTGTTATTGCCGCCGCTGAGCGCGGGTTTCGGCACGTCACGCTTCGGAAACTCATTTCTCAGCAGGACCGTCCGCCAGATAACCTGCGCCTGCCAGAAGAACATCGCCGTCAGGAACCCTGCCGTTACGTATATCAGTACGGGGGTGTCTTCATGGCCGAGAAATCTTGCGTAGAGCATGATTGCGAGCGTCGCGCTGGCGATCGCGGTCATGACCGACAAGACCGCGTTAACAATGAAATGATCGCGCGGCGTGACTTGCTTTTCGAGCGCCTTCACAAAATCCGGAAGATACATGCCGCAACTACGGCAGTAAGATTCCGCGGACTGGCCGCCCGCTCCGCAACTCGGACAAAACATCATCGATTCTCGTGAGTGACTGATCAGATTCACTCTCAGAAGTGCATTACGAAGTCCGACGCCTCTCGAGTTCCGTTTTTATGAGATCGAGTTCACGGCTAACCTGTCCCATGACCGCCGTGTTTTCCTGGGCGCGGCGGATCAAATACGGAACGGAATCCCGGACAGGCCCGTACGGAACGTATTTTGAAACGTTGTACCCGTTGTCCGAAAGCACGTACGACAGATTGTCGCTCATTCCAAGCAACTGAGAGAAAAAAACATGCGGATGATTCTTAGGCATCTCCTTGTCTTCCATTAGCCGCACCAGCATCCGCGTGCTTACCTCGTTATGGGTCGCGGCCACGAACGCGAGCGTTTCGACATTCTCGAGGCAGTACTTCAAGCCATCGTCATAGTCTCGATCCGTCGACGCCTTGTCGGGCTGGATCGGCGACGGATAGCCCATTTCAGCGGCCCGGTCGCGTTCCTTTTCCATGTATGCGCCGCGGACGAGCTTGATGCCGTAGAAATATCCTTTTTCACGCGCCTCCGCGTGCTGCGCCTTGAGCATCTCGAGCGCGTCCGTTCGATAAAACTGGATAGTCGTATAGACGAGCGGCCGTTCCTTGTTGTGTTTCTCCATCATCTCGGCCGCCATCGTGTCGATCGCGTTCTGGATCCAGGTCTCTTCGGCATCGATGAAGATCGGCTGATCGATTGAGGCCGCCAGGTCGCAGATCTCTCGGACGCGCCCCTGGATCCGCTCCCATTTAAGCTGGCTCTTCTCGGGAAGGTCAATGCCGGCGCTGACCTTTTCCAGCGTTCCGAGCGGCGCGATCCCGGTGACCTTGAACACCGAAAACGGAATATTGGGATCGCCTTTGGCGCGACGGATCGTCGCGAGGATCTCGTCTTTCGTATGTTCGAAATCCTCTTCCTCATATTTGCCCTCGACCGAATAATCGAGGATCGTGCCGATTCGCGACTCACCGAGCTTTTTGATCGTCCGGTCGCATTCCTCGATCGTTTCGCCTCCGCAAAAGACGGTAAAAACGGTCCTTTTGATCAGGCCGGAGATCGGCAGTCCGATCGCCAGCGCGAAATTCGTCAGCTTCGTGCCGAGACTCACCATCGAGGGCGAATTCATCATTTTGAAGAGCCGGTAGCGTTCTTTGAGAGCCGAGTTCGATTTGTCTGCAAACGCTGTGGCGGTGTCATGGAAGTCGATTTCGAGTGCGCTCATATATGAATAGTTTTACCACAAAATGCGGTCCGTGCGGCATTGGACCAGAGTCCAATGCGGCGGCAGGGAAATTGTTTCTTCAGGTGAATTCACGTATCATTTCCTATTTTACACAACGACTCGCAAATAACTTATGAGCAAAGGATTACCGAAACGAAGCGAAAATTACTCCGAGTGGTACAACGAGCTCGTGAAGCGTGCCGATCTGGCCGAGAACTCTGCCGTCCGCGGCTGCATGGTCATCAAACCGTACGGATTCGCGATCTGGGAAAAGATGCAGCGGGCGTTGGACGACATGTTCAAGGCGACCGGACATCAGAACGCGTATTTTCCGTTGTTCGTGCCGAAGTCCTTTCTCGAAAAGGAAGAAGAGCACGCCGAAGGTTTCGCCAAGGAATGCGCGGTCGTCACGCACTATCGCCTGAAGTCGAATCCGGACGGGAAGGGACTCGTCGTGGATGAGAACGCGCGGCTTGAGGAAGAACTGATCGTTCGTCCGACGAGCGAGACGGTGATCTGGAATACTTACAGGAACTGGATCCAGTCCTACCGCGATTTGCCGATCCTGATCAATCAGTGGTGCAACGTCGTTCGCTGGGAGATGCGCACCCGGCTTTTCCTCAGAACCGCGGAATTCCTTTGGCAGGAAGGGCACACGGCGCATGCGACGCGTGAAGAGGCGATCGAAGAGACCGCAAGGATGCTCGGAGTGTACGCGACGTTCGCCGAAGACTGGATGGCGCTGCCCGTTCTTCAGGGAGCGAAAACCCCAAACGAGCGTTTCGCGGGCGCCGAAGATACATTGTGCATCGAGGCGATGATGCAGGACGGAAAAGCGCTCCAGGCCGGAACGTCGCACTTCCTCGGACAGAACTTCGCAAGAAGCTTTGACGTCCAGTTCACCTCGAGGGAAGGAAAGCTGGAATATGCCTGGGCGACCAGCTGGGGACTTTCGACGCGTATGATGGGCGCGCTCGTGATGGCGCATTCGGACGACAACGGACTCGTTCTGCCGCCGAAACTCGCGCCGATCCAGGTCGTCGTCGTGCCGATATTCAAAACCGAGGAAGAACTCGCGAAGATATCCGAGAAGATGGTTCCGGTCATCGATCAACTGCGCGCCGCCGGCGTGTCGGTCAAGTTCGACGACGACGACAACCAGCGTTCGGGCTGGAAATTCGCCGAGTACGAACTGAAGGGTGTCCCGGTCCGGCTGGCGATCGGCATGCGTGACGTCGAAAGCGGCACCGTCGAAATTGCCCGCCGCGACACGCTTTCGAAAGAATCGAAGCCGCTCGAGGGAGCCGCGGCCCACATCACTGAGCTTCTCGACGAAATTCAGGCGAACATCTATAAAAGGGCGCTGGATTTCCGTGAGTCGAACACATTCGTCGTCGACACGTGGGAGGACTTCAAGACACAGATCGAAAACGGCGGGTTCATCGTCGCGCATTGGGACGGAACAAGCGAAACCGAGGAAGCGATCAAAGCCGAAACAAAGGCGACGATCCGCTGCATTCCGTTCAATTCGGTTGAACAGGCAGGGAACTGCGTTTTCTCGGGCAAGCCGTCCTCAAAACGCGTGATCTTCGCCCGGGCTTATTGATGAACGATGATCGCCGCGGGAGATTCGAAAAACTGGACGAACCCAAGCCGGCTGCTGCTTCTGCAGATCGAATCGCTCGCGGGCGCGTCGCCGTTGATAGTTGCGCCGCCCGATGACGGATTCGCGGCCTATTTGGCCGCAAAAGCCGGACCCGGCGCGTTGGTCCACAACTTCGATTTTCGTTCACAGCGCTTTCACCGCAAGAAGTTCCTTGAAACGGGACTCGATCCGTCGCGGGTCGGGTTCGGCGAATGGCATGATCCGCAAGCACCGCTCCATGACTCGGTCATCGTCTTTCTTCCAAAAGGCCGCGATCTGATCGAATACGTTCTTCGGATGGCTGCGCAGTCAATCGTTGCCGGCGGCTTTGTTTATCTCGTCGGCGGGAACAATGAGGGCATTCGCTCAGCGCGAGGGGTGTTCTCGGAGATAGTCGGCGATGTGGTCTGGAGCGAAGCCGCGCGGCACTCGGTCGTTTACGCGGCCCGCGCAACTTCGAGTCCGCAACGCGTTTCACCGCAGGATTTTCTCGAAGATTCTGAATTCGAACTCGAAGGCAGCAGGATTTCGATAAGAACGTTGCCCGGAGTGTTCAGCCGGGGACGGCTCGACGACGGAACGAAGTTTCTGCTCGAAAAACTGCCGGCGCTCACCGGACGGATCCTTGACTTCGGCTGCGGATGCGGGATCATCGGCGCGGCGATCAAACGTCGTTCACCCGAATCTGTCGTTGAACTCCTTGATAGCAGCGCGCTCGCGGTGCGATCCGCGGAATTGACATTCGAAACAAATGCCATCGTTGACGCAAAGATCTTCGCGTCGGACGGATTCTCGGAGGTCGAAGGGCAATTCGACGCGATCATTTCAAACCCGCCGTTTCACCGGGGTGTCGGAACTGATTACCAGGTCGTTGAGCAGATGATCAGAAGTGCGAAAAATTATCTCAATCCGGGCGGAAACCTGTTCATCGTGGCGAACCGGTTCCTCAAGTACAAACAAGTGCTCGACGCAAATTTTCAAAGCAGCGAGGTGCTTGCCGAGAACAATGCCTACCGGGTTTATCAGGCAAACTGAAGCCTGGGATCAAACCTGTTCGCGCCATTTCAGGACTTCGCTCCGCAGGATCGGATTCTGCTGGAAACTGGCCGTCTGCCCTTGGGCTTCTGTCGCCCGCTGGATATGCCAGTATGAAAGTCCCAGTTTGCCGATCGTCCGCAAGTATTTCGACCGCGCTCCGAACTTGCCTGAACCCAATCCGCCAAAACGCCAGGCGATCGAACCGAAGATCGACGTCGCCTTCGCGGCATGGTCCTCCGGCAAGAGACCGCGCGCGACGTCGATCGCGAGCATTTCCTTCAAGATCCGGTTCTGGCGTCTCAGAACATAAATCGTGAAATAAATGAAGATCAGGAACAGCGGGATCTGAACCGCGGCATAGGCGACGAGAAATGCGCACAGACCCTCAAGTCCCCGGCCAAGCCAATCGCAGAGCCAGCCAATGTTGAGACCCTGCAGGATCGTGGTGGCAAACGTCGCCAGTCCGTTCCACAACGCATGAAGGCAAACCGCAAATACATAACCCAGCAACGGGAATATCAATTTGGCCAACTTGTTATGCGTTTCGCGCGCAATTCCGCACCCGATGCCCGTCATCGACGTAAAGGTCGCATGCGCGAAGGGCGACAGGATTCCCCGGAGAACAAAAAGCAGGCCAAGCGCGACCGCACCGCCGCCGTTTATCGCCCGGCCGTAATAAAGTATATTCTCAACCGCGGCAAATCCCAGCCCGACCATTCCGGCGAAGACGATGCCGTCAAGAATGTCGTCAAAATACTTGCGAAAAATTAGAAGTAGGAGAAGGACACCGAGTCCTTTCGAGCCTTCCTCGAAGATCGGCGCCGCCGCGACAGCCATAAAGCTGTTGCCAAACTGTTCGCCGCCGGCGATCGCCGCACCGATACCCGCGATCGTGTTTGCAAAGAAAGAGAATGCGATCGAAACAAGAGCTCCCCAGGCGAACGCCAGCGCGAGAAGCCAGAGCGGCTCCGGATCATATCGGTCGATCAACATGAATGGGGTGACGTAAATGATCACCGGAGCGAACGCTACCGCCGTCGCGATGATCGCCGTGACCGGTCCGACCGACAGAAGGGTTATCAGAATCACAAGCACGAAACAAATGAGTCCGCCGATGATCGCGATGAATGCACCGATGATCATGAGAGGATTGCTCTTTTCCGGTTCCGGCACGTACTCCTTCGGCATGCTGCCGACGCTGAAATGGGAGATCGAATTGCGCACGCTCGGGGCGGGCAACGGCACTAAGTCAACGGGCGGAAAACCGACAGGCGCGGGTGAGGCGGGAATCGGACTCGGCATGTACGCGACGGTCGGCTGCGACTGCGGCAGTTCCGGCATCGGCGCAAACAAAGTTTCCATGCTCTCAGGTTCAGCCGCGGCCGCGAGCGATACGCGTCCCGTCACGCCGTTCTTCCCGAATTGGATCACGTCGCCGGATTTCAGAATCACCCGTTCGATCCTTTCGCCGTTGAGATACGTGCCGTTCGTGCTGTTCTGATCGACGAGAAGAAACCCGTCCGGACCCGCTTCGATCGCACAGTGAAGCTTGGACATCACGCGCTCGACAAGCGGGTCGAATCTCGCCGTGCAATGCTCGCCCCGGCCGATCGTCATCGATCCTTCAGTCAATTCGAACGTCCGTCCGACAAACGAGCCGGATTCAATTGTCAGCGTCAATTTCATAACCAAAAGGAAACGGATCCACAGTCCAAACGTCGCCGCCCAAACCATGGATCCGGGAAATACCGAAACCGAACTGCAACGTTTACGGCTGTACTGATGAAGGCGAAACAATGTCGCCGGATTGCCCGAACTCGCGGACGAAGAACCCGCCGTCGGAACTGCCGAGCCTGTACCAGTTACTCGTTGACGGGCGATAGACCGCAATGTCGGCCTTGCCGTCACCGTCAAAATCTGCCGGCGTCGGAACGTCTTCGGAAAGCCCAAAACGGGTGATCAGGACCTGAGCGCTTTCAGACTTGAGAACATACCACGTGCCTTCCGACGGACGGTAAACCGCCAAATCAGATTTGCCGTCGCCGTCGAAATCACCCGAGAGCGGCTTGTCGGTTGAAATACCCCAATTGTAGATGAGCGGAATGCTCGACGAACTCTGCATCACGTACCAAGTACCGGTGCTCGGACGGTAAATGGTCATGTCCGCTTTGCCGTCACCTTCGTAATCGCCGGTAAGCGCGATGTCGGTGCTGACCCCCCAATTTTGGATATGGATTCCGAGTGTGCTCCGCCAGATGTACCAGGTTCCCGTCGAAGGACGCCAGACCGCGATATCGGTCTTGCCGTCGGCATCATAATCAGCTTCGAGCGGGCGATCGCTGTTCAATCCGAACTGGGCCTGGTAAAACGTATCGGTCGCGCTGTTGATCCGGTACCAAGTGCCGTTCGATGGCCGCCAGACGGAGATGTCCGATTTGCCGTCGCCGTCGTAGTCGCCGGTCACGACCCGATCCTCGGAGATCCCGAAATACGCTTGCGATTGGCTGCCGTTCGAACTCCGTTCAATGTTCCAAAGTCCCGTGCCCGGCGAATACGTCGAAAGATCGGTCTTGCCGTCGCCGTCAAAGTCCGAAACCACGTTCCTCGCCGGCGCCGTTGCGCGCGTGACGTCAACCACGAGCAATCCGTACGTCAGATCGCCGACCAAGACCCGATCCTCGCCCAGGAACGGAAACACCGCCCACGCGCCGTCATAAGATGTCGGCAGTACGTTCTGCAGATTCTCGCTGCCGCAAACTATGTCCCACGGTTCTTCGGTAAGTCCCACAGTATCGGTCGGCACGAACGTCTGTTGGTACGAATCGTATTGTCCGATCCGTTTCGGTTGGGCCGGGATCGAGATATCGAATACCTGAAGTCCCGCTTGGTACCAGGAAACATAAAGCTTGTTGCCCATTACGACCGGGTTGTGCGGAGTCACGGCGTTCAGATTCAGGCCGTTCATCGTCTGCCGGTCCATCAGGATCGGCTGTGCCGGATTCGCGATGTCATACACGCGGACGTCGCCGGTGCCGTTGGTCGTTTCGCGGGCACTGTAGAGGACGCTCCCGTCTTCACTTGTCCAACTGCTGTGCATGCTGTTTCCCGCCGTGGTCGAACTTGTGTCCTCGATGAAACCAAGAAGCGCCGGGGCTTGCGTCGCAAGATTCGAGATGTCGTAGATCTCCGTCCGTCCGCGATTCGACGAATTGCCCCAGCCGGACGTGATCATGATGTTGCCGCGGATGTGCATCGCGTGGACCCACTGCGGTTCGGTCGGATTGAGATCGCGAACGAAGACGGGCGCCGCCGGGTTGGTGACGTTGATGAACTTTATGATCTTGTTCGAGAGAGCATTCGAGTTCTCGATCAGATATGTCTGGCCATTCTGCGTGATGACCATCATTTCATGAATCGAATTGTGGCCGTTGCCGTTGGCGGAGTTCACGATGCCGAGCAACTGCGGGCTCGCCGGGTTGGTCAGATCGACGATGTGAACACCGCCGCTGTTGCCACTGCCGAAATACCCGCGGTTGCCGATTACGATCGCTTCGAGAAACTGCTGGTTCGCGCCGGGGTTGTACCACGACGTGAGCGTCGGAGCATCCGGATTCGAAATGTCGTAAATGAAGGCGCCGCGGCAGTTATAGCTGCCCTGTACGGCGATGTTCCCGTCCGCGTAGATGTCGGAAAACTTCCAGCGCGAGGTCCCGCTCGAACAAGTAGGCGTGATCTCGGAACGCAGTCTTACTTTCTGCGCGACGACGGATCCGGCGAGCAGACCGAGAACGGTAACGGTCAGAAAAAGATGCCGAAAGTTCAATTGTATTCTCATTTATTCTACGGTTTTCAACAGATGAAATCTTGCTTGACGCAAATCGGTAAATTCTCACCTATTTCGCTTGAAAATACAAGGAGAATTCCGCCGTCAGTTGG
>JAKQII010000308.1 GCA_029557535.1 Acidobacteriota bacterium
TGTACATGCTCAGGCGTGCGCTGAACGACATGTTCTCGGTGACCTTTGAATCGAGTCTGAGCCGGAGCCTGTTGGTGTATAGGATCGAGTTGTTCGCCTTCGTTTCAGGAACGTAGGTTGCCGGCAGGAGCATTCCCATCAATTGCTGCTGCATGTCGGGCGGAAAACTCGCCATCGACTGTTTCAACTGATCGAACGTCAAGTTCGAAGTAAAATACTGATAACTTCCGTAGTTGGCCGCGACCGTCTGTTCGATCTCGCCCAGGTTCATCGGGGGGCGTCCGAGGACGCCGATCGAGAACATTGATTTTACGAGAAGGTTTTGGAGCTTCATGCCATCGTAGCGGGCCGGAAGCGTGGCGCGGATCGTGTGCGCTTCGAACCTGTAATCACCGCTGATGCGCACGCGTTGAAGCGATGTGTCGCGCTCGGTCTTCGTCACCCGGCGATCAAGCTCGTTGATCTTTTTCTCTGTATCCTCCTGAACTGCAACCGGCGGCGTCGTTGCCGGAACGGTGTTCTTTTTCTCCTGTGCTGCGAGGCGTTCTTCGAGCGCCTTCACCATCTCTTTTAGTTTTTCAATTTCGTTACGAAGCGATTCGTCATCCGCTTTCCGGTTCTGATCCGTCTGGGGGGATGGCTGGACATTCTGTGCCCACAGAACCGGTGTTGAGATGCAGAGCGCAAGTGTTATGAAAAGGAATGTTAACTTACGCATATGTCTCCTTGTTTGGCGCTTTCAGCGCCGAGTCAGTTCATTCGCTGCAAGTCTGAGGCTGCTCTGAATCGGCGGCGTGGTCGACACAGTATTTTTGAATTGCCTGCATCTTGTCCGCGGTAAGGAATTCGACCAGTTTCTTCTTTTCCCGGTCGAGAATTACGTCTTTGTGTTTCGCCTGAAACTTGTTCTTAAAGAATGCCCTCCATTGGTCCTGCGTCAGGCTCATTGGCGAGTATTCCCCGTTTGGCGAATCCTTGTCGTGGCAAACACGGCAATTCTGCTTGTAAAGTTCCTTGGCGTCGTCTTTTGCCCCGACCGCCGAGTTGTTGGTCGTGATAACCAGCAAACCGGTCGCGATCCATACGACGGTCAGGATTGCTTTCCATTTCTTCATAATTTCCTCCACATAGTTTGCGGTCTGTGTAACTGTATATAACTCACAGTGCATATACTCATGTGCCGATGTTAGAATATATTAGATACACTTAGATCTGCAATATTATAAATATGAAGAAAATTAATTAATCTTGTTGCGGAAATTCATCCGGCAGGCACAAGGTCGCATTTACAGAAGGTTTAGCAGGACGAAATGAGGGTCGGTTCAAGATCCCAAACCCGAAATCCCAAATCCAAATTCGAATTGGTTTGGTGGAGGCGGCGGGAATCGAACCCGCATCCAAGAGCGGCGACCAGTGGACTCTACACGCTTAGTCCGTTTGCTTTTGTCTCACCCGTCGCAAGTCAGCAAACTGACAAAACCTTGCGACAGGCCAACCTGGCTGATGTTTCGCGCGCGCCCGCAGGTGGTGGACGCGCCCTAGCTTGAACTGAGTTATGCCCCGTTCGGTCGCATCAAGCAGACTTCCGGCGGGACATCGCTGTTGCTAAGGTTAATTAGGCAGCGAGAGCCAATTCTTGGTTGGCATTTGTGTTTTGCTTATTGTTTTAACGAGCCTACAAGCATGCCCGACGTGCATCCAAAGATCTGTACCGGCCCCTGTCGAAGCCTGTCGCCCCCACGTTCAGAGGGAAGCAAATTCTACAGCATTTAGACGCCTAAACGCAAAAAATCGTTGGCAGCCCGTCTTGCAAGGGTAGTTATTATCATTCATACAACAGGGAAGAGAACAAGAAATGGGATCAAAATACAGAAATCTTGACGCGATCGGACAGATCAACGACATGGCGTGTTGGGCGGCGAGCCTTACCTGGTGGTATCAGGCCGCGATGTCGATATTTCCGTCACAACAAAAGCTTTGGGATCATTATCAGCACCTTCGCGAACCGCTCGGAGGCATGCCCGATTCAGGCGTAAAGCAGATCATCCGCGAGAACGCGATGATGCTGATCGAGTATCCGAAATCGAGCGACATGGGCATCGACGAGCTCAAATGGATGCTCAGTTACGGTCCGGTCTACCTGGCGTATATGGAATCCGGAACCGGCAAACGACACGTAAACGTAATCTACGAAGCCAAGGGCAACGCCGAATATGCGGAAGTCCGGGCAATGGAGCCACAGGCGCATTCAAAAGGGAATGGTGGGTGGAAAGGCGCCCACAAGAAGAAGCCGATCAACGATTTTAATCTAATTGGATCGATCTGGGCCGGGGTTTCCAAGAAAAAGTACAACGCAGGTTGATTGCTTGCACCATAAGCAAATCCGCCGCGGACCCTAAGAGGTTCCGGCGGATTTTGCTTTGGCGATCTCGGTGTGAAGTTCGAGCTGATCGACAAGCTTTAGGAAATCCATCCGCGGGTACGAATAGCGTCCGACGCTACGGAACGCGAGTTGTGGTTTCGAGCCGTCGAAGAGATGATAACCCCAGTAAAGCAACTGTTTTGAGAATCGGATCGCGCAGTCGGCCGGACTGATGTAGTGGATCCGCGAATCCGTCTCGCGCAATGTCTTGAATTGCGCATGCAATGCCTGATTGAGCAGGATATTGCGATTGGCCTCGTCGGTCTGGAGCGCATTGATCAGAATGAACAATTCGGCCTTTTGGTTCTCGCGCCTGATCGCGGAAAGCGTCCGTTTGATGACGTCGGCATTCTTGTTGATCCCGAGCGGATTGAGCGTCGTCGGGACAATGCAATAGTCGAACTTCTGAACGTAATCGCGCGGATTCGCCTCGAATTCAGGATTGCAGTCGCACACGACCACCTTCGTTTCCCGATAATCGCCTTCGTCCCATTCGTCTTTCGTGAGTACGGACACGACCGAGCCGAAATTCCCCCGCGTCGCCGGCAGGTAAACACCCTCGCCGAGGATCTTCCGCAGATTCTGCTGGTGGTCGAGATCGATGAGCGCGACGTCGTAACCGTTCATCGCGAACGCGCCGGCGAGATGCGCCGAGATCGTCGTCTTCCCAACTCCGCCTTTGCAGGTGAACACGCCGATGTAGATCGGCCGTTCGCGCTCTTCAGCCTGATCGATCCTTTCCGGATCGAAATGGAGATTGTTGTCGCGCATGATCGCGAGCTGCAGGTTCGCGATCCTCTCTTCACGAAGATATGCGTAAACCGATGGCGTAAAGCCGCTCGAGGAAATGAAAAGTCCGGTGTTGAAATGCTTTGGACCCGACGAAAGAAAATCGAGAAAGCGTTCGATCTGGCCGAGATGAACCTTGGCTCGCTGATTCTTGAGTTCGACCGCCGTACGTTGTCCCGGCTTCGAGATCTCGATCGAGAAGTGACGGATATCGCGCGGCGCGAGTTTCGCCGCCCAGCCTTCACGGCGAAGAAGGAACAGCGCGAGGCGTTCGGCCTCGGTTGCCCGCTCGATCACGACTTCCCGTTTCCGGTCCGAGTCCGTCAGGACATCCAACAGTTCGGCCCAGCGCATCCGCTTTTGAGACATTCAAAGTAGCCGGTAGACACTAGACGGTAGACGGTAGACGGATCAGCTCGAACCTCAGTCGGTCTTCCTGCTGTCTACAGATTACCGTTTGCCGTCTACCGCCCTCATTCGCCAAACGCCGCCAGCACCTCGTCGGCGTGTTCGGCAACTTTTACCTTGTTGAAGATTTTCGCGATCTTGCCGTCGCCGTCGATAAGGAACGTCATCCGGTTGATCCCCATGTATTTTTTGCCGTACATACTCTTTTCGCCCCAAACGCCGTACGTTTGCACGAGCGACTTGTCGGTATCGGCAAGAAGATCGAATGGCAGGTTGTACTTGGAAATGAACTTCTGATGCGACGCTTCGCTGTCGATCGAAACGCCGAGGACCTTGATTCCTTTTTCCTCGAAAACTCCATTCGAATCGCGCAAACTGCACGCCTCTTTCGTGCAGCCCGGCGTGTCGTCCTTCGGATAGAAATAAAGCACGACACGTTTGCCTTTGAAATCGCTCAGGCTGACGTCGTCTCCGTTCTGGTTCTTCGCCGTGAATTCCGGCGCCTTGTCTCCCTCTTTCAGCATAAACCTTCCCTCTTAATGTAAAATCTCACCAACTGCTCGGAAAATACGGCAGTTTGCGTCGAACTGGTTTCGTGGGTTCATAAAGTATAGCAAATGAAAGTGTTCCCGAAAAAAGTCGGACTGGAGAAACTGCGCTCGATCAAGGACGCGTTCAGGGATCGGATCGTCCGCGAATATGAATTCAAAGCAAAAAGCTGCGCGGCCTGCGAAACGCCGGGAGCATGCTGCCTCGACGCGCATTTCGTCAATGTCCATATTTCCGGACTTGAGGCGATCGAGATCAGAGACAGGCTGGACGGCCTGCCGCCCAAGGTTCTTGCGAGTCTCGAATCGCGGATCGAAGACGCGATCGAAAATTTCAATTTGTCGGACGAAGGCGATACGTTCCTGCGAAGATACGCATGTCCGCTATTTGAACCCGGAATCGGATGCCTGGTTCACGAGGTCAAACCGGCGGCATGCATCGCGCATGCATGCTACGAACGCGAAGAAGATCTCCCGCCCGATTCATTGCTCGACGAGGTGGAGCTCAAGATCGATCGCCTTAACGACCTCACGTTCGGAACAAATCACCGATGGCTGCCGATCCCGGTTGCGCTGACCCGGGTCAAGTGACCGCGTTCTCGCCGATGTTGAGGATGTAGCCGTTGCAGTCGCGGATTCCGAATTCCCTCATGCCGTAATCGAACGTCTCGAGATAATAAACGATCTCGACGGAGTCTTTAACCCGGATAACGCATTAGCCGCTGATGAACGCGGATGACGCGGACAACCCATTAAGCCGGATGATGGCGAATTGCGATTTTGTCGCAATCGACGGCCTAAGTTCAATCAGGTCTAAACTTTCTGCGCATATCCGCGTTGTCTGCGTAATCCGCGGCTAGATCGGTCAACGGCGTTGGGGAGCCGAAGTGTCTATTGCGCAATCTGGTTTAAGTTTTTCCCAAATTTCTTCCACGCCATCGACATAAAGGTAAATCGATCCTGTCTGCGTCTCCTTTTCGAACGGGTTGTGCGCGTTCGGCGTCGAGAATGCGATCTCGACGTCGCCGTTGAAGATACTGGCCCAGCAGGGTTCGCCTTCGGGCCATTTTCCGCGGCACTCGAAGCCGAGATTTCTCTCGTAAAACTCGATCGTACGCGACCGTTCCGTGGTCGCCAGCATCGGCGTCATTCCTTTTACTTTCATACTTCAGGTTTCGCTTGAATCAAGCTCCGATCAGACAGCGATGCTTTCTACATACACTCCTATCGATTCGACATCGTTTGTTTTCTTCTGTCGACTACGACGGTGCACCGAGAATCACAACAGCCTTTTGGCTGCTACGGTTGAAGTGTCACGTTCAACGTTACCGACGCCGTGTCCGCCCCGCGCGGCAGATTGGGATAAACTTGGTAAGTGCCTGCCGGCAATCTCGTTCCGATAGCCTGGTTTGCGGAATCAAACGACAACCTTCGAGACCCGGTGATCCAAAATCCTGCTCGTCCGCCCTCCACGGAATCAATCACCCCGGCCCGAGGCAATTTCACCGGCGCGCTCTCAAGAACCGCATTTCGCCCAGGAACACCCCTCTGTTGACTGCCGCGAATTGATATCTGCTCCGGGAGTGCCAAAGTCGATCTCGCGTTATCAAGAGTGAAAAACGAAAAGCCAAGGATCGCCGCAATAGTCAGAATTAAGCTCAAGTTACGTGTTCCACACATTGATCTGCACCTCGCAAACAATGATTCAAATCTCTACAATTCTAATTGAAGTGTACCACGAAATATTAGTAATTCTGATTCAGCCACTATTCACCCAAGCAATGACTTTATCGCGTTCACGATCGCCTCAACGCGGACCGATTCGATACATCGCGGCGAGTCGAATTTCTCGCACCTGTAGCCCGCGCACGGCTGGCAATCGAACGGTTCGAACACGATCTCGTGCGGCACGTCCGTCCACGGCCGCCAGTGATCGCGGTTCGACGAACCGAAGATCACGACCGACGGACAGCCGACCGCCGCGGCGATGTGCGCGATCCCCGAATCGTTCCCGACAAAAACACCCGCCCGCGCGGCCAGTGCCGTGATTTCAGGCAGCGAAAGATCGCAAAAGGCCAGGATCGGTACCTTGCAGATCGATCGTAGTCGTTCGACCTTTTCCCGTTCGTTCGGCGCGCCAACGGCAACGACTTCGAAACCGAACGTCGAGAGGAATTCCGCGATCTCAGCAAATTTCCCGACCGCCAGTTCCTTTGTTTCAAACGCCGCAACCGGATGAAGAAGCGCGACTTTCGATTCCGGATTCTGGATTTTGGATTTTGAATCTGAAGCCGAATCTTGAATCTTGAATTTCGAATTCAAAGAGGCCGCCGCCGATTCCGTCACGTTCAAACGGGTCTTCGGCCGATCATCCACCGGAATTCCAACCGATCCGATCAACGCCAGGTGCTGTTCCGCCGAATGCGTCACGGCTCTGCCCCAGAAATCCGCGGACGAAGTCAGCAAATGATTGTAGAGAAACGAGTAACGATAATGGCCGTAGCCGACGCGGTGCTTTGCTCCGGAAACGCGAACGAAGAACGTTGAGGTCGTGCCGCCGTGGAGATTGAACGCGACGTCGTATTCGCGCTTTCTGATCTCGCGCGCAACTGCAAATCGCGAGCGTTTCGACGATTTGTTGAACGAAAGTACCTCATCGATCTGGTCGAATCCGTCGAGCACCGGCGCAACCCAATCCTCGAGCAGAACGTCGATCTTCGCGTTTGGAAGCGCGCGTCTGAGCGCGATGAGCGACGGCGTGATCAGGACGGTATCGCCGATCGACCGCAGACGCACGACCAGAACGCGTTTGATTTTTGACAGATCGAGTTGCGGCCCGGTGATCATGAATCGTTATTGTAGCGGAGATAGGCGAGCGATTCACAGTTTGCGATCGCAACCGCGAAGGAATGATGTCAGCGAATTATCTTCAAGAACGCGAATCGGAGGTGCACCTGCCAGCGCATCAGGCCGCGTCGCTTAGTGGGCGCTAGTAGGCGAGTTTGTCAGCATCGAAGCGAACGGCCGCGATCGAACCTGTTCGCGCAAATTCGCGACGATTCGCGGGCAGATCTTCTCGGTTTGAGTTGAATCAATCGGAAAGGCTACTTTTCGACCTTGGCTTCATCGACCAGCATCACGGGAATTTCGTCGCGGATCGGGTAAACCAGCGAGCATTCCGGATTCTGGCACTTGAGGCCGCTCTTATCGTCTTTGATCTTAACTTCCGATTTACATCTCGGACAGCGAAGGATTTCGAGGAGTTCGGGACTGATAGACATTTTCGATTTGCGATTTGCGATTTGCGATTGCTGAGAAGGGATTTTGGATCCGGAACCGCAAGCCCGAATCCAAAATCCAAAATCAAAAATCCAAAATCATTCAACTTTCGTTCCGCACTCGTTGCAGAACTTCGCGCCCGCGTTGAGTTCGGCCTGGCAGTTCGCGCATTTCTGCTTTTCCTGGCTGGAACCGCATTCCGAGCAGAATTTCGCGCCTTCGCGAAGTTCCGCACCGCACTTCACGCACGGGACCTTGGCGACTTCCATCTTGCCGCCGCAATCGCCGCAGAACTTTGTTCCGACCGCATTCGGTTTGCCGCACGACGGGCACGCGATCATCGCCGCCGCCGGCTGTTGTGGGGCTTGTCCGCCCTGCTGTGCGCCGCCGCCGAAGACGTTCGCCATCTGGTTTCCGACTGCGAATCCGGCGCCCAAGCCCGCTCCGAGGCCCGCGCCGCCGCCTTCGTTCTGAGCCGCGTCGCGAAGCGCGTCCGCCGCCTGGAACTGCATATAGCGCTGGGCGTCGCCGAGAGCACCCATCGCCGCGCGCTTGTCGATCGCATCCTGGACCGCCTGCGGGACCGAGATGTTCTCGACATAGAATTTCGTGACCTCAAGACCGTACGTGCTGAAATCCTCGTTGATCTTCGCGCGGATCGCCTCGCCGAGTTCCTTGTACTGCGACGCGAGATCGAGCGCCGGGATCTTGAGTTCGCCGAGAGCGTCCGAAAACTCGGTAACGATCGCGCGCTTCAGCTGCGCGTCAATGTCCTCGGTCTGGAAATGCGCGTTCGTTCCGGCGATCTCCTTGATGAACGTCGACGGATCCGCGACGCGAAGGCTGTAGGCGCCGAACGCACGAAGTTGAACGATTCCGAAATCATTGTCGCGGAGCATGATCGGGTTCGACGTGCCCCACTTCATGTCGGTGAACTGCTTCGTGTTGACGAAATAAACCTCCGATTTGAACGGCGAGTTGAAGCCGTATTTCCACGCTCCGAGCTTGCTCAGGATCGGCGTATTGCCGCCGTCGATGGTGTAGCGTCCGGGACCGAACGCGTCGGCGACCTGACCTTCGTGGACGAAAACCGCCGCCTGCGATTCGCGGACGATCAACTGTGCGCCGTTCTTGATCTCCTGGCCGTGGACCGGAAATCTGTAAACCAGCGTATCCTGAGACTCATCGAGCCATTCGATGACCTCGATAAACTGATTCAGCGCTTCGTTTTTGACTTTATCCCAGATGCTCATTTAGAAACTCCTTTGATCTTGTACATTCAACAACTGATAACGACATCAGGCGTTTTGATGTTTCGATAATATCCCAACATCGCCAACGTGAACAACTTCAAAGGTCATCGACCGAAACCCGGGACGACGGCAACGGCCCGCGGGCGCGGCCGGCGTGTCAGCGCTTCGGCGTCCCGAGCAGGCCGGCCAGGATGCGTTCCTTGGCCGGATCTCTTTTTTCGGACCGGATCACTCTGAGATTGCCGTCTTCGATCGTTGCGTCGAGACCGGCGAATGGCAGGAATTCGTTGATCGGGATCGCCGAGTTTCCGGCAACGTAGCGTTTGAAGAATTCGGACTGGTCGCTGCCGTTCAAATCCGACAGCCGGCGCCGGATCTCATCAAGCGTGTATTCGTCGTCCGTTCCGCCGTACCGCTTGTACAACGCGCGCATCAGGTCGTCGAGGCTTTTCCGGTTGCCCGACGACTTGCGGATCATCAGATCCTGCGCGATCCCCGCAAACATGCCTCCGCCGTAAATGATGCCCCAATGGTCGTGTTTCTCGCCGCCGGCGGTCAGCGCGATCTTCCCGAGTCCCGGGTCCGTCCGGTAACGCTGGTAGAAAATGCTGTTCATCGCCCGAAAGAAGCCGGGTTCATCAAGAAAACCAACGTGGTGCAGCGCCTTGATCGTGTAGTAGTTCGAGACGCCTTCTTTGAACCACTCGCAGTCGTCATCCTTCGGCGTGATCGATTTTCCGTTCCAGAAATGAAAGAACTCGTGCGCAAAGATAAATGTCGAGAAAAGTTTTGCCATTTCGCCGCCGCCGCGGTCGACGAGGAGGCTGATGTTGTTCCCGATCACCTCGCCGTCGGTGTTGTTCGCCGAGTTGATGATCACCACCGCGCGTTCGAAACGGTTCGCCGGCCGCGGCTTCGGAACACCGCCCATCAAGGTGATGTAATAGTCCATCACGCCTTCCGACATCTTCCGGAACTCTTCCGTGCGCGAGACGATTTCTTCGCCGCCGAGCGCGAAGATCAGCTCGAACCCCGATCGTTTGACGCTGATCTCGCGATGTGTGCCGGCGAAGATCATCGCCTCGGAAAGATCGGTTTGGTTCTTCGCGATGAACGAGTTCGGATCGTCGCGGACCGGTTTCCACGGCGCCGTGACCCGCCACGCGGCGGGCAGTTTGAAGTCGACGGCGATCCCGGAACGATCCGCGCCGTTCATTATCAACAGTGCCCGCGACGTCCAAAACACGCCCCAATCGGTCGCGTACGCGACGCCGTCGATCCCGCCCGGCCATTCGTATTTTTCGTGATCGAGCCGGACCGAATAGGTCACGGTGATCTTCGTTGGCCCCGCAATGTCGAGTTTCCATTTCGCGTCGGGAAGTTCCGTTGCGGCAACCGGATTGCCCGTCCCGTCGAAGACCTTCAGATCTCCGATGAATGTTGCCCAGCGACGCGGCAGGATCTGCGCGCCCGGCGCCATGTACAGGAATTCGTCCTGTGTCGTCATCACCGCCCGCACCTTGGCGAGGCGATGGTTTGAATCATCGATCGTGATCGAATACGACGGCGAAACATCGCCCTTTGACCCGGCCGCGTACGAATTGAAAGTTGCAAAAAGGATCGCGGAAAGTAAGAGCGTTACCGCGACTCGGCTGAATTTGATGATCATCGGGATTGCGTACGACGAGTTCGCAATAAAAGATCCCGAAAGTTGGCGCGGATCAGCGCTTTCCGCTGAGAAAACTTCGCACGGCGAAAAGCGCGACGATCATCGTCGTTCCACCGACACAGTCAAGAACAACATCATACGGCGACGACGTTCGCGCCGGATTGAAGCTTTGGCTGAACTCGTCGAGCGACGCCGTGACAATTACGACGGCGAAGGCGAGCGCGTACCAATAGCGATTCATATATTCGCGCGCCGACCCCCAAAATGCCCGCGAAGCCCAGAATGCGAGGATCGCGTATTCAATGAAATGCGCCGACTTGCGAATATAGCCGTGATAGATCGTGATGATGTCTTCGGGCGCCGCGGGAAACAGCCAGTGAAGCAACGGACGGATGATCCGCGACGTGTTCGACATCGAACCGGTCGTCGAAGACGCCAGGAAGATCAACCCGATCCAAAGCACCAGCGGCGCGTAGCGGGAAAGACGACGGGCAGAGGCTTCTCGAAGTTCAGCCATTGAGATTGAAGATCCCGCCTCGCTCGTCGGCTTTCGGATCCAAACCGTATTGATTCTCGTTCGGTTCGGAATCGAGCAGCATCATGACCAGCATCAGGATCCCACCGGCGTATGGTATGAAACTGAGAAGGTAGTACCAGCCGCTTTTTCCGGAATCGTGCAAACGTCGAACGGTCACCGCCAGTCCGGGGATGATCGTCGCAATGATGATCGCCAACGACAGGTATCCGAACGGGCCGTCGAAGACGATGGTCCCGACGACGTTGTCGACAATGACGCCCACGATGATCAGAACCACATTGACAATCGTGAACGTCCAGTATTCCCGGCGGCGCGCGCGACCACTGAAATCGGCGTATTTATTGAGGGCTGCGAAATACCAGTTCATGGAATCTATCCCGTTCGGGCAAACCTCCCTGCATGTCGCATGACAAAAAAAAACAAGCGAATCGTAGTTGAAATTGTTGACAATTTCAATCCAGATCCACTTGCACTTTTGGTTCTGTGAGTTAGAGAGCCGCCGCGCCCGAAACGACCTCGATGATCTCTTTCGTGATCGCCGCCTGACGGATACGGTTCATGTTGAGCGTCAGCGTATCGATCAGCTCGCCGGCATTCTTCGAAGCGCTGTCCATGGCCGTCATGCGCGAACCCTGTTCCGACGCGACCGACTCGAGCATCGCCCGGTAGACCTGTGTTTCGATCTGCTTCGGAAGCAGTTTTCCGAGTATCTCGGCAACCGGCTGCTCGTAAATGTATTCGGCGCTTGCCGACGCAGCGTCACCCTCTTCCTGCGAGGCCGGGATCGGAAGCAATTGCTCGATCATCGGCTTCTGCGACAGCACCGTCCGGAACTCGGTATAGGC
>JAKQII010000311.1 GCA_029557535.1 Acidobacteriota bacterium
GGCATCGCGGTGAACCGAGCCCGGGTGACAATGACGGACGGCACGGGTGCCAGCCGAACGGTGGTCTCGAACGCCTTCGGGCTGTACCGGTTCGATGACGTCCCCGTCGGCGGAACATATGTAATCAGCGTCCGGGCAAAGGGCCGGAACTTCGCACCGGTCGCCGTCACGGTGGCCGAAGAAGTAACAAGCCTGAGGATCGTCGCCGATCCTTAGCGGAGGCGCGGTGTGAATTACGATTTAGGGCCGGGCTGTTCGGTTCGTAAGAACGGCAGGATATCGATTGCCTTATCGATATGACGGTCGACTGCGCAAATTTCTGCATGGAAAATCGTCTCACTTGCGATATCATGTTCGTATATAGCATCGACATCCTGAGTGCCGGGTACTAGTGTGTGAACTCAGCGCTGAGTTTGGCCGCGTGCCTGTTGACGGTCGGCAACCAGCGTGGCGTTGTGGTCGAATTCGCCGGGTTCTGGAGACAAAAGTGGAAGAGTCCCGGTTGAATCGACGTTCGCCGATGGTTCCGTTTGGTGGAAACGATGCTCGATTGAATCTGATTTGAAGCAGGTCGTCATTGGTCGTGTTTTTTTTGTTCATGGGTTTGCCCAAGATTCGTTTTGCTTGGATTGACTCGTCGGTGCCGTTGTGACGATTTGTACTTATGGTGTTCGTTCAGTAGTCAAGGATTATCAAGGGAGTTAATAGATGTTGGAGATATCTCATCGGGGGTTGCGGTTTCTTTGTCTGGTTTGCTTTGGCGCGATTCTCTTGACGGCGTCGACTTTTCTGGCGGCTGTCATACCAAGCGCACGACTTGTAACTGCGTTTGCGGTAAACGGTGCTCAGTCGGATCCTCAAGCGCTTCCGGATGCGAAATCCGCAGCGCAGTCCCAGAGTCCGCGGACGACGCTTCGACCATACGTCAACGCGATCAATGGCAGTGCCTTTAAGCTTGTCGAAAACGGCGAAGGGGTCGAAGTAATTCCGCTGAAGACAACTAACCCCGTATTCAAGGCTTTCTCACTTTCGTCAGACAATCGCAGATTGCTCTATACATCACTGAAACGAGGCTCGCCCTCCGGTGTGCTGCTTCTCGAGGATCTCGAGACAGGCAAGGTTCAAAAGATCTCATCTCGGATCGTGCTAGCCGCTGCAATATCGCCGGTTGATGACAATCAGGTCGCCTACACATTTGCAGGAGGCGACGATTTTGGACTTGAAACGATCGATCTTCTTACGGGCCAACGTCAGCTGCTGGTCCAAAGAGGCGTGTACGCAGACGCAATTCAATGGGACGACTCGGGAAGCGGAATCCACTTTTATCGACCGGCGCTGAATCACACTGACGAGTTGCCCTTGTTGAAGTTCAAGAATGACGTATCAGAATACCTGAGAGTAGATGGTTCTGAGGAATTAACCGTACAGGCCGAAGAACCGCCGCTCCTGACCGACGACTTCGTTCCGCTGGACCCGAAGGTCGGAGGCCGTACTGCGAACATTGCTCCAACCGGATTTCCGATTCCAAGAAAGGGTCCCGACGGATTCGTTCATCGCGAAACGCTTCGCGGTGCCGAAGACTCGTTCCCGTTTGAGGCGTATTCCGCGGATGGCCGCCACAAGGTCGAAGGCAGCAATCTTTTCGGCGTCGGCCAATTGCATGGGTCAGAGGGCTTTTCAGGGCGTGTGACCGAATTCGGGTCGGGTCAATTGGTTGGGGTCTTACGGGACGGCATTGTCATCAAACGTCTATTGCCGTCGGAAACGAAGCTCCAATACCAGCGCTGGGACGGACAAATTACCGAACTTGGGACGGCAGTTGTCAGTTTCAACCTCCCGATGTTAAGTTCCACGATGATTCAGGGCGGCTCGGGTTATACGGCGCCGGGTTCGTGCGGGCTCACTTCACATTTCCAATACTTCAATTACGCTTACGATTTCCAGTCCCTGACGGTCGGGGCCCACGTATTGGCTGCGGCAGACGGACTCGTTGTTTATTCCTTTTCGTCACAGGTCTGCAACGAACTTGACACAGATTGTCCGGATTTCGATGCGAATCACTGTCCAGGCGCATATCTCGGCAACGTGCTCATCATTCAGCATTCCGACGGGACCTATACGAGCTACTCCCATCTGCAAACCGACTCGATGCAGACGGTTGTTGGAACGGACGTTTGTCAGGGTCTTTTCGTGGCCCGTCAGGGCCACACCGGGGCAACGGATGGCGACTTCAACGGTTGCGGGGATCATTTGCATTTCCAAAGACAGGCCACGCCAAATTATTTGTCACAATCGACTGCGATCGATTTTTCCGATACTCCGGCGAACCCCCTATCGTGCAATGTGGGTATTGCGTCCGGCAGCACGGAGAAATCACATACCATATCACCGGCGGCACAAAATTTCGGAATCGCAAGCGGCAGCGGCAGTTTCAACATCACCTCCACGGGTTGTTCTTGGTCGGTTGTGGCCAATGACAGCTGGCTGACAGTTACGTCACCGGCCTCAGGTAGCGGGAACGGCGTTGTGAACTTTGATGTAGCTGACAATTCCGCCGGCAGTCCGCGAACGGGCACGATCACTGCCGGGGGACGTATTTTCACGGTCAACCAAGACGGCGGAGTGCCGAATCAGCCTCCGGTCACCGATGCCGGATCCGACCTTAGTGTTGACCTGCCCGCGGGCGCGACCTTGAACGGAACCGTGACTGATGATGGCCTTCCTACGCCGCCTAATTCGGTCACCACAAGTTGGAGCGCTGTTAGCGGTCCTGGTACCGTGACCTTCGGGAATGCCGGGCTGATCGATACTACGGCGGATTTCAGCCAGGCAGGAATTTATGTCCTCAGATTGACGGCTGACGACGGTTTGGCAGTCACGACCGATGACGTCACGGTGACAGTCAACAATCCACTTGGCGGAGGGCTGATGATCGGCAGTATCGCCCCCCCGCCGACGGCTGTGAATTTGACCAACGAAGGAGATCTGGACTGGGCCCAATGGGGGTTGAACACTCTCACAAGCTTCAATAGAAAGGCCAGTACGCCTCAGCAAATCAGTGATTACAGCCTGATCGGAAGCGTGTCCCCGTTGAGATATTCCGACAACGCTGTCTCATTCAGTTGGAGCGACGGCACACCGACAACGGCCGGGTCAGGTTCAACGGGACTTTTTGTCTCCGAATTCGGGAATGGATTCGGCTTGACCGTTCCTGCCGATACAAATGAGAAGGTTCTGAGGCTGTACGTCTCCGCGTGGCGAACGACCGGGCGCCTCGAAGCGACCCTGAGTGATGGCAGCGCTTCGCCTTTCGTCGATCGGTCAATCAGTTCCGGAATACTCACGGGCGCGGTTTATGGTGTGTATTCAATAAGATACAAAGCTGCCTCGAACGGTCAGAACCTGATTATCAAGTGGACGTCCGATGATACGATCTATCTTCTCGGAAACGTCACGTTGCAGGCGGCCTCGCTCGGGGCGAGCGGACCGATAGCCAACCAGGCACCGAATGTGAATGCGGGAACCGACCAGTCGGTGACATTGCCTTCGGTGGCGAACCTTGCCGGAACGGCGACGGACGACGGCCTGCCGCTTCCGCCGGTGCTGACAACGACGTGGAGCACGGTAAGCGGACCGGGAACGGTCACGTTCGGTGATCCTAATGCACTGAGCACGACGGCAAGTTTCAGCGTGGACGGGGTCTATGTACTCCGGTTGACGGCCAGCGACGGGGTCCTGAGTTCGACCGACGACGTGACGGTCACGGTCAACCCGGTTGGGTCGGGATCGCTTTCCGTCAACTCGGCGACGCCTCCGGCAAATGTGGACCTTTCGTCCGAGGGGACGGCGGATTGGGCGCATTGGGGACTTACCGGAGCGGGCAGTTTTAATCAGAAGAGCGGGGTCACGCCGCAGAAGATCAGCAATTTCACGCTGCTTGGCGGCGGCGCCACGGTGAGTCAGGCGACGTCGAATCCAACGCTTTTCGACTGGACGTCGGGGACACCGACGGCATCGGCCTCAAGCGTCGATGAGTTCGTTTGGGTCAGGGGAGTCGGCAACGGGTATCAGATCACCGCGCCGGCCGATACGACCGACCGGACGCTGAAGCTTTACCTCGGCCTGTTCCAGGCACGCGGACGGTTCGAAGCCTTCCTGAGCGATGGAAGCGCGCCGGTTTATCTTGACACATCGTTCGAATCCCAGACGGGACCGAACGTAAATCGGGTGTACACGCTGGACTACCGGGCGGCGTCGAGCGGACAAACGCTGACGGTCAGGTGGACGGTGGATCTTGATTACAATTGTTGCGGATACGGGAACGTAACCCTTCAGGCCGCGACGTTGGTCGAAGGGCCGATCCCGCAGTACACGCTGACCTACACGGCCGGCGTGAACGGCACGATCTCGGGAACCACTCCGCAGACGGTCAACCACGGCGCCGACGGGACGACGGTGACGGCCGTCCCGGACCCGGGTTACCAGTTCACGGGCTGGAGCGACGGCGTTCTGACAGCCTCGCGCACGGACCTGAACGTGACGGCGAATATTTCCGTCACCGCGAACTTTGCGGTCGCCACCTACACGCTGACCTACACGGCCGGCGCGAACGGCACGATCTTGGGAACCACTCCGCAGACGGTCAACCACGGCGCCGACGGGACGACGGTGACGGCCGTTCCCGACCCGGGTTATCAGTTTGCTGGTTGGAGCGACGGCGTTCTGACAGCCTCGCGCACGGACCTGAACGTGACGGCGAATATTTCCGTCACTGCGAACTTTGCGGTCGCCACTTATTCGATCTCGGGAAACATTCAGAAGTACAATTTCCCGGCTGCGAATACAAATCTTGAAGGAGTGACCGTCGCGGTTTCGGGTGGCTCGCCGGTGACAACCGATGTCAACGGCAATTTCAGTATCGGTGGCTTGCCTGCGGGCGGAACGTATACGATCACCCCGTCGCTGGCCGGACACACTTTTGACCCGATCAGTCGGACATTCCCCAATTTGTCGGCAGATGCGACGGCAGTGAACTTCACGGGTTATGCGGGAAGTTCGCCACGGCTCATTAAGATAAATAGCCAAAATGTCGCACCAAACAGTCCGGTTACAGTTCCGGTGACGATCGCAAGCGATGGCACTGAGAACGCTTTTTCGTTCAGTGTCTCGTTCGACCCGACGGTTCTTCTGAATCCGTCCGCGACGGTCACCGGAACAGATTGCGCAACCTGCGGCTTGACGGTCAACACCGGATCGCCGGGACTTATGGGAATATCGCTTTCAAAGCCGACCGGTGAAACATTAACGGCCGGCACGAGGCAGATTGTCATGCTGACTTTCGATACGGCGTCACCGTCGCCGTACACGGGCTCTTTGATCACGTTCGGTGACACACCGATCAGCCTTCAAGCTACGAACATCAATGGTGATAATCTGCTTGCGACATATTCGGGTGGCGCTGTGACCTTCGCGGTCGGGTATGAGGCGAGCGTTAGCAACCGTCCGTACGGACATAGTGACGGCATAATCCGGGTTTCCGACTACACGCAGACGGGACGCTTTGCCATCGGGCTGGATCAGGTTAATCCGCTATACAACGAACACCAACGTGCGGATTCGGCACCGAGGGCGACTCGTGGGGATGGCCGAATAAGCACCGCCGACTATGTCCAAGCGGGCCGGTATGCCGCCGGACTCGATGCCCCCTTAAGCGCGGGAGGTACGGCGTTTCCGAGTCTGTTCTCATCGGAAGTCCTTACTAAGAACACGTGGGTTGAGAAGTTTGTTCTTCTGCCGCGGATCATCTCGGCGTCCGACGAGAGTACGAGTCCGGGCCAGCAGGTCACGGTCTCGATCCTGGTCGCTGCCGAGGGTGACGAGAACGGTTTCGGGTTCACGGTCACGTATGACGGAACGAAGCTCGGCAATCCG
>JAKQII010000312.1 GCA_029557535.1 Acidobacteriota bacterium
TCAGTGGTCAGTGGTCAGTGGTAGGCTCATTTTCGATTTGCGATCTGCAATTTGCGATCGCGTTAGCCCGGCCGACTACTCAACACCGGACAACTGACACATGAACAAATGACTTTCCTTCTAGCGCGATCGTAAATCGCAAATCGCAATCGCAAATCGCAATTGAAAATCGCAAATCCCGACTACCGACCACTACTTCGCAAAATATCCCGGTTTCGTGCGCGCGATCAGTTCCGGACTGTTGACGTCGATCTTGATCTCGCGCCACTTGCCGTCGCGCGTGTCGTTCGTCGACTGGTACTCGATCGTGTAAAGCGTTCTCAATTCGGCGGCGACGGCCGCATAGAGCCTTCCCATTTCTTCGAGCCGGTTGATCGTGTTCAGCGATCCGCCGGTGCGCAGCGCGAGGATCTCGAGACGTTTTCGGGCGGCGGTGAACATTGCCACCTGCATCGGCGTCGGGTCTGCGAGTTTACCCGGATCGCCGGTCGGAAGCGCGAGCGGAAAGACCGTCACGCCCTGCTGGTCCGTCCGTGAAAGAACGCGGTTCAGGTTTGCGCTCGCCTCGGGTTTGATCGCCGTCGGAACGTCCTTTTCGTTGATCTTCTCGAGAAAATCACGATCCTCGTCGCGCACCGCCGTATCGACACCGTCGGTCAGAACGATGATCGCCTTGCGGCGGTTACCCTCGCCTTTGAGCTTGTCGAGAGCGATGTCGAGGGCCTTGTAAAGCTGTGTCTTGCCGCGTCCGTTGGCGACCATGATCGAGTTCACGATGGTCTTTCTGTCGGACGTGAAATCGTTGCGCAAATTGACCTTATCGTAAAATTCAATGACCGCGACCCGGTCGTCCGGTGCAAGCGCGTCGACAAATCGGGAAGCGGATTGCCGTATCGTCTCACGAAACCCGAGCGTCGATCCTGACATGTCGAGGATCATCACGACTGAAAACGGCGCGACAGTCGGTTCGAAACGCGAGATCGTTTGCTTCACGCCGTCCTCGTAGATCGAGAAACTGTTCCGATCAAGACTTGTAATCGGTTGTCCGCGACGATTCACGACGCCGACGTTGAGCCGGACAATCGACGAGTCGACTCTTATCGTATCGTCGTCCTGCGCGTGTGCGATCCCTGCAAACGCGACCAGGACAAAAAGATAAATGGCAGAATTGCGGATCATGTCGGAAAAAGTTTAGCTAATCAGACGCCTTTTGAAGAAACGCGGTTGCACGCAGCGGGTTTCAAAATTCCATTAACAAAGACGTCGGATTACGCGATATAATCCCCAGCATACCCGAAAAGACGGTGCCGCCTCACTGGTTCGGCCCGATCGACCTCAATTCAGATGGAGAACTCACGTGTTTTACAAACCAAGATTTTGCTGCGAATGCGGCGAAAAAATCGAACGGGCCGAATGGACTTTCACTCATAGCCGCCGTTTCTGCGACGTCTGTCAGACAGATCTTCTGTTGCACGACTGGCTGCCGCGAGCTATTGGCGCGGTATTGGCGATCGCCGGGCTTTTCAGCATCGGCGCACTGATCGGTTCGTCCGGACAGAAACCGTCCGCGACGATATCGACGAAACCGGGTCCGAAGCCGTCGAACCGGAACGCCGGATCGAACCTCGTTCCCGTGCCGATTCCAACGGCAAAATCCGTCGATCCGAGGCGTCTTGTTCAAAAGACGCCGGACGGAAGTCGGGAAGAGATCGAAATCTGCGGCGCGACGACCAAGAAGGGAACGCCGTGCACCCGCCGCGTCAAAGGCGGCGGCAGATGCTGGCAGCATCGTGGTCAACCCGGGGCATTGTCAAATAAAAATTCGGCGCCCTAGGGATTTTTGACGATAATTCCTTATAATTCTGCACAGAGCAACGTATGGCGATCGCCGGCGTTCGGCATTTCGTAATCATCGGCGCAGACGTCGCGCCCGGGTCCGCGACGCGCGGTTGTTCGCTTTTCACCCGAAAAATCAGATGAATCCACTTGAGCACAACACACTACTGCAGAACCGGTATCTTATCGGGCAAATGATCGGCCGCGGCGGCGCCGGCGAGGTTTATCTCGCGATCGACCAGCGCATTGGCGGACCGGTAGTCATGAAACGCACCTATTATGCCGGGAGCGACGTTTTGGGCGGCGGTTTTGAGAGCGAAGCGCGGGCGCTCGAGCGTGTCCGGCACCAGGTCTTGCCGAAGGTCACGGACCACTTCGTCGAGCAGGGCGATCAGTTTCTCGTCATGGACTTTGTCCAGGGCGACGATCTTGCGAAGCGAATGGCGGCGAGCCAGAAGCCGTTTCCGCTGAGCTGGGTGATGTTCTGGGCCGACCAGATTCTCGACGCACTGATCTATCTGCATTCGAATGAACCGCCGATCTTTCATCGCGACATAAAGCCTCAGAACCTCAAACTTACCGAGCAGAACAACGTCGTGCTTCTCGATTTTGGTCTCTCGCAGGGGGCGGTCGCCAAACTCGAAGGACGATCGGGAGTTCCGGCCCAAACCAAACCGTTTGCTTCGCTCGAACAGATCCGGGGCGGCGGGACAAACGCCCGGAGCGACGTTTATTCGCTTTCGGCGACGCTGTACTTTCTGCTGACCGGGGTCGTTCCGCCCGATGCGGTGACCCGTGCGGACGCGGTCCTCGGTGGCGTTTCCGACCCGCTCGGATCGCCCGACACGATCAATCCCGAGGTCTCGCCGGCGATCGCCGACGTCATCGTGAAGGGGATGGCGGTGAGCCACGACCAACGTTTTGCCGATGCCCGCGGGATGCAGAAAGCGCTCCGCGAGGCATATGCGCGGATCGACGAACCGGCCAGCGACAAGACGGTCGTCATGCACGAGCCGGAGCCGCAGCCGACGGGGTTTGAAACTTTGGTGATGCCGGGTACGTCGGATGCACAGACCGCGTCGCCCGAAGCGGCGGGTAGCGCCGAAGATATGGCCGCCAAAACGATCCCGTTCGGGATGTTGGCGCCGGAACCGGAAACGCCTCCGGCGGCGGAGTTCGACGCGACGGTTCAATACGACTGGTCGGTCGAAGGTGCCGTGGACGCGTCGCCCCAAACGCCGGCGCAATCAGACATCCGGACCGAGGTCTTCATAAAGCCGGACATCAAGATCGAGGATTTGCCGCCGCCGCCCGCTGAAACACCGTTTGCCGAAGCACCGGTGGCGGGCGAACCGTATTTTGCGGACCCGCCAACGCCGTTCGTGAATCTCGAGACGCCGTCGTCGGCGCCCAATATGACAACCTCCGACGTCGGATTCGACAGTGTGCCGTCGACGCCGGCTTTTGAGACGAACCCGGATGCGAATCTCGAGAGCGTGGCATCGCCGCCGCATTTCGACACCTCGCCGAACGCGGTTCCGGACACTCCGTCGGGGATCGGCGGTCCGTCAGAGGAGCTCAACAGGTTTACGGACTCGGTGGATTTTTCGAACGTCACCGCCGGAGCGGGGTACGCCGAGACGGTAGCCGCTCCGGCGGCCGCTGCCGAGCCCGAGCCCGTCAGGTCTGTGCCGGCTGCGGCAGCGTCCGCACCGAAGAAGTCGCGCAAGGGATTTCTCATCGGAATTCTCGTCGGTTTGTTCCTTTTGCTCGTCCTCGGAGCGGGAGGCGCCGGGATCGCATGGTATGCCTACACGACGCCCGGCGGACTGGGCGGACTGTTCGGCGGCGAATCGCCGACGCCGACGCCCGTGGTTACGCCGGAGACGACGCCGAGTGCAACTCCGTCAGAGACGCCGACGGCATCACCTGAAGTCTCGCCGAGCGAGACCCCGAGCGAGTCGCCAACGCCGTCCGAGTCTCCGCAAACGACGCCTGAAACACGAAATACGCCGGTAATCCGGAATACGCCGGTTCCTGCGACGCCGCGCCCGACGACGCAACGGACTCCGCGCCCGACGCCGAGCCAGCAGCCGAAACCGTCGCCGAAGCCGTCGTTGCGTGGGAAAGATATTCCTCAATAACCGGAGGATCAGATAATGAAAAACATCAACTTTGTCAGAGTTTTCGGGTTCCTTTTGATCTTCGCGATGGCGTCAAGTTTTGCCGCACCTGCCCTCGCGCAATCAAAGAAGGACCGCGATCGCGCCAAGAAGGTCGCCAAGCAGGGCGATGATCTTTTCAACAAAAAGGATTACCGCGGCGCGATCGAAAAGTACGCCCAGGCGATCGTTTACGTCCCGGGATTTGCGGCGGCCCATTACTGGAAGGCCGTCGCGCACTATTATCTCAAGGAGAACGATCAGGCACTGGTCGATTTTGACGCGGCGCTCGCTTCAGGATATGACAAGCCGGCGGAGATCTACAGGATCAGGTGGCTGATCTACTATCAGAAAGGAGATCTTGACGGGGCGCTCCGCGACGCGTCTGAGGTCGCCCGAATCGAGCCGAAGAACGCGAATATCCAGTTCGCGCTCGGGGGGATCTATCGTGATCGCAAACAGTACGAGGACGCCCTTGCGGCTTACAAACGCTCCGTCCAGATCGACCCAAATCAGGGCGACATCCATTTCTTCATCGCCGATTGCTACTTCAACCTCGGCGATTACCTGAATCAGGGATTTGCCGCGCTCGACGCGCTCAAGTACAAGACGAAATACGTCGGCGAGTCGAGTTACTACGTTGCGGACGCCCTATACCGCGCGAAAAAGTTCGACGAGGCAATTCCGTATTATGAGACCGCGATCAGCGTCAAGCCGGATCTTTACGGCGGATACGGGCCGTTGGCGGACATCTATCGCAACAAGAGCCGGTTCAGCGACGCGATCGCGACCGCGAAAAAAGGACTGGCGGTATATCCGAAAGACGCAAATCTGTATGTAAGTCTGAGTTGGTTCTACAGCATGGCCGACATGCCGATGGAAGCCTCGATCGCCGCCCAGAGCGCGATCAATCTCGATCCGAAGATCGCGATGGGGTATACAAACCTGTGCCGGGCGCAGAACGATCTGAAGCTTTACAGTCAGGCGCTTCAGTCGTGCAATTCAGCTCTCAGGCTGAATCCCGGAGACGGTGAGAGCTATCTCTATATGGGGCGCGCATATGAATTTCTGAACCAGCCGGAGCGTGCGGCGGACAGCTACAACAAAGCCATTCCGGGCTTGCTCAAGTTCACGCAGGATAACCCAGACTACTCCGACGGCTTCTATTTGCTCGGAAACGCCTATTTTGCGCTGCAGAAGGACCAACAGGCGATCGCGGCGTACCAGGAATGCCTGAGGCTTTCGCCGAACTTTGCGCGGGCTCGGTACACGCTCGGTTATTCGTACAACGCGCTCGGCAACAAGGCCGCAGCCCGCGAGCAGTACAACATCCTGAGGGACCTCGACGCGGATCTCGCGGCGCGCCTTCTGGCGTTGATCGAAAAGTAGACCATTGGATTTGCGATTTGCGATTTTCAATTTGCGATTGCCATGCAATTGAAGATCGCAGATCGCATTTCTCTTGCTTCGTCGCTGCGATCAATCGCAAATCGCAAATCGCAAATCGCAAATGTCCCGCTACCGTCTACTTCCAAAAAGAAAGTACGCGAGATTCGGCGCTTCGTGGGATCGATCGTATCCGACCAGTTCGACGTATGCCTGTCCGTCGATCGCTTCGCCGTTTTTGGTTCCTTCGACGAAGCACGCACCTTCCCAGTAAATGATCATTGTCGTCCCGCGGGTGTCCAATTCCTGGTCCCGGACGCACGGCGTCACCGTCAGATCCAGACCGTACTTTTCACAAACCACTTTCCAGCCGCTCGGGTACGTCGCGCCCGAATTGGGAGACTTCCACCAGCCCGTCGGTTTGATCGTGAATTCGTCGACCTTGAGCGGCGAAAAATCCCCGTCCGCAGCGACGAATGTACCGCTTGAATACGGCGAAACGTGATCCTTGCTGTCGCGCAGTTGGTAACACATCAACTCGGTGTCGTCGCCGAGCTGGATCGAGAACCAATCCCAGCCTTTTTGGTTCTCGGTCGGGGTCCAGGTTCCGAACTCGCGGTCCATCCATGCCGATCCCGTAAAGCGCTCGGCGCGACCGTTGCGTACGATATCGCCTTCCATTTCCATCCTCGTGTAGGCGAAATAGCGCGATGCTTCGCCGGAATCCTTGTACGAGACACCGTCGCGCTCG
>JAKQII010000318.1 GCA_029557535.1 Acidobacteriota bacterium
AAAATCCGGATCGAGCCGCCAGCTCGATGATGTGGCCGGTATCCTCAAAAACGGATTTGACGCAGAATATGTCGGGCAATGGGTCGCCGAACTCGGGCTGCAGGAAGAGTTTGATGAGAGTAAACGACGAACCGAAATCCGGAGTGTTGACGGACACGACGCCTGAGATAGAAGAGTTGCAAAATCGACTCTGGATGGCGAAGTCGCCGCAAGAGCGAAATTTGTTTGCGGCGCGTATGAACGCCGCAGCGCGTCGCGTTGTGGTCGCGTCACTGCCGTCCGGATTGTCGGAACGCGAATTCAAGGAAGCGCTTTATCGGCGCCTTTACGGCGAGGATATCCCAGCTGACTTTTTCGAGCCGAGAAAGGGATCGAGTTAATTTCGACAGAAAGTATTGCAGAAAGGTAGAGTAAATTATGCGGATTGCCGCAACGATCGTCCGAATACTTCTTGGATTATTGCTTCTTTTTGCGTCGATCGCGTTTTTCGCGAATCTTGGTGGGCCGCCCGAACTTAACGAGCGTCAGAAGGCGTTCTTCAACGGTTTGACGGCGTCAAGATACATCCTTCCGGTGGTCAAGACCCTCGAATTGCTTTGCGCGATCGCGTTCGTGTCGGGTTATTTCGTGCCTTTGGCGACGCTCGTCTTTTTTCCGATCGCGGTCAATATCCTACTGACGCACGTCTTTGTGATGCCCGACGGTTTGCCGGTGGCGATCGGCGTCGCGATCGCGGAAGCGTTCATGATTTTCGTCAGTTTTGAAAGGTACACGCCGTTCCTCGCGGCCAAATAGCCCGCCAAACTCGCGCGTTATTTGTTCTCGCTTTGCGATCTCCGCGTGAAATCACATCTTTGCGTTCAGACGGCCAGTCTCACGCAATGCCCGCCAAGCCCGCGGAGTTTCTTTCGTTCTTGGCGAACTTGGCGACCTCCGCGTGAGATCACATTTCTACGTTCCAATGGTTAGTCTCACGCAATGCCCGCCAAGCCCGAGAAGATCGATCTGCCTGACTTCCGAATCGCGTTCGCTTCGGTGTAAAATTCAGTCATGACAGAAGAGAAAAAACAGCACGAGGACAGTTCGGCGCGTGAGAAACTCGAGGCCGTCGGGCAGATGATCGTTGGCGAGATCGAGAAGATCGGCGGTATTCTGACTGCGGATCCCGTAACGCAAGCCGAAGGCGATTACAACCTCGGTGCGGGAAGTCTTCATCTGCAGGATGCCGAAGCTGTCTCGGACGGGGAAGAGTCCGAGCCCGGCGCCTGATAAGTCTCTAAACCAATGAAAAAGAAGATATTTATTGCCGGTTCGGGTGGAATCGGCGAGGCCGCCGCTTTGCTCCTGCGGGAGTGGGCGGATTTCGAGATCGAGTTGTGCCTCGGCGACATCTCACCTGAAAATCTCGAATCGGCTCGACATTTTGTGACGGACGGATCATCGAAAACCAGTGCGGTCGAAACCGTCCTGATGGAACGCGAGGGAGTCAGCGACGCGATGCGCTCCGCGTTCGGAGCCTGCGACTGTTTGCTCGACTGTTCACCGGGCGGACAGGCTCCAAAAATGGCTGGATTCGCGAAGGAATTCGGGATGCATTACGCCAATCTCACGGAGTACGTCGCCGAAACTGACAAGATCATTGATCTCGCGAACGACGCGTCGACCGGTTTCGTTCTTCAGACCGGTCTCGCGCCCGGATTCATCAACGTCCTGGCAATGTCGCTCTACCGGCAATTCGTCGAGAATCACGATAACGAGAAGGTCGAACGGATCGGAATGAAAGTCGGCGCACTGACCGCGCATGCGCACCAGCCGCATTTTTATGGGTTCACTTGGTCGCCGATCGGTGTCGCGACCGAATACGTCAAGAATTCGCGGGTCCTGCGCGACTTCGAGATCACCGAGCGCCCGGCGCTTTCGGCCCGCGAGACGATCGTCATCGGCGCGCGGACCTACGAGGCCGATCTCACGTCGGGCGGCGCGGCGGACCTTCCGGAGTACTTTACGGGCAAGGCGCGATCGCTCGATTACAAGACCCTGCGCTATGTCGGGCACTACGAATGGGTCGAACGGCAGATCAAGAAACTTCCGAAGGACGGCGACCTTCCCAACCGGCTCCAGGACGTGATGCTCCAGGCGATCCCGTCGGTTGAGGACGACATCGTGCTGGTCCACGCGTCGGTTGACGGTTTTGACAGCCACGGACGGCGCCGGATGATCGAAAAGGCCTATTTTGTCGAACCGATCGAGATCAATGGCAAGCGCCTGCGGGCAATTCAAACGACGACCGCCGCTCCGTTGTGCGAGTCGGCAATGATGCTCCTCGGAGGGAATCACAAGGGTGTGATCCTGCAGAGCCAGATCGAACCCGATGCATTCATGCGCGGGAATTTCGTTTCGCGCGTTTACGGGACCGTATGAACGAGATGGAACGCATCGTTCGGACGTTTGTCGACGCGTACAACAGCTTTGACGTCGCGGCGATGCTCGCCGATCTCCATCCGGAGGTCGAGTTCCGCAATTTCTCCGGTGGCACGCTCGATGTCGAACTTCGCGGTATCGAGGCCTTCACGGCGCAGGCGGAATTCGCCGCGGCCATCTTCGCGGAGCGGCGACAGGAGATCGTTGGTCTGGAAGTTTTTGAAGACCGCGTTGAAACCGTGATCGATTATGCCGGGACGCTGGCGGCCGATCTGCCGAATGGAATGAAGGCCGGGCAGTCGATCCGGCTGAGCGGACGATCGGTCTATCGCTTCGATCGCGATCTGATCGTTTCAATCGAGGATTTCAGTTGATAAGCCAACACCGGCCCACAATCCGGCGGACCGACTCTTCCGATCCGGACTTCCGCGAACTCGTCGCACTGCTCGACGCCGAACTTGCCGAACGCGACGGCGACGAGCATCCGTTCTACGCCCAATTCAACAAGATCGACCTGATCCGGCATGCGGTGGTCGCCACTGTCGACGGCGAGGCCGTCGGTTGCGGCGCTTACAAGCCATACGAGGGGGACATCGTCGAGATCAAACGGATGTTCGTGCGTCCTCGAGGGCGCGGAAAGGGAATCGCGGTCGCCGTCCTCGATGAGCTGGAACGCTGGGCGCGTGAGGAAGGATACAGTTCGGCGGTCCTTGAGACGGGATTCAAACAGCCTGAAGCGATCAGGCTCTATGAAAAATCGGGCTATGTGCGAATCCCGAACTACGGTCAATACGCCGGGGTAGCTAATAGCCTCTGCATGCGAAAAGATTTATGACGACGTTTCCGATTTGCGTTCGAGCGCCGTTGCCTGAGGGAAGATGAAATAGATGGACACAAAAGCGTAAAGTCCGAACGCAAGGAACGGATGGATCCACGCAACGGCAATCCCGATCAGGTACGGTGTCGGCCCGTAAAGGATCACGTTTCGCACGCCGCGTTTCAGTTCCTCACGCGGGACGTCGGGCGCGATCTCGCCGCACCGGAGCATGTAGATCCGGATCAGAAGAAACGCGATCCCCATCATAAACGAGACCGCGCCGTAGGCACTCACTGCAAGCGGATTGCGCGGATAATCCCCCATCAGCGCCGTCGGAAACGGGATCAGCGACACCCAGAGCAAGAGGTTCGCGTTCAGCCAGAACAGCGACTGGTCAACATTCCTGACAACCTCGAAGATGCGGTGGTGGTTGACCCAGATCACGCATACCGTGAGAAAGCTGATCATCCATGCGATCACTTTCGGAACAAGGTTCCACAGCTGGGCCGCGAGTTCGCCGACCGAATCGTGATCGGCGATGTGCGGAACCTTGATCTCGAGCACCAGTAGCGTAACGATGATCGCGAAAATGCCGTCGCTGAACGCCTCGACGCGTCCTTTGGTGAAGTAGTTCATTTTTTTCTTCGCTCGATCCTGAACGCGAAATCGCGCTTGAGATCGGTCGTGAATGCAAGTTGGATCCAAAGCAGCGCGAGCGGTTCAAGCAAACGCGCCTTTGTCAGGTCGCCGATCGCGACCGCTTCAAAACCGATCTCCTCGGCGAGTTTCCTAACGATTTCGGTCGCGTCCGGATCGTCGCCGCACGCAAACATCATTGATCCGGAAGCGTCGGTCATGTTCGCGTAACCGGTTGAGTTGAAACACTTAACGATTTTCGCCCCGGGAATGGCTGCGGCCACTTGCTCAGCGCCGGATGTGTCGAACCCGGCAGTCAAAGCGAGTCCCTTTTCGGTCATCGTCAGAGGATTCGTCGCGTCGACGACGATCTTACCGTCAAGATCACAGCCGTCGACCGCCGCCTCGACGGCTCCGAACGGAACCGCGAGAACGACTACTTCAGCACGGCTTGTCGCCTCGCGATTCGTCGTCACCGGAAGCCCGGCGAGACCATCCCGAGCCCGCTCCGGGTCGCGGACTCCGAAAACCACTTCGTGTCCGACCTCCGCGAATCTTCTGCCAAGTGCGGTGCCGACGTTTCCGGCGCCGAGAATTGCGATTCTCATATTCCTGTTTCCTCGATTTCAGCTGATTATCCGATTATTCGCCGAGCGCCGCAATGACGAGGCGGGCGGTTTCGGCTCCCGAGAAGTTCTGCTGCCCGGTCACGAGGTTTCCGTCGCGCACCGCAAACGACCGCCACATTCCGGCCTGGATGTAGTTTGCGCCGATTCGCTTGAGCTCGTCCTCGATGCGCCAAGGCATGACGTGTTTGTCGCGGGACAGCATACCGTAATCCCAAACCGCATTGTCGGCAAACTCCTCCTCGACGTTTGCGAAGCCGGTCACCGTCTTGCCGTTCGCGAGATGCTCGCCTGATGGGATTTTCGCAAATTTCAGGATCGCGCAGCCATGGCACAGCGCGGCTGCAACTTTACCGCGCTCGTAAAACTCGACGAATTTCGACTGCAGGTCGACGGCGGATTCGACGGTGAACATCGGCGCTTGGCCGCCGGCGACGACGATCGCATCAAAGCGGTCAACATCGATCGCCGAGGCCGGCCGCGTGTCCTCGACCAACGCGGCGAGGGCCGGCGTATGGATAAAGCCGAGCGAGATCAGATCGATCGCGGAATATCCGCTCGGGTCGCGGGGATCGCTCATCGCGTCTGCCTCGCACTTCCCGCCGAAATAGCTGAAAATCTCGACCTCGTAACCGCGCTCTTTGAACTCGTAATACGGGTGCGTCAGCTCGGACCACCAAAATCCAACCTCCCAGCCCGTCGTCGTCGAAACAGCCGGATTAGCGATCACGATCGCGACGCGCTTCGGACGATTCGGATCAACCGCGTTCACATTTATTAGACTCATTTACACCCCCATTTGTAATTTCACTATCGTGATCACTACAATAGGCGATTGAGGTGGATACTATCCAAATTGAAAGTATGAAAAATGACTCCGACGCAACGATCGCTTTCTGTCCGGTGGAGACCGGGATCGCACTTCTCGCCGGCAAATGGAAAGGCAGGATTCTGTGGAAACTCCACACGAATTCCGTAATGCGGTTCGGGGAATTGCGCCGGGCGCTCGGGAAAATTACCGAAAAGATGTTGGCCCAACAGCTCCGTGAACTCGAATCGGTGGGACTTGTCGAGCGTACCGTTTACACGGAGGTTCCGCCGCGCGTCGACTATCGGTTGAGCGGGCTTGGTCTCACCATCGCGCCGATCCTCGACAGCTTTGCCGCCTGGGGAGTGGAGAATAAGGACTCGATCGGGAAGATCATAGCCTCCGAAGCTCGGCGACATTACGCCGTTGGCGGCTAGAACCGTTACGGGAGCTGGGCGTCGGATTCCGGATTCCAGGATTTCAAGATTCCAGATATTCCAGATTCAAGATTCAAGATTCCAGATTCAAGATTCAAGAATCAAGACATCTTGAATTTTGAATCTTGAACCTTACCTTGAATTTTGAACCGAATCATCTGACGAAGACGCTCGGGACGGCGACGTCGCCGGCCGAGCCGAAGCCTTGGATCAGCGTTCCGGCGGTCGACCGCTGGACGTACCACGTATTGTTCGACGATCTGAAGACCGCGCCGTCGAACTTTCCGTCGCCGTCATAGTCGCCCGGAACCGGGGTGTCGGTCGCGATGCCGAACGGGAACGAGAAGAACGAGTAATCCTCGCTGCGCAGGACGTACCACGTCCCCGTCGACGGCC
>JAKQII010000339.1 GCA_029557535.1 Acidobacteriota bacterium
GCCTACCGTCTACTGTCTACAGTCTACTTTCAAAACCATTTCACCGTCAGTTCGACAAGTTTTCGTTTGAAATCGTTGTACGGCGGCATCATGAGCTGCAAAGCGCTCGGCAGCACTTGTTTCAGAACACCGCGGGCGTTCGAGAATTCCTTGAAGCCGAAGTGTCCGTGCCCCTTCCCGATGCCGCTGTTGTTGACGCCTCCGAACGGCAGGTTGCTGTTGAAAAAGTGGACGTCGTTGTTGTTGATGCAGGTTCCGCCGGCCCGCGTGTTGTCGACGATCCGGTCGATGTTCCGCCCGTTCTTACTGTAAATATAGAGCGCCAACGGCTTTTCACGCGATTCGATGAACTCGATCGGTTCGTTGAGATTCCGATACGGGAACAGCGGCAGGACCGGGCCGAAGATCTCGTTGGTCATCAGCTCGGAATCGACCGGAACGTCTTCGATCAGCGTCGGCTCGATAAAATGCTTTTCGCGATCGCCTTTCCCTCCCGCGATCAGCTTTGCGCCTTTTTTGACGGCGTCTTCGATGTAACCGATGATCCGGTCGAAATGTCGCTGGTTGACGATCCTCGCGTAACTTTCGGACGTCTCCGGCTCGGCTCCGTAGAACTCGACCAATTGCCGGCTGAGCGCCTCGGCGAGTTCGTCATGCTTCGACTCGTGCACGAAGACATAATCCGGCGCGATGCAGATCTGGCCGTTGTTGCCGAATTTTCCCCAAGCGATCATTCGCGCGGCAAGCTTGATATTGGCGGTTTCGTCGACGATCGTCGGCGACTTCCCTCCGAGTTCGAGAGTAACGGACGCAAGGTTTTTCGCCGCCGCCGTCATGACTATCTTCCCGACGGACGGTGCGCCGGTGAAAAAGATGTGGTTGAACGGCAGCTCAAGAAGCGCAGTCGACACCTCCACTCCGCCTTCAAAGATCGCGGCCTCGTTCTCGTCGAATAGTTCACCTACGATGTCGCGCATCACCGACGCGCAGTTCGGCGTCATTTCCGATGGCTTGAGGATCACGCAATTTCCGGCGGCGATCGCCGAGATCAGCGGCCCGAATGTCAGGTTGAACGGAAAATTCCACGGTGAAATGATCAAACACACGCCTTTTGGCTCGTATTTGATCCGCGACGTCGAACCGAACAGCGACAGCGGTGTCGCGACGCGCTCGGGCCGGAGCCATTTTCGGATGTGACGCGAGGCGTGTTTTGCCTCGGACGTGACCGGGAACACTTCGGTCAGATCTGTTTCCGCCGGGGCCTTTCCGAGGTCCTTCAAACACGCTTCGCGGATCGCATCGCGAAAATCCACCTCGATCGCATGGCGCAATCGCCGGATCTTTTCGCGCCGCGTCCGCCAGCCGGTGTTGCCGATCGCATATTGATTCGCTTTTTGAAGCCGGAAAACCCGTTCGAATTCCGAAGATTGTCTTGCCGCAGCGCTCATTTGTCTGTCCTCGTATGTGAATTATCACAGTACGGAGGTGATTTTGTTAACTTGCAATTGCAAAGTTTCAGCTTTCCGGAGCGTTTCGCGCCGCACAAAACCGGTTTGAACTTCGTTCCGTGATGCGATCCGTCGCAAAACGGCTGGTTTCGGCTCTTGCCGCACCGGCACCAAAGAAACGCTTCGCCTGCCTCGAATTCGCAATCCGTTGGTTCCAAAACGGTCGTGTCGGCTTTTACGAATCCCCGCGCGATCTCGCTTTCGGGCTTGTCGGAGGTTATGAGCGGATAGAAATACGCGGCCGGCCAATTGTCCTTCGGATCGTTGACGAGCCCGAGTTCGACCGGAAAGCGGCGGGTGAACTTCGCGGTCCCGAAAAGCTGGTCCCAGATTGAGAACATGTTGCCGTAATTGCCGTTCGGGTCGCTGACGCCATCGATCATCGACTTGCCGTGATGCGCATAGTGGAACGCGGGCGTGACGATGATCCTTTCGACGACCGTCATGATTGGGCTGATAAACGCGACCCCGTAAAGCGGTTCGTCCCAACGGACCCGGCTGTGCGAGCCGATGATCACGAACTGTTTGAGGATCAATCCGATCGCGACCGCCTGAAGGCCTCCGAGAAAGATCGCGATCCCGACCCACCAAATGTTCGGCATCAGCAGGTAATAAATTCCGGCGTTGCGGTAGGAAACGAAGAATCCCATTTCTTCCGCCTGATGATGCGGCCGGTGAAGCTTCCAGAGAAAGTCGTATTCGTGGCCAAAACGGTGATACCAGTATTGGAGAACGTCGTCGACGAGCAGATAAACGATCAGCGCGGGTATGAGCGGGATCGACGAAACGGAACCGTGAAGTGACGGAATCAGTGCTTTCCCTCCAATAAACGCGGCGAAAACGATCATCGGCTTGACCAGAAACGAGAGGACTGCGAAGCCGCCCGCTTCCTGGATCCAATCGCTCGCGGTTCGGCGGCTCGCCGAGAGATAACCTGAGGCAGATTCAAACAGACAGAACAGGGCAAGGATTCCCAAAACAACGTAAGAATCGAGGTTCTCGATACCGAGCAGCGGCTCATTCATAAGCGACGATAATCCCAAAATTACTCATTTGCCGAAATCAACGCGGATGATGCGGAGAATGCACGAAACAGGGCTGAAATAAGTCGCGGACGGAACCCATCGCCGACTTGGATCGAATCAAGACCTCAACCCCTGTTTAGATCCGCGTCATCGGCGGCATCCGCGGCTTGAACGCCGTTGTGGCGCTGACACTCCGGGGCGACCAACGCTCGATCCCGCCTACAACGCCGGATTTCGAGCAGACAAAAAGGCGTCCCGATTGAATTTCGATCTATCCCCCAATAAACCGAGTCGACACGAGACGCCTGGCAAAACGTTTTTTCATTTGGCCGGACGGTATATTGCTACCACTGGTAACATTTGTCAAGTGAGGGTATCGTTGTCATGCTTAGCAGGAAGAATATGAACCTTACGAACAAAAAGAACACCCCGGACGACCAACCTCCGCCCCGCGGCGGCCACCAGGTCAAAGAGGCGATCCTCGCCGCCGCCGAGCGGTTGTTGCTCAAACACGGCCCGAGCGAGATCTCCGTGCGCGCGATTGCCGCCGCGGCGAACGTCAAGCATCCGCTCATCTATCGTCATTTCGGTTCAAAGAACGCGTTGATCCTGGCGGTTCACGAACGCCAGTTAGAGGTGGCGAAATCGGTCGCCGAGCCGATCACAAGACTCGAAGGGAACATCGGCAAATTGTTCGACACATTCGCGCATAACCGCTGGCGGCAGATCACGTTGGCGCGGGCGATGATCGAAGGGATCGATCCGAAGCTGCTTCAAAACCAATTCCCCGTAATGCAGCGGCTTGTCGAACTGCTGCGGGAGCGCTCGAAGGGTGGTTCCAATCGGAACCATGATCCCGAGTCGCTGGCGATGGCAATGGGCGGTCTTGCAATGGGTTGGATCCTGTTCGCGCCGTTCCTGAAAGCATCAACGGGCACCGAACATCTTACCGACGAAGAAATCAACCGGAAAGCGGTTGAGATTCTCGAAGAATTCGTTGAAAAGATCTGTTGATCGGATCAGAACCGGTGGACCAGCGCGTTGCAGTGCATGCCCGCGCCGACGGACGCGAAAACGGCCGTTTGTCCGCTTTCGATCGAATAGCCGTCGAGATCTTCCTTCCGGATAAGGTCGAGCATCGTCGGGATCGTCGCGACCGAAGTGTTCCCGAGGAACTGGATCGTCATCGGGAGTTTGCCCGCAAAAAAGTCGGCGTCAAGTTCCCACGAATCCGCCAGGTGCGACGCGATCGCCTGGACCAATTTCTCGTTCGCCTGATGGAAGAGGAACAAGTCGACATCCTCGGGCGCGACCCCGGCGCGTTTGAGCGCGTCGCACACGACTTTCGGGACCCACGTCGTCGCGTACCGGTAAACTTCCTTTCCGTTCATCTTGAACCAACAATTTCCGCCGAGCGCCGGATTGTTCGACTTGCCGAGGTAAATGTTCGCGATGTCTTTCTGAGCATGGGAGAACGTGGCGTGCGATAGTACGCCGGCGCCGTTGTCTGACCTTCCCAAAACGGCCGCGCCGCAGCCGTCGGCGAGGATCATCGAGTCGAGATCGTGCGGATCGAGCAGGCGGGAGGCGATCTCGATGCCGACGACGAGTATGTTGTCAGCGTCGCCGGCGGCGATCGCCTGATGCGCCTGAATGACGCCCTGAATCCAGCCCGGACAGGCGAAAAGCACATCATAGGCGAAACACCTGTGATTGCCGATGGCGAGTTCATTCTTAAGATACGCCGCCATGTTCGGGACCGTGTGGAACTCGCGTTCGCCGATCAGCATGTTGCCGGCGTTGTGCGCGACGATGATGCCGTCGATCGATTCCGGATCGAGACCGGCGTCGTTAATCGCGATCCTCGCGGCGTGGGTCATCAGCGGCCTCGAGTCCTGGTCGAACGGAACGTACCGGCGCTCGCGGATGCCCGTGATCGATTCGAGCTTTGCCGCCGCTTCCGCGCCCTGCCGCTCGAGTTTCGCGCCGTTCTTGTCGTAGAAAACCTTGTCCGCGAACGCTTCGTTCGTGACGACGAGTTCGGGAATCACACTGCCGGTTCCGATAATTTTGGCCATATTGTTTGGGAATTCGGATTTCGGATTTCGGATTTCGGATTTCGGAATCATGAGATCCCAAAGTCCTGGAATCTGGAATTCTGGGATCTTGAAACTTGGAATCCCGCCTAGTTCATGACGAATCTGGAGACCATTCCGTTCGGTCCGACCGCCCAAACCGCGTTCTTCCCCTTCGCCTGAACCGCGTTGTAGTTTTCCTTGTCGAGGTTCTTCCAAGTTGCGCCGCCGTCCGTCGAGATATCAGATCCGTTGGTCCCGACCGCGATGACCGTCTTCTTGTCGACAAAAACCGCGCCCGACCGATAGCCTGAAAATCCGGTTCCGGCCGTCCACGTCTTGCCGCCGTTCCGAGTGATCGCAAGTGTCGATTCGGACTCGTTCGGCTTTTCGTAATTGCCGCCGACGACGACTCCGTTCAGCGCGTCATAAACGGCGATCGAGAAAATTCCGGCACCGGCCGAGCCTTTCACGACGCGTGTTTCGGCGACGGTCCAAGTCGCGCCGCGGTCCGTTGAACGGAAAACACGCGCCGCCATTCCGCCCGACACGAGATAAGCGGATTTCGCGCCCTTTGTGATGATGCAGGTCCCGCTCGCCGCGAACGCCGCTTCGCCCTCGACCGTAGCCGGCATTTTTGACGTGTCGACAGGATTCCAGATCGTGCCGTCCGTTGTGCGGACCAGAACGAATCGGCCGTCGACCGGATCGCTCATCGCGATCCCGTTGTCCTTGTCCCAGAACGCGAAGGCATCAAAAAACGCCTTTTCATTCGTATTCTTGAACTGCAGTTTCCAGTTCTTCCCGCCGTCCGTCGTTTTGTAGATCCGCGAGCTTTCGCCCGGACCGATGCTGAGAATATATGCCGTGTTCTCGTCGAAAGCTTCAATGTCGCGGAAATCGAGCTTGTCCGCTTCGGGCACCTTGGTTACGGCCCACGACTTTCCGCCGTCGATCGTGCGGATCACCGTTCCGGACGTACCGCTAGCCCAAATGACATTCTCGTTGACCACCGAGAGTCCGCGAAAGCTGGATTTCGTATCGACGTTCTGCTTTTGCCACTGGGCGTGAACCGCCGCCGCGAGAATC
>JAKQII010000108.1 GCA_029557535.1 Acidobacteriota bacterium
GCGCGAGTCGGCCGTGGCCGAAACGGGAAGGCCTTCCTGAAACCGTCGGATGTCCTCGGAAAATTCCTGAACCGATTGATAACGTCTCTCCGGTTCACGTCGAAGCGACTTCAGAATAATATTATCGATATCGCCCTGTAGGAGTTTTCTATCGACGGTGTTCTCGGGCTCAGGTTCGATCGCCGCATTTCCGTTGGTGTCACGATCTTCGGCCCGGTCGGTTTGCCGCGATCGGCCAGATGTGGCCCCGGTTCCGACCGTGGACGGTCGCGGCGGATCTTTTGAAAGCACGCTTTCAATAAGTTCTTGCGGGGCTTTACCGCGTGTATCGTACGGCCTTTGTCCGGTAAGCAGTTCGTATAGGATCACTCCAAGGCTGTAAACATCCGTCGATGTCGACGTCGGCTCGCCGGCTATTTGCTCGGGCGACGCGTATTCTGGTGTCATTACCCGAAATTGGGTGAGCGTCGCCTCTTGGGTATCGGCACTCCAATCCGGAGCGAGGAGCTTCGCGATACCAAAATCGAGTAGTTTGGGCTCGCCGGCGTTGGTGACAAGGATATTGCTAGGTTTGAGGTCGCGATGAACTACCAATTTCTGATGAGCGTTTGAGACCGCACCGCAAACCTTGCGAAAGAGGTCAAGGCGTTCGTTCAGGCCGAAACGATTGTCGTCGCAATAGCGCCTGATCTCGGACCCCTCGACATATTCCATCACGAAGTATGGAACGCCATCCGAGGTCGAGCCACCGTCAAGCATGCGGGCGATGTTCGAATGCTCGAGATTCGCAAGTATCTGCCGTTCCATCAAAAATCGCTTGAGGACGGCACTGGTGTCCATTCCGCGTTTGATCAGCTTCAACGCGACGCGTTGTTTGAATCCCTCGCCGGAATTCTCCGCAAGGTAAACGGCCCCCATCCCTCCGGTCCCGATCTCTTTGATGATCTTGTATTCGTCGATCCGATCGGGAATTCCGAGCGTTTCGTCAACAGATCCGCGGTCCACGAGGATCGGCTCGGCGATGAAACCCTCCGCAGCCGAATCGGCCTTCAAAAGCCTCTCGACGTGCGGACGAATGTCGGGTGCGATCGAGGATACAAATCCTTTGCGCTCGTCTTCCGGGAGGTCGAGGGCCTGAGCGAACGCGTCTTTGATAGATTTCCACAGCGTCGGATCCATATGTAACCGGCTCACTACGCGTAAACCCTCGATCAACAGGCTCACTAGCCGTTGATCCGGTCGAAAAGCCATGCCCGGGCTGCCGCCCATTCGCGTTTGACGGTGGCCGGAGAGACCTTCATGACATCGGCGGTCTCCTCGATGGTAAGGCCGCCGAAATATCGAAGTTCAACGAGGCGTGCCTGATCAGGATCGAACGCGGCCAATTCCCTGAGTGCATCATCAAGTTCGAGCAGCTGCCGGTCGACCGCAACCGGGATGCTCGGCGCGTCATCAAGAGCGAGTTTCTCGGCGTCGCGTTTGCTGGCCTGTCTTGAACGGGCAGCATCGATCAAGATCCGCCGCATGGCCTGAGCTGCGATCGCAAAGAATTGGCCGCGGTTTTCCCAATCGACCGAACGCTGGTTTGTGAGCTTGAAATACGCTTCGTGAACTAACTCGGTCGTCTGGATCGAAGCCGCGTACTCGCGGTTCAAGAAACTGCCCGCAAGACGCCGAAGTTCGTTGTAAACAAGCGGCAAAAGACGGTCAAGTGTTTCACGATCACTTCCTTTTCCATCTTTCCCAAGCTCGTTCAGTAAGATTGTAACTTCAGTCGCCATGCGATTTGCTGGATAAGAGTTTATCACAACGATTGGCAAGGGGTTGCAGTAATTAGTTGCCGATTCCAAAGCACCTTCGAGTCGCTCATGTCTGAAAAAAGCAAAATTTGCTTAGTAAATTGAGCCGACCCGGACCATAACATCGCGTAGCGGTTCGCCAAGACCCTGTTTTAGGAGAATCGCTATGATCAATACGAGAATTTTCGCATCCTTTACGGCCATCATTTCGCTCGTTGCTTTTTGGACGAATACGTCGTTCGCCCAGAACGCATCAGACGGTTTCAAAGGCGATGTAAATGGCGTCGTGGGCCGTGTTGCCATCGACACATCCGGCTCAGTATACATTGCCGGCCAGCTATTCACGTCAGTTAACGGAGTTTCAAAGAGTCATCTTGCACGCCTCAATCGCGACGGCACGCTTGATACGACGTATAACCCAAACCCCAACAGCACACTTCAGGGAATAGCGGTCAGCGGTTCTAAGCTGGTGGTCGTTGGCGGTTTCTCATCGATCGGCGGTGGAGCATCGGGCGGTATTGCGCGTTTGAATTACGACGGAACGAACGACGGAGCATTTACCGCGTCGATCAGCGGTGCAGGAGCACTTGCTGTCGATACAAGTGCCCGCGTGGTCGTCGGCGGGCATTTCACGACCGTAGGCGGGCTGCCGCGAAACAGGCTCGTTCGATTCAACGCTAACGGATCGGTCGATCCGACATTTGCGCCGGACGTCGACAGCGCTGTGTTCGGCATTGCGATCCAACCGGACGGTAAGGTGCTGATCGCCGGTCAATTCAACAACGTCAACGGCCAGCCGCGTTGGCGTTTCGCCCGGCTCAACGTCGATGGCAGCCTCGATAACACGTTCAATGTTAACGCTGCCTATCCCGGTTCGAACGGTACGACGTATTCGATACATGTTCAGGCCGACGGCAAAATAATCGTATGCGGAGGTTTCAGTAGGTTTGGCGATCCGAACATAACGCGTAGCAATATCGTCCGCTTGAATCCGAACGGAACCGTCGACAACTCGTTTGCACCGAATTTCGGTTCAGCGACCTACGACGCTCGAATACAGCCGGATGGCAAGATCCTGGTCGTTGGTCTCTTCACCACTGTTAATGGTGCGAATGCTCAGCGGATCGTAAGGTTGAATATGAACGGGACGGTCGACACCGGTTTTGTCGGGTCGGCCGGCGATACGATCCTTGACGTTGATCTTCAGCCGGATGGCAAAATGGTCATTGTCGGGAGTTTCACATCGGTCAATGGTTTTCCTTCGATCAACCGCATCGCAAACCTCTATCCGGACGGACGGTTGAATACAGACACGAACACGACGGTTCTTGGTTCGCCGCCGGCGACAATGCTGTCGCTCGGCAACGGAATGACACTGCTCGGCGGCGGCTTCACAAGCGTTGGCGGAGCCGCCCGACAAGGAATGGCGCGGGTCGGCTGGACCGGAGCCAACGACTCGGCTTTTGCAAACCCGCAGTTGACCGGATGGGTTTATTCGCTCGCCGTTCAGCAGGATGGAAACTATCTCGCGGGCGGCGATTTCACGTCGGCCGGCGGAACACCTCAGGCAAAGCTCGCTCGCATAACACCTTCGGGCTCTATCGACGGTTCATTTGCCCCGACATTCGACACCAGCGGCTGGGTCAACGGGATCGCAGTTCAGGGTGACGGCAAGATCGTGATCGGCGGTGGTTTCACGACGGTCAATGGTGTCAGCAAAGGTCGTATTGCCCGCTTGAATGCAACCGGAAGCCTCGATTCGTCGTTCACCGCCACCGCTGACTTCTATGTCGATGTCATCGCGATACAAAGCGACGGCAAGATAGTCATCGGCGGTGCGTTTGAGAACGTGAACGGATCGCCTCGGGCCGGTATTGCCCGCTTGAATGCGAACGGCACGCTGGATACATCATTCAATCCGGTTCTTAACGGCATCGTCCGCGAACTCCTCGATATCAAGATCGACAAGAACGGTAAGATCCTGATAGCCGGAGCTTTCACCGGGGTCAACGGAAATGCGCGGACAAACATTGCCCGGCTGAACGCCGACGGATCGTTTGATGCTTCGTTCATCAATCCGAACCTCGACGGCGCGGTCCACAATATCGCGGAAACGGTCCTGGGGACGATCTATATCTCGGGAAACTTTGAAAATGTGGGTGGTGCCCCTCATGCAAAGATCGCATTATTGAATACGGACGGGAGTGTAAATCCGCAGTTCGCGAATACGACAGCCAACGATAAGATCCTGGCAATGACCCTTCGCCGAGACGGCAAGATCATGGTCGGTGGTTATTTTACGGCCATCAATGGGCAGGGCCGCGGTCAATTCGCAGCGATAAGTTATCCGCAGCCTGTTATTTACGATCTTCAGGTGACGAACGATCGCATCCGTTGGTATCGATGGTGGTACGCACCCGAAGTCACACGAGTCGTTTTTGAACGCTCGACCGATGGAGTAAACTACGTTCCGCTGGGCAGCGGGTCAAGAACGGCAGGCAACTGGGATCTGAGCATCCCGAACGCCAATGCCACAGGATTTATCAGAGCTCGGGGTTACCATGGCGATCATTCTGACCGTGGTTCGTTCACGGAACAAGTTCAGTATGTGGCTAAGGCTTCTCCGAAAGCGATTCCCTTCGACTTCGACGGTGATGGGAAGACGGACGTCGGTATCTTTCGTCCGGGGCCGGCTGAGTGGTGGTATCGGAGAAGCTCTGACGGACAGGTGCCTGCACTTCAGTTCGGCACGTCGACGGATGCGATCGCGCCGGTCGATTACACCGGCGACGGAAAGTCGGATGTGGCGTTCTTCAGGCCGACCACGGGTGAGTGGTTCATTTTAAGATCTGAGGACGGCTCGTTCTATTCGTTCCCGTTCGGCGGAGCGGGCGACACACCCGTCCCGGCC
>JAKQII010000117.1 GCA_029557535.1 Acidobacteriota bacterium
TCTTCGCGCATGTTCAGCAAATGCACCAACGTTTGATTGGCGGAAGTCGCAATGAGAAGACCCGCCACCAGGAACGCGAGCATCGGCCCGGGAAAGTCGATATGCAGAGCATCGGTCGCAATCGCGATCAGCAATCCGGCTACGGCAAAAAAGGCAACGAGCACCAGGTAGAACCAGAACGAACGCATATGGCGCCCGCCGCCGCCGTTGGCATCCCACTCGTGGAAGCGGCGGTTGACGTACATCACGACGGGGTTCACCGAACTCAGTGCGAAAAGGGCGACGAGCGACGTGACCAGCGCGAGCCGTCCGAATTCGGCCGGCCCCAAAAGGGTCGTGGCCGTTTTCATCATGGCGAGAGTCAGCAAAATCTGGACGATGCGCCCGCAAAAGATCAGTGCCAAGAAGGCTCTTCCCTTTTAGAGGTTCTCTTCGACTTCGCGAAGATCGGCTTCAACCATGATTTTGACGAGTTCCTTGTAGCCGACCTTAGGTTGCCAACCGAGATCGCGGCGGGCTTTGCTCGCGTCACCCACAAGAATATCCACTTCGGTGGGGCGAAAATAATTGGGATCGATTTTCACGAGTGGACGACCCGATTTGGCATCGACGCCGATCTCATCGACCGAACCGGAGTTCCCTTTCCACTCGACCTTCATTCCAGCATAGCCAAAAGCGTCTTCGACGAATTCCCGCACCGTGTGCGTTTCGCCCGTAGCCAGAACGTAGTCAGCGGGCTTATCCGCCTGAAGTATCAGAAACATGCCTTCGACGTAGTCGGGCGCGTAACCCCAGTCGCGTTTCGCGTCGAGATTCCCGAGCCAAAGCATATCTTGCTGTCCATGGCGGATCGCCGCGACCGCGCGCGTGATCTTGCGCGTGACGAACGTTTCTCCGCGCAGGGGCGACTCGTGGTTGAAGAGAATTCCGTTACACGCGAAAATCCCGTACGCCTCGCGGTAGTTGATCGTGATCCAGTACGAGTACATCTTCGCGACGCCATACGGGCTGCGCGGATAAAACGGCGTGGATTCCTTCTGAGGGATCTCTTGCACCAAGCCGTAAAGCTCGGACGTCGAAGCCTGATAAAACTTCGTTTTATTCGTGAGGCCTAAGATGCGAAGCGCTTCCAATACGCGAAGGGTTCCGATCGCGTCCACCTGCGCCGTGTACTCGGGTGTATCGAACGAAACGCGCACATGGCTTTGAGCGCCGAGATTGTAGATCTCGTCGGGCTGTATCTCCTGAACGAGGCGGATCAAGTTCGTCGAATCCGTCAGGTCGCCGTAATGCAAGCGGAATGGCGGCTTCAAATGCGGATCCTGGAAAAGATGATCGACGCGGCCCGTGTTGAACGACGAACTCCGGCGTTTCACGCCATGAACTTCATAGCCTTTCTTAAGCAGAAACTCCGCCAGGTAAGCGCCGTCCTGTCCGGTCACACCGAAAATCAACGCCTTCTTCATTTACGCTCCCCCATCGGTTTCGCTTCGTAATCCCTGATCACGCGGCGAATACCGTCGGGCATCGCCGTTTTCGTTTCAAATCCAAGCGCCTTGAGCTTGGTCACGTCCAAGCACTTCCGCGGCATTCCATCAGGCTTCGTCGTATCCCAGGCAAGTCCGCCATTAAAGCCGACGAGCTCCGCGACCATTTGCGCGAGCTCCTTGATGCTGAAGTCCGTGCCGGAACCGAGATTGAGGATTTCCGGCGTATCCGTCTTCGTCATCGCGAAGGTTATGCCCTCGACGACGTCGTCCAAATAGATGAACTCGCGCCGGGCCGATCCCGTACCCCAAAGCGTAACTTCCTTCGCGCCCGAATCGCGGGCGTCTACGAACCGTTTCACCAGTGCCGATAGTACGTGGCAGTGTTCGAGATCAAAACTATCTCCGGGGCCGTAGATATTGCACGGGAGCGGGATCGAAACCTTCATCCCGAACTGGCGATGGTAATACTGCGTGAGGCGGATCCCCGCGATCTTCGCGATCGCATAGCCTTCGTTCGTCGGCTCGAGCGGTCCCTTGAGGAACGAATCCTCGCGCATCGGTTGCGGTATTTCGCGAGGATAAATGCAGGAGC
>JAKQII010000120.1 GCA_029557535.1 Acidobacteriota bacterium
CGCCGGCTGCATCGTACGGCGGCTGTTCGAGGAATCCGCGGGGCTCAAACCCGTTATCCTTTTCGAGCAACCCGACGGGCGCTTCCCGAACCACCACCCTGACCCAACGGTCGAAAAGAACCTCAGGGATCTCGCAAAGGCGGTCAAGGAGCACAACGCCGTCTGCGGCATCGGTTTTGACGGCGACGCGGACCGCATCGGCGTCGTCGATCAGAACGGCCGCTTCGTTCCCGGCGACGAGCTGATGGTCGTCGTGAGCCGCGCGATCCTTGCCGAAAAGCCCGGTTCCATCATCGTCGGGGACGTGAAGTGCTCCGACCGCCTCTACGCCGACGTCGCCGAGCGCGGCGGCCGCCCGATCATGTGGAAAACGGGCCACAGCCTGATCAAGGACAAGATCAGGGAGGAAAACGCGCCATTCGGCGGAGAGCTCTCCGGCCACGTCTTTTTCTCTGACCGCAATTACGGCTACGACGATTCCCTTTACGCGGCGTTGAGGCTGCTCGAAATCCTGGGTAAAACCGGGAAAACGATCGATCAATTGCTCGAAGGGCTGCCCTCGGCGTACAACACGCCCGAAATCCGCATAGACACGACAGAAGAGAAAAAACGGTCGATTGTGGCGAAGCTCAAAGAGATTTACAATCGCGACACGGCCGAGCACAAAGTCAACACTATCGACGGCGTGCGAATCAGCTTCAAGAACGGCTGGGCCCTGGCGCGCGCTTCGAACACGCAACCGGTCCTCGTCCTGCGGTTCGAGGCCGATACCCAGGCGGCGCTCGACGAGATCCGCGGGCGCATCGAAGGCGTGGTCAATCCGCTTCTCTGAAAGCGCTCTCCGAAGCGGTCATTATGGGTGAGGTTCCATGGACGACGGGCAATTCGAGGGGATCCAGGTCCGCGGCGCGCGCGAACACAATTTGAAAAACGTGAACGTCGACATCCCACGCAACAAGATCACCGTGATCACGGGCTTGAGCGGGAGCGGCAAGAGTTCGATGGCTTTCGACACCATTTACGCCGAAGGACAGCGCCGTTACGTCGACTCGCTCTCGGCTTACGCCAGGAACTTCCTCGACAAACTCAAAAAGCCCGACGTCGATTCGATCTCGGGATTGTCCCCCGCGATAGCGATCGACCAGAAATCCGTCGGCCTCAATCCCCGCTCCACCGTCGGAACGGTCACCGAGGTTTACGACTACCTGCGCCTCCTGTTCGCGAGAGTCGGAGAGCCCCGCTGTCCGATCCACAAAATCCCCGTCGCGGCGCAGACACCCGACCAGATCATCGCCGATATCGAAAACAAGCCGCCGGGCACACGGCTTTACGTGCTCGCCCCCTATGCGCAAGGCAAAAAGGGCGAGTTCATGAATGAGTTCCAGAAGTGGCTGCGACGCGGGTTCGTAAGCGCGAAAATCGACGGCGAGTTCACGGATCTCGAAAAAGCGAAAAAGCTCGCAAAGACCAAGACCCATGACATCGACATCGTGATCGACAAACTCGTCATCAAGGACGGCATCCGCGGCCGCCTGGCCGAAAGCGTTCACACGGCCCTCCAGTACGGGAACGACCGCGTGGCCATCGAAACCGCCAAAGGCGAGCGCAAGACTTATTCGATCCATTCGGCCTGCCCGGCTTGCGGCTTCAATTTTCCGGAAATCGAGCCGCGGCTCTTCAGTTTCAACAATCCGCGCGGAGCGTGCGAGACTT
>JAKQII010000126.1 GCA_029557535.1 Acidobacteriota bacterium
GAGTGAGCAGTGAGCAGTGAACAGTAAGCTGTGAGCGGTGAGCGGTGAGCGGTGAACAGTAAGCAGTGAGCGGTGAGCGCTAAGCGGTAAGCAGTGAGGGAGCGCAGTTGTCGTTTAGTGAGCTCGTCCGAATCCCACTATCGATCGGCAAGTCAAGATGGTTGGCCGTGAAGTTGCGACATCGATTTGCATCGTCCTGACCCCGGACAAAAAAAAGCTCGCCGGCCCCATACCGGCGAGCACGAAGAAACAGGAGGAACCTGAGACTCAAAGCCGCGCTCACAAATGCAGAAAGCAAGATCAACCCGACAATGTGTCTGAAAAACTTGATGCCTCAACCGTGAGTCAAGTTGCAATCCCTTCCCGAAAAAAAATCCGCCCCGGCAGTTCCCGAGGCGGAATGGCGTAGCGGAATGTTGACAACAACCGCTAGAAGTTTACCTTGACGGAAAGCTGGATCCGTCTCGACGAACTGTTTACCGCGTCGCGGATCCGGCCGAAGGTCGACGAGTTCCGGATCGCCGTCGGGAAACCGAAGTGCTTCACGTTGAAGACGTTCTTCGCATCCGCCCGAAGGTCGAAATTGAACCGTTCCGTAAGCTTGATGTTCTTCGAAAGCGACATGTCCATCTCGAACCGCCGCGGTCCGATAAAGTAGTTGCGCCCGGTATTTCCAAGCGTACCGGCCGCCGGGTTCGTGAACTTCGCCCGGTCGGCAACCGCGAACCAATAATTCGTTCCGTTCTCCTGGATCAATGTCCCCATGTTGCGCGAACAGCCGGTGCAGTCCGCGGGCGACTGGACGACCTGGCTGAACGTGTTGGCCCCTGAGTAAACGGTAAACGGCCTGCCGGAGGCGATATTCATCGTTCCGGAGATCTGCCATCCGCCGATCAAATAGTCGAGCGCCTTCGGGATGTCGCCGGCGAATTTCCGGCCTCGTCCGAACGGAAGTTCTACCAAGTACAGCCCCTGCAGCGCATGCCGCCGGTCGAAATCGGACCACGCGTAATTGCCCGACCGGTTGTTATTGTCGAACGGGGTGCTTGACGCCGATTGATTGGTACCACGCGAAACGGTCGTGAACGTCGGATCGAACGAGCGAGTGTCCATCGACTTCGCCAGCGTGTAGCTCAACTGCAGCGAAATCCCCGACTTCAGCCTTCTTCGCAGGATCACCTCCAGCGCGTTGTACATCGAGACGTCGTTGCTGTCGAGAACGTTCATTCCGCCGGTGAACTGAGGGTACCGCATCAGGAAGAACGGACTGAATCCGTTCGCCGTCAGCGACGTCGTACCGGAACGCTGAGCGAACGTCTGGGCGACCGACGCGACGGCGTTCAGATTCAGCTGCGACGAGAAGGTGGAACGAAACGCGGCGAGACTGCTCGGCGTTCCGTTCGTTCCGTTGAGGAGTGTCATCAGGCAGTTCGCCGTGGTCGTCGTGTCCTGCGCTTCCCGGAACGCGCTCAAGACGGTCTGACCCGGGCAACGCGGATCGGTTGCGTTCAGGTTTACCTGGTTCGCATCGTAACCGCCGAAGAGGTGAACGCCGCGCTTCCCGATGTAGTTGATCTCGAGGACGCTACCGTCCAAAACCTCACGCTGGAAGCCCACGAACCACGAATAAACTTCCGGATACTGGAAGTCCGAATCGAGCAACGTGATGCTGTTTGAAGAGAGTGCCAACGGCGTCCTGAGCACGTCAGGCGTCGAAGACGGCGTCAGAGTCGGAAGGCCGTTGCGCAACAGAGCTCCGGCTTGCGAAAATGCCGTATTCACTACGCCGGTGTTGTTTCCGGGTGCGCTTTGGAAAATGCTGTTCGCAAAAACCTGAGACGGCAGCCGGTCGTAAGCGACGCGGAAGTTCGCACGAATGGACGTCTTTCCGTCTTTGAGCGGATCCCAGGCGGCTCCGATCGACGGAGAGAAGTTATCGTAATCATTCTGAAAAAGCTTGCCCTCCGTCCAACGGAGCGTATTCGACGGAGTACCGCCGAAGCTCACCTGTCCGTCGGGACGCAAGGTCGGGAGTCCGTCCGAGGACGGCGAAAGCTTGACCTCCCAACGCAGGCCGAGATCGAGCGTCAGATTCGTCTTCGCCTTCCACGAATCCTGAAAGTAGAAATCGTACTCAGGATAGTAGTGCGTGAATCCCCAACGCGTACCGGCCGCGGCGAACTGTGTCGGATCCGCAGGATCGGCGACGAATGCCTGGGAAACGTTGCCGAGCCGACCGAGCTGATCGTTGATCAATTGCAGCAACCGCGTACGATCGCTCGAGTTGATGCTCGTTGACCCCGACGCCGGGATCGCGAACTGAGTGATGAAAGCCGTCCCCCAGTTGCTGCCGGTGCCGAAGAAGACGCGAGGCGTGATGTCGGCGCCCGAAACTGACGACCGGTCGTCGATCTGTCGTCCGAACCTGAAGTTCAAACCGCTTTTGAACGTGTGATCGCCTCTTACCCACGTGAAATTGTCGACGAACTGGAATGTCCGCAATCGACGGGCGTTGTATGTGAAATTATCGAACGGGTCGGTCACGAGATTGAATATGTACGGGTAGTTCTCATTCACCTCCGGATTGCCGAAACTGAAAGCGAATTTGTTGATCCCGAAGACGAATTCGTTCTTCGTGTTCGCGGTCGGGCTGAAACTCCAGTTGATCGCCAGATTCTTTGGATTTCGGGCCGTCGTGACCTTGCACGGCGTGTCGGGAAATGCCTGCAGTCCGCCGTTTACGCTGTCGCAGACGGTGTCCTGCTGTCCCTGGGAGTAGCGTCCGTAAAGCAGGTTGGTCTCGGAGAATTTGTAGTCGATCCGAAACGTAAAGTCATACTGCTTTTCGGTTTGAGGAGCCGCGAAGTTAAAGCCCGCGGTGTTCAGGCCGTCGCCGACGAAAAAGTTGTTCGGCGCCGGCATCGCGGTCATAAACGCCATCAGTGTCGGATCCAAACCGATCGTCGTTGGATTGCCGTTGGACGACTGATTTGCATTGATGTTGTAAGTCTGGATACATGGCGTCACCGGCACTGCACCGCAGATCGGCCGAACAACATTACCGCTGGAATCGACCGACGGAGTGGTCGTTCCGGCAGGAGCGTTTTGTCCGCCCAGGACGTATCGGTAGAGTCCCTGCCGTGCCGAGGGCGTCAGCACGGTACGTGTCACAAGACGTGTTTCGGATGCGCGAAGAAGCTGGAGGTTCGTGAAAAAGAACATCTTGTTCTTGATTATCGGCCCCCCGACGCTCCCGCCGAAAATATGCTGGACGAACTGCGACTTTGCAAGTCCGTTGAGGTTGTTCTGGTATTCGTTCGCGTTCAGATCAGGTGTTTGATAGTACTCGAAAAGATTCCCTTTGAACCTGTTGGTTCCCGGCCGCGTTACAAACGTCACCTGTGCACCGGTCGAACGACCAAGTTCGGCGGTGAAGTTGCTCGAAACGAACTGGAATTCCTGAACCGAATCCGGATTCGGACGGAGCGGCGTAAAATTAGAACCACCGGCACTGGATTCGTTGATGTCGATGCCGTCGAGAGTGAAGTTGAACGATCTGTCGCGCGACCCATGGACGTGATTTCCGCCGCCCGTGTTGGCGCCGGACACGAATCCCGGCTGAAAATTGAGAAGGTCAAGCGGATTGCGTCCGCGAAGTCCGACAACCGGCAAACTCTCGAGCGAACGCTGGTCGACCGTACCGCCGACGTTTCCGGAGGTACTGGTCTGGACCGCTTCCACCGTTCCCTCAACGTTCACCGTTGCCGAAACGTCTCCGATCTCAAGTTTTACGTTGATCGTCGCGGGCTGATTGACAAGAACCTGGTTGTTCGAAGACACATAACGTTTGAATCCCGCCTTTTCAACCGTGACGGTGTATGTGCCGGGCAAGACGAGATCGAAAACATATACTCCGTTTCCACTCGTCTGAGTAGTAACCGCGGTATTGCTTCCCTGATTCGTCAGCGTGACGGTTGCTCCCGGAACAGAACCTCCGGAATTGTCTTCGACCGTGCCGGTAACGCGGGACGTGGTTCCCTGTCCGAATGCCCCGGACACGAGACCGAAGCCCAAAAGGACGACTAGTGCCCAAACCTGCCTTTTACCCATATTTGCTCCTCCAACAAAGTATTTGATAACAAAGCGTTATGATAAATCGGCAACACTTAAAAAATGATGATGTACTTTAGCACAGTTCACCGGAAAGTGAAACAAAGATATTGTGCTGTGGAACTGCAAAAAGAGCGGCTACATTTGTCGCAGCCGCTCTTTCATAAAGTCAACGCCCGGGTAACAATTCCCGACCGCTTGGATTGATTCGCGTCATCGTTCGTAACGGGTCACGATCCCCTTCGCGCCGACCGCCCATCCATACCTTTTCACGAAGTAAAGCCCGTACAAACTCTCGCCCGTCCCGCTTGCGACCCGGTTCCACGACTTGCCCCGATCGTTCGAGCGCAGAATGATGCCGCCGTGACCGACGATCACCCCGTTCTTGTCGTCGGCAAAGTCGACGCGCATCAGCATGCCCGTGAATCCCGTCTTCACGGACTCCCACGTGGCGCCGCCGGTCTCCGTCCTGAGGATCGTACCCTTCGAGCCGACCGCATAACCTTCGTATTCGTCACGGAAATCAACGTTGAACAACTCGTTGGTGGTTCCCGATCGCTGAACCGAGAATGTCGCGCCGCCGTCATTTGAGGCCAGAATGATTCCGCCGTCGCCGACGATCCAGCATCGCGACGATCCGACGAAATCGAGGTGGAACAGCTCCTTCTTCGACGGAACGACGACCCGCTGCCAAGTTTCGCCGCCGTCATCGGTACGCATGACCAAAGAATCTATCACCCGGTTCTGCTTGTTAAGGATCGAACCGACGACGATCCCGCGCTTCTTGTCGGCAAACTTGATGCTCAGATATTCGGGAGCCGCGCCGCGGAACTCGTTCGAACGGTTGATCTGGATCACCTGCCACGTCTCGCCGCCGTCGCGCGTGATATACATCCGCCTGCCCGCGACAAGATAGCCGTTGTCGTCGTTTCGGAAGTAGATCTCGTTGATCGTGTCGCTTTCGCCGATATCCCGCTTCGTCCAGTTGCGCCCGCCGTCGTAAGTGACCGCCAGATAACCGTCGTCGCCGGCGATCCATCCCTTGTCGGACGATGTGAAATAGACCGTGACAAGATCCG
>JAKQII010000156.1 GCA_029557535.1 Acidobacteriota bacterium
GAAGATCCTGCCTCCGGAGGATTTCGGGGGTATGTCCCCATACCCGACGGTGGTCACGGTTTCGGTCGAAATGTAGAAACTTTCGAGCCAGGTCCAGCCTTCGAGCATTTTGAAGCCGACCGCTCCGAAGACGATCATTCCAATGATCACCGCAGAGGCGTTGACGAGACGGCGGCGCGTTGTATTGGTCATGTTCAGCAAGGTAGTCATCGCGGTCCGAAACGGAAAAAACTGGACACCGGGCGGCAGAATTTTCTAGAATCTATTGAGCAACCGCTGCGCGCAAGACCCACACTAATTCTCATATAACTAACCGGAAAATGCCAAACCAGGTTTCAGTTCAGTCGCGCCGTCCGCGCAAGCCGCCAAAGTACTGGCGCGATAAGCATCCGATCAAGTCGGTCAAGGCGCCGAAGCCTAAGTGGTACAAGCGTTTGTGGCGGATGGTCTTCAACGCGTACACGCTCTCGTTCGCGGGTCTCGCCGCGTTGATCGTCTTTCTTGCGACGACCTATTTCTGGTTCGAGTATTCGGACGTGATCGACCGTAAGCTTCTCAGCGGAGAAGTTTACACGCAGAATGCCGGGATATACTCCGCTCCGAAGACCCTTCGCGCGGGCGAACCGATCACGCCGGCCGAATTGGTCTCGTATCTGAAATCGGCCGGTTACATCGAAAAAAGCGACAAGGCCGATCCGTCACGGAGCCGGTTCACGGCGTCGGACGGACTGGTCGAGATCGAACCCGGCGCGACCGGTGTCATCGACGGCGCCAAGATCTTTCCTGACCTGTCGGTGAAGTTCGACAAGGATCGAAAGGGTGTTGCATCGATAACCGATAAGGACGCGTCAAAGGATGTGGCGCAGGCGCGACTCGAGCCGAAACTGCTCAGTTCGGTGGCGGAAGAGTCAAACGCGAGACGAAAGCCTGTAACCTTCAACGATATCCCTCCGGTGCTCGTCAAAGCGATCACGGTCACCGAGGATCGCGCATTCTTCGAGCATTACGGAGTTAATTTCCGGGGAATTGCCCGCGCCCTGTGGCGGCGCTACGAAAAGGAAGAGGACAATTCGCCGATCGCCAACCAGGGCGGATCTTCGATCACGCAGCAGTTGGTGAAGAACCTGCTTCTCACCAGCGAACAAACGCTTGAACGGAAGGCAAAAGAAGCGTTCATGTCGATCATTCTTGAGACACGGCTCTCGAAAGAAGAGATCTTCACACTCTACGCGAATCAGATCTACCTCGGCCAGCAGAACGGAATCTCGATCTACGGCGTCGGGGAAGCGTCAAGCGTCTATTTCGGCAAGGACGTTTCGCAGCTCTCACTCCCGGAGGCCGCGTTCATCGCCGGGATCATTCGCAGTCCGAATCGCTATAATCCGTTCAAAAATCCCGAACGTGTTTCCGAAAGGCGCAATCAGGTGCTCGATTCCATGCTTCAGGTCGGTGAGATATCGCCGGATCAGGCGAGTGCGGCGAAAGGAACGAAACTCGAGCTCAAAGCGTTCAGCGCGGCAAAGGATCTGCAGGGAATGCCGTACTTCTCGCAATACGCGCTAGACGAACTTCCGAAGGTCGTCAGCGACCCGGAAGCGATCCAGCACATGCGCGTATTCACGTCGATCGATCCGGACCTTCAGAAACTCGCCTACGACATCGTCATCAAACGCTTGGAAAAATTGGACAAGCATTTTCCGAAACAGCCTGCCGGGAACCTCAATGCCGCTCTGGTCGCGATCCGACCGAAAACAGGCGAGATCGTCGCGATGGTCGGCGGGCGAAATTATCTTCAGAATCAATTCAATCGGGCGACGAGCGCGATGCGTCATCCGGGCTCCGTTTTCAAGCCGTTCGTCTACGCGACCGCGATCGGAACGGCATACGACGCTCAATCGCGGGTCATTACCGCGGCGACACTGTTCAAGGACGAGAAGAAGGTTTTTCTGGTCGGCAATGAGACCTATGCGCCGAACAACTACGGCGACACGTTTTCGAACAAGGAGCTTTCGCTGCGTGAATCGCTCGTCAAGAGCAAGAACACGATCACGGTCGGACTCGGAATCGAACTCAATATCGGGAAGGTCATGAACCTTGCGGCGAAGGCCGGTTTTCCGAAAGTTGAGAAGGCGTATCCGTCGATGGCGCTGGGAACCGCCGAAGCGACTCCGCTCAACGTCGCGACCGCCTACACGATGTTCGCCAATCTCGGCGAGCGCGTCCTGCCGTCTCCGATCACGCGCATCACAAGCGGCGACGGGACGACCGTGATCCAGCCGGAGACCGACAAGAAGACTGTCGTCCGTTCCGACGTGGCGTATATCATGGACGACATCATGAAGGATGTCGTCAATAAAGGCACCGCCGCGGAGTTGCGTGCATGGGGATTTCAGAATGTTCCAGGAAAGATCGGGATCGCCGGGAAAACCGGTACGTCGCGTGACGGTTGGTTCGCGGGATTCACTCCCGAGATTGTCTGCGTCGTTTACGTCGGATTCGACGACAACGCTGACCTTGGAATGAAGGGGTCCGACTCGGCAATGCCGATCTGGGCCGATTTCATGAAAGCGGCGCTCGATCTCCACCCCGAATGGAACGGCGACTGGCAAATGCCGGCGAGCATCAAGAAAGGCGAGATCGATTCCCGGAACGGGAGTTTGATCCGTGAACTTTCGAACGAGGAAGCGGATTCGATCAAGGCCGAGCTGGAAGTGATCAAGAAGAAGGCGAATGCAAATGTGAGTCCGACGCCCGATCCGAGCCTTGATTCGCCGGACATGCGCGAGATCTACGTGACGAACGTCCCGCCCGAATTCCGGCGCGTTGAATTGTTCATTTACGGAACGCTTCCCGCAAAGACGCTGCTTCCCGCCGACGATCTCGACGCGAATAAGCCGACGCCGAGTCCGAGGCCGTTCACGACATGGCAAGAGGAAGGGACGACGACGTCGACCCCGCAACCTCGAGACGAACAGCGAAGCCGCGAAACCGGCGGAAGAGTTACTGTCATGATCTGTCCCTTGTCAGCGATGCGGGCGACATCGAATTGCCCAGAGAAAGAATCCAGAGTATTTCAGCAAGGTCAGGAACCCAAGGAGTTCTGCAATCTTCACCGGGGACAGTAATCCGAGCTTGATCAGCATTCATCCGAGGGCCGCAGGCCCTTTTTTGTGTTTCAAGTTCGGCTTCCGCCCCTGCAAAAGTTGTATTTCAGTCCAAAAAAGGTTATACGAATTGGGTAACCTATTAAGAAAACAAGGCGTTAGTTCGTGGAATCCGAGATCCGCGCGCTCGACAATCACATTGTTTCTCGGGAAATCAGAGGAGGGAGAATCATGCCGAAACACGCCGAAAGGCTTCGAACTACTTTTTGCACGCTTGTCTTTTTTGCGTTAATGGTGACCGCGAACCAACTCGCGTTCTCACAATATGTCTGTCAACTTCAGCCCGGATCGGTCATCCAAACAGGAGCATTGACTGCCGGCGATCCGACGCAGGCCGGACGCGTCGTCCGCGGCGGAATTCCATCGACGTGTATCGGCAAGTCGAACACGCTCCAGAACTCGACCGCGGTCAACTACGATTCGTACACCTACATGTCGCCCGTTACCGGCTGCGCGACGCTCGACTTCGACGCCACCGCATGTGGCGGGGCGACGACGCAGGCAGTTGCCTACTCGTCTTTCAATCCCGCATCGCCGGCGACGAACGTTATCGGCGACTTTGGTTTCAGCACAATCGGGATTGCGCGGTTCTCGTTCCCGGTGACCGCCGGACAGAATTACACGATCGTCGTCCACGATATCCTTGAAACGACGAACGTTCTTTGTACCTCGTACACCTTTACGATCACATACCGGACCGGTTGCCGTCAGCCTGGTTTCGACCAAACCAATGACAACCACGCGGACCCGGTCGTTTTCACGCCCAGCACGGGTGACTGGAAGACGCTCAATTCAGGCGGCGCGAACGTGACGCAGAATTTTGGACTGAGCTCTGATCTTCTGACGCCCGGCGATTACACCGGCGACGGTTCGACGGACGTCGGTGTGTTCCGTCCGAGCACGAATACATGGTTTTACGGAAACAATACGACGAGTCCGGGGACAAACTTCACGACGCAGACGTTCGGTGCGGCCGGCGACGTTCCGGTTCCGGGCGACTACGACAGCGACGGCAAGAGCGACGTTGCCGTCTGGCGTCCCGGCAACGGGGTTTGGTACGTTTTGAGGTCGTCCGACAGCACCGTACAGTATCAGCAGTGGGGAACCAACGGCGACACCCCGGTGACGGGTGATTTCGATGGCGACCTGAAGACCGACTTTGTCGTCGTCCGGCCGAACGAGGTCGGGATCACGCCGAATTACCGTTGGTATTTGCTCCAGACCAATTTCAACTTCGGTTTCCCGTTGGTTACGACCTGGGGAATCGCCGGCGACAAGATCGTTCCGGGCGACTATGACGGCAATGGCAAGGCCGATATCACCGTATTTCGTCCCTCGGACGGCAAGTGGTACTCGATTCAAAGCAATGCCGAAAACGGAATCGGAACCGTCACGAGCGGGTTTAATTGGGGGCTTAACGGCGACATTCCGCAGCCTGCCGATTACGATGGCGACGGTCGCACCGACTATGCCGTCTTCCGGCCGTCGACGGGAACGTGGTTCATGAGCAACAGCAACAACGGAACGTACAGTACGTACTCCCAACAGAATTGGGGTGTTTCAACTGACACGCCGGCGACGACCGCGTACCGGATTCTTCCGTAGGACTCGGTTTCGGTAGATACGAAAGAGGCCGTCAGCGATGACGGCCTTTTTCAATTGAGATTGTTTTTCCGGTAGACGTTCGATTACTAGTCTTTCATCTCGGTCTCAGGTTCCGGCGGAGAACCATTCTGATTTGAAGGCAGTGCGAACCGTTGGTAGCCGGCAAACAGGATCAGACCGAGCATCGCACCGCAAAGGCCGCCGACCCCACCGGCAAATGCCGAACTCTGGTCAAAAACGAATCGGGTCACAGACAGTCCGATCGCGATACCGAGCCCGAAACATATTGCCTTGACGATATTAGTCTTTTTATCCATAGCTCGTTTGAAGTGTTCTTGGTACTGAGTCGAGAGTACGGAGTCGGGAGCCGGATCAGCTTTTCAAATTTCAGACCTCTCCCGACTCCTTACGTCAAACTCCGTACTTCCCAAATGCGTTACTTCATTCCCAGGTTCTTGAACAGAAAGCCGTAGATGTCGGCCTGTTCCTCGATCACTTTCGCGGTCGGCTTGCCCGCGCCATGTCCGGCCTTTGTTTCGATCCGGATGATCGTCGGCGCGTCACCGGCCTGCGCGGCCTGCAGTGCTGCGGCGTACTTGAAACTATGGGCAGGGAAGACGCGGTCGTCGTGATCCGCCGTCGTCACCATCGTCGCCGGATATTTCGTTCCGGGTTTGACGTTGTGATACGGCGAATACGCATACAACGCCCTGAACTCGTCCTCTTTCTCGGGCGAACCGTAGTCCGAGGTCCACGCCCAGCCGATGGTAAACTTAGTGAAACGCAGCATGTCCATCACACCGACGGCCGGAAGCGCCGCGCCGAAAAGATCCGGACGCTGGTTAAGCACAGCGCCGACGAGCAATCCACCGTTCGAACCGCCCTGGATGGCCAGTTTCTTGTTGTTAGTGTACTTGTTCGCGATCAACCATTCGCCCGCCGAGATGAAGTCGTTGAAAACGTTCTGCTTCTTGAGCTTGGTGCCGGCCTCGTGCCATGACTCGCCGTATTCGGCTCCGCCGCGGAGGTTCGCGACAGCAAAGACTCCGCCCATTTCCATCCAAACGACCCGCGAAACCGAAAATCCCGGGGTCTGCGAAATATTGAAGCCGCCGTATCCGTACAGAAGCGTCGGATTGTTCCCATCGAGCTTGATGCCGTTCTTGTGCACGATGAACATCGGAACCGTCGTTCCGTCCTTGCTCGTGTACTTGACCTGCTTGACGACGTAATCCTTGGGATTGAATCCGACCTTTGCCTGGCGGAATAGCGTGCTCTTTCCGGACTTCATGTCGTAGCGATAGATAGTCGGAGGCGAATTGTAGCTTGAGTACGAGTAAAACGTCTCGGTGTCGAACCGATCGCCGCCGAATCCGCCGGCAGTCCCGATCCCGGGAAGTTTGACCTCACGGACAAATTTCCCGCCGAGATCGACGATCTTGATCTGCGTATACGCGTCCTTCAGATAGTTCAGGACAAACTGATTGTTGAGAAAATCGACGCTCTGGAGCGTTTCAGCGGCCTGAGGAACAACTTCCTTCCATCCCGCCGAACGATCGAGCACGTCGCGCATCACCAGTCGCGCCCGCGGGGCGTCGAGATCCGTTTTGAAGTAGAACTTGCTGCCGTCGTTTCCGACGAACGAGTAGTCATTTTTGAGTTCGTCAACAACCGGAATGATTGGCGCTTTCTCCATCGTCAGATTTTTGAAATAGACCATGTTTTGCGGTCCGGTTCCTTTTCCTACGTTGATGATCAGAAAATTTCCGTCCTCGGTAACACCCGATCCGACGAAGTACTCCTTGTTGTCGGGACGTTCGTAAACGACATAGTCTTCATCCTGCGGAGTGCCGATCTTGTGGAAATAGAGCTTCTGAAAGAAATTCTGGCTTTTGAGTTCCTTGCCCTTCTCGGCATCCGGAAAGCGGCTGTAGAAGAACCCGGAATTATCCTTCATCCATGCGATCCCGCCCTGACGGTTCGGTCGAAGCGTATCATTCAGATCCTGGCCGGTGGCGACATCCTTAACATGCCATTCGGTTCGATCGGAGCCTGAGAACGCGACGCCGTACGCCATGTACTTTCCGTCGTGGGTGAACGATACGCCGGACAGGGCCGCCGTACCGTCCGCCGCGAGTTTGTTCGGATCAAGGAAAACGCGGCCCGGATCTTCGATCGAATCAGCGATATAAAGTACCGACTGGTTCTGCAATCCGTCGTTCTTGTAATAAAAGTACTTGTTGCCGCGTTTGAACGGCGCACCGTATTTCTCGTAGTTCCAAAGCTCGGTCAGGCGCTTACGGATCGATTCCCGTTGCGGAATGGTGTTCAGATATTCAAAGGTAACCTTGTTCTGCGCCTCGACCCATGCCTTGGTTTCAGCGGAATTGTCGTCTTCGAGCCAGCGGTAAGGGTCGGGAACTTTTACGCCGAAATAGTCGTCTACCTGGGCAACTCTTCGGCTGTCCGGGTATTTCAGTTTGGTCTGGGCCAAGACCATGGGAGACAGCAACATACAAATCAGTCCAAGACAGAGCACTTTTCTCATAGAAGCATTCCTCGCTTTGGTTTTTTCAAGATTATATTGGATTTCGGAAAAGAAGTCGCGTCTATTACGGGTTGATGGCAGGTTAGGTTTCGCGGCGAACGTCCTGCAGCACTGCGCAAAAAAAAAGAACCGGGACTCAACGTCGCGGTTCCTGATTTGATGGATTGAATTCCTAATTGACTGCGGGATCAAAACGCCGGCAGGTTCATCTCGTCGTTGACGGTTGTTTCCGATGCGTCGATCATCGATTCGGGGAACCAATTGGACTTCTTGTACATAAGCTCGCTGATCTGGTCCTTCGGAAGCGGTTTCGAAAGGAGGAACCCCTGTCCGTAGTCGCAACCGAGATTGCGCAGCAATCGAAGCTGATCCTCGGTCTCGATACCCTCCGCGATCACCTTCATTTGAAGGTTTTTGGCGAGGGATACTATCGTCTGCAAGAGTTCAGAGTTCTCGCCTTTCGAACCGACGACATAAACAAACGATCTGTCGATCTTGAGAGTGTCGAAGGGAAGCGAGTGAAGTTGGCTAAGGCTTGAATAGCCGGTACCAAAATCGTCGATGGACAGCTGTACGCCGAGACTCTTCAGGCTGGACAGCATCCTTACGGTTTGTTCGACATCGTCCATCGCGGCGCTCTCGGTTATTTCGAGCTTCAACGACGAAGGCGAGATCTTGGACGTCGAGATTGCGTCGTCGACATCGACCAGCAGGCTCTGAAATCCAAGATGTTTTCCCGAGATGTTGACGCTCATCATCAGGTTCTTCGTGTCGTAGGAGAGGCGTTGCCATTCGGCCAGCTGGGCACATGTCTCTTTAAGAAGCCAGGTGGTTATCGGGACGATCTGGCCGGTGTCCTCGGCGACCGGGATGAATTCGCCCGGCGAGATCAAACCTCGTTCGCGATGAAACCACCTTAGCAGCGCTTCAAATCCGATCAGTGAGCCGTCGGCGAGCGAAATGAGCGGCTGATAGTGGATAACCAACTCATTGCGTTCAATTGCGAAGGGCAATTCCGATTCGATCCTCGCCAATTGAACAAAACGTTCGCGAAGCTCGCGATTGAACCGTTCGACACCGGATCCGCGGTTCTTTGCGTGATGCATCGCGATGTCCGCATCCCGAAGTATTTCTTCCGGCGTGCTGTAATCGGGGTCGCAAGGTGCGATTCCGATGTTGATTCCGATGTTGATCTTGTTGCCCGAAAGGGAAAACGGCTGGGAGATCTTCTGATGGACCTTCCACGCGACCTTCTCGGCTTTTTCAAGAGTCGATAGTCCGTTGAGAATAATTGCGAATTCGTCCCCGCCGAGTCGCGTGACCATGTCGGTCGGACGCACCGTTTTCACGAATCGTTTGGCGACGATCATCAAGACCTTGTCACCGATCGTGTGGCCCAGGCTGTCGTTGATCTTCTTGAATCGTGCGAGATCGACGAAAAGAACGTATGAGTCGGACGCGCCGTTTTCGCGGTTGGACCTGATCAGCTGCCTTAAGTGTTCGGCGAAGGCCGCGCGGTTCGGCAGTCCGGTGAGTGCGTCATGAAGAGCCGCGTGCTCAAACTCCTGGCGGCTCTTGCGAAGGGCCTTTGTCGCTTCCTCTTCGATCTTGAGCAGGGCCGAAAGCTCGGCGGCGTATTGCTCGGCCTCGGTTGCCCGTTGCGTCTCCGCCTCCGCCTTTTCTCGGACGGCAAGCTCCGCCTGCTCGATCGATTCGGTCATCTCGGAGATGATCTTCCGGTAGGCGAAGAAAAAGATCCCAAGGGCGACAAGCGAAACCGCGATCGCTGCAGGGTCTGCATAGGAGAAGAGCTTGAAGATGACGGCCGCCAGCGCGGCTCCGACGAATTGCGTAATGGCGATGGCCGACCCTTCTTCGAGCCAGACTGTCAGGAATCTTGTGCGCAGCTTTTGTGTGTAATAGACAGCCGCCAACAATGAAGTAAGAACAAACTGAAAAATCGCAAACAGACCAAGTACTACGATGAGTCCAGAGGTGGTTGCAAACGACGGCACACTTTCAATTTGCCCAACCAGAAGCCTAGCAAGTGTCGTGGCCCCAAATATTGAAATCGAAACCATTCCAACACTGTAGCCAATCGCAAATTCGCTGAATGTTACCCCTTTTAGCTTGAAATAGAGACAACTCAAGAGCATTTCGACGGCGCCGGCGATTACGGCAGCTTCACCGCCATAAAGCAGATACACCAAGCATATCGCGGCGTCCGAAAAGCTCAAGATTATTTTCGATTTAGGCAGACTTAGACTTAGCCGTGGCGCAACAAGTACTGCCACTAGGAATAGCAAAACAAATGTTGGCGTGAACTTAGAATACTCAAAGCGGAAGACCGCAGCGCCAAAACACAGTGTGCCAATAGCTGCGACCGATATCCGGAATAACCTTTCGTTTTTGTTGTGGGACATTCGCGAGCGTGTGTAGTTGGAATGGGGCACATGGTTCGGCCCAAACAGAGTTTAACATTTGGATATTAGTTTGTGCCAGATTTTTCTTAGGAAATGGAAAAAGAGCCGAACATGGGATGTTCAGCTCTTTTTCGCGGGAGTTTTCAACCACGAGGGTGGAAACTCTAGTCCGTAAGAATAATGCCGCAATTCACTTGCCGATCACTCTTCTCGTTGGAGAATGTTACGATGACCCCAGTGAAAGTGACGATCACGCCCGTTAGGGTCACGATTACTCCATTGTCCACTTTCGTGTCATCCGTCGGCTCGGAACAGCTGGTATTTTTGGTTTCTGGATCGCTCACATCACCGAGAATGATCCCGGCATTTGCAAAACTGACCGAACCAATCAAAATGGACGCTAGCAGTACACTGTTACGAAAAACTCTTCTCATGTTCTCTGACTCCTTATTAACTCAACTTTTCGTTCTGACCTTGCCCGATTGGCTTCAACTGGCGTGCCACATTTCTTCGTAGATGATATGGTGTCCGTAAGTGTAAAAGATGTAATGACTTAGCGTGTTGATTCATTCTCTAATCAATCGGTTGCGTCATTGTAAACTCTCGTAACAATTTGGGAGTCCAAATAAAGCAGAATCCCGTAACGCTAGTTTTGTCAATGTATTAGCAACAAAAGGGGGTGTTACCTGAGTATGCGCCGACTATTAGGTATCCACGTTATTAGAGTCGTACGGGAGATTGATACGCTTTAGCGCCGAGACGTATCGGGGGTCATTTTGATAGCGAAGCCAATTACCGCTCAGGTCGATTGAGATTAAATCAACGTCACGGGCTTCAATCGCTCTTTCCAGGCATTCAAACGCCTCATCAATTCTACCCAATGGGAGTAAGATTCTGGCGATTTTAAGCGCGGAGGACGACTCGCAATCGCCTTGACGCCGAATCTCGTCAATTGCTTTTTGAGCTTCGTCGGGTTCATTCTTCAACGCGTAGACGCAACCAAGAAACGAGAGCGTATCCAAATTGTGGTTAATTTCGATTGAGCGTTTGAGCAGTGACAAGGCCTCGTCAAGTCGACCAATCTCAGAGTATGTCGCCGCAAGCAGATCTAGGACGATGTAATTGTCTGGTGCAAGTTCCAGGGCTTCCTCGAGATAGCTTGCTGCACTGTCGAATCGACGCATTTTGAAGAAAGTACGTCCCGACCGTATGAGTGATTGAACGGAAATAGGGTCGATCGTGGAAATCTCACGCATTTCTCGAAGAGCCTCGCTAAATCGCCTCATACTCAACAGGGCGCTGGCGAGCCGATATCTAGCTAGTAAGCACCCAGGGTTGATCGAAATCGCGCGCCGGAAGTGTTCGAGGGCCTTTTCGAAATCCCAATCAAGATAAAGTGACTTGCCACCGAGTAATGAATAGTAGGTGTCGTCGTGGCCTTTGAAATCTGACGTAATGCGAAGTATGGAATCGATACTTTCATATGTTGCTTTGTGTTCCTTGTAGTCACAGCAGAACATCGTCAAATAAGTCTCCGCCAACTCGACATAAGACGCCAAGTTTGTTGGGTCATACCGTATCGATTCGTTCAGTAAAACGATGGCCTTTTCGAGATCCGCTTTTGTCGCCTTTTCGTGGAAGTGTTTACCTTTCAAATACACGCGATAGGAATCGTAGTTGCTGGTATGAAGACCAAAATTTCGTTCCGACGATAGGTTTATACGATTCAAGATCTCGGTAACCACAGCCGATACCAGCTCTGATTCAACCGTAACCAGCTGAGGTTCTTGGCCGATAAAACTCTGGCCCCAAACCAAGGAGCCGCTCGAGCAATCGATGATTTCACAGTTAAGAAAAATCTGAGCCCTGAAGATGCGCATTCGGACTTGAACCATATACGCGACGCCAAGCTGACGAGACGCCTCCTCTGAGGGGTTTACTGCCTTTGCAATTCGGATTACTGTTTCTCGAGCGAGCACACGTAGGTCGCTCAGTCGCGCCAACGTGTTGGTCAGCTGAAAGTAGATTCCCTCGGCAAGGTATTCATGTTCGGGATCACCCATGGCGGTCGAGAACGGAAGTACCGCAATGGTGTTACGCAATAACTTCCTTCTACTTGAAGTCTTTTCGATTTCTCGCAACCATTCGTTTTCGCTAACTTTCTTCAAAGGCCCGATGAATCTGTAGCCAACCCCGGGGACCGTTTCAATGAACGGTTCGTCCTTTGTCTGGCCGAGGGCGTGGCGGATCTTCGAGATGTGGACCGGGAGGTTGCCTTCTTCGACAAAACTGCCGTTCCAGACGATGCCAAGGATATCGTCCTTCGTGACCACGGTGCCGTGGCGTTCGATAAGCAACTGAATGACGTCGAATGACTTGGGTGTAAGGTCGAGGAAGACTCCGTTCTTGATAACTCGGCGCTCCTCGAAGTTTATCAGCCAGTCACGACAAGAGAAGATCGGCATATGGAAGCGCTATCCGTATCTAGGGTGACTCGATTAAAACCTGAGCGTTGGACGAATCATAGCACATTGCCCCAGAAAGGCAACAATTTCCACAATTTAGAACAATTTAGGCGAATTAAAGACCGTTGACTTTCGGTCACGTATTCTGAAGGCCAATTGAGTGAGTCAGCAGCGAATCCGGGGTCGCCGATGCCGTTTCGGTCCAGCCGGTTCGGCAAATCAAGCGGGTCCGGTCGCAGTAAGCTGCAGACTACCCACCTCAACGACTGACCGATCCTTATCACTCACTCCTCACCAACGACTGGCCGTCCGAAAGGGCGGCTGGTCGTTTTAGCGCCGCGATAACCGCCGGAGCGACTCGACGGCCGCCGGAACGAGCTCAAGCACCCGGTCGACGTCGTCAAGGCCGTTCTGCGGTCCGAAACTGAAGCGGACGGCCCCCCTTGCAATTTCCTCGGGAATGCCGAGCGCAAGGATGACCGGGGATGGCTCGATCGAACCGGAACTGCATGCGGAACCCGTCGAGACGGCAACGCCCTGCATATCAAGATTGATCAAAACGCCCTCTCCCTCGACTTCGCCGAAGATGACGTTTGAGATTCCCGGGGCGCGGGACACATCGGCCCCGCAGATTCTCGAACCCGGGATGCGCTCGAGGAGTCCGGATTCGAGCCGGTCCCGCAACCCGCGAATTCGTTCGGAAGTCTCGGAAAGATCGCGTAACACGATTTCGCATGCCCGCCCAAACGCCACAATTCCGGCCACATTTTCGGTCCCCGCCCGCACGGCACGCTCCTGACGGCCGCCGATATTCTGCGGACGCAGCCGGGTTCCGCGCCGAACGTAGAGCGCCCCGACCCCTTTCGGAGCATTGATCTTGTGCCCCGAGAACGTGAGCAGATCGCATCCGATCGCCTCGACGTCGATCGGAATCTTGCCAACCGCCTGGACGGCGTCGGTATGGAATCGGATCTTCGAGCCGGCGGCCTGCCTCGTCCGCACGATCTTACCGATCTCTTCAACGGGCTGCACTGTCCCGATCTCGTTGTTGACCGTCATCACCGAAACAATGATCGTCTGATCCGATAATGCGTTGCCGAGTTCTTCGGGGCTGACGACGCCGTCAGGACTCACCGGCAACCGGGTCACCCGGAACCCGCGATCCTCGAGATCACCGCAGACTTCGATCACCGCCGGGTGTTCGATGGCCGATATGACGACGTGATCGCCGTGCTGCCGGTTGGCCTCGGCGAACCCGCGGATCGCAAGATTGTTCGACTCGGTCCCGCCCGAAGTGAAGACGATCTCCGCGGGCCGGCTGTTGATCAGCGCCGCCGCCTGGTGGCGCGCGCGATCGATCGCCGACCGGGTCTCCTGACCGAAGAAGTGAATGCTTGAAGCGTTTCCGAACTTCTCGGTCAGGTACGGAAGCATCGCGTCGAGGACTTCCGGAACTATCGGCGTCGTCGCGGCGTTGTCGAGGTATATCCGGCGGAACATGATGACGATTGTATCCAAGATCATTCCGACAGGTGAAACGATGCGGTCATTCGAACCGGGATACTCCGGAATGACAGGGGAAATTGCTGCGAACGATCCGTAGGGCATTGATTTTGAGCGTACTTTTCGTTTGAACTGCAAAGCCGCGATACGATACAGTAAAGCTTCGGCGCAATCGACTGTCGAAAAGGTTGAAAAGAATGGATTTTGTTACCAAAGAACTCTTCAAGCGGTACGCGAGCATCGTTGTCGGGCGGCCGATCTCGCCGGTTTTCCTTAACATCCTGGTGACGAGCGTTTGCGACATGCGTTGCACGCACTGCTTTTTCACCGACGAACTCGACGACCGGCCCCGCAAGAAGCTGCAGATGAAGGCCGACGAGATCGACAAAATTGCGAGTACGCTCGGCGGAAATCTCGGCATCCTCGTACTTGCCGGAGGCGAACCGTTCACCCGCAAGGATTTGCCGGCGATCGTCCGCTCGTTCTACGAACACAACAAACTCGACTCTGTCTATTTGATGAGCAACGGCCAGATTCACCAAAGGATCTTCCCGGACGTTACGCAGATCCTTGAAGAATGTCCGAACCTGAACGTGACCGTCGCGCTCGGTATCGACGGACTGAAGGAAGCCCACGAGAAGATCAGGCAGAAAGACGGAAGTTGGGACAAGGCGATCCATACCGCGCGGACGCTTCAGCAAATGAAGCGGGAGCAGTATCCGCGGCTTGATATCCAGACGTGCACTTGTGTCATGAACTCGAATCAGGACACGATCTTCGAGTGGTACGATTTCCTCAAGCAAGACCTGAGGCCGGACAAGATCAATATCAATTACATTCGTCCGCCGTCGAAAGACCCGAACGAGCTCAATTTTGATCCGGCACGGTACGCGAAGCTCTCCGAGATGATCCTCGAGGACACGCGCAGCGCGGCATTGAAGAACGTTTACGGAGGTAAATCGGGATATTTCAAAGCGGCGGTCGATATTTACATGCACGATCTGATCACGAAAACCGCCGAAGAAAACAAGGCGCAGCTGAAATGCTATGCCGGAAGCGCAGGGGCGGTGATCTATGACAACGGAGCGTTGTCGTCTTGCGAGAACAAGGCGGACGTTTTGAACCTTCGCGATTACGGCTGGGACTTTCAATCGGCGTGGACGACGGATCTCATGAAACAGCGCCGCAAAGAAGCCGGGAACGGTTGTTACTGCACGCACGAATCGAACTGCTTCTATCCGAGCCTTCCGTTCAATTTGAAACATCTGGTTCAGATCAAGAAGCTTGAAAAGGAAATGAAGAAGGCGTCGGAAAAGCTCAAGTCCGGCGCGCGCCATCCGGAGGGTTTGGCCGTTAAGGCTTGAAAAGTGGAACGCATGTGACCGTACGTCGGATAAACAAAAGACGACGGACCGGGAACCGCGAGGTTCGCAAACGACAATCGATGCCGCAAAACACCCCGAAGATCCTTATCATTTCGTCAGATACCGGCGGCGGACACCGTTCCGCCGCTCAGGCTATCGCGGACGGTTTGAACAAATTCTGGCACGGCAAGTCGCACGCGGTGCGTATCATCAAGGCGGTCGAGGAAGCCCATCACATCACCGAGAAGTTGGTAAACGGATACAATTGGGTACTGCGCAATAAGCAGCACTGGATGAAGTATCTCTACTGGGTGATCAACAAGATCCGACCCGAGACCCGCGAGTTCGTGCATCGGCGCTGCGTCGGATACGTTCGAAGTATCTTCGAGAAGTGGTGTCCGCATATCGTGGTCAGCGTGCATCCGCTGACGCAGCATATTTTTGCGAAGATACTCAAAGAGCTGAAACTCTCAGAGCAGATCCCGTTGGTGACGGTCGTGACCGATCCGTGCTACGGATTTTGGAGAGGTTGGGCGTGCGACGACGTTTCCTTGTACCTTGTCGCCAACGACGACGCGCGCCGCCAGTTGATCGACTACGGCGTGTCGGCAGACAAGATAAAGATCTCCGGAATGCCGGTGCACCCGAAATTCCACGAAGTCGATGAAATGGACGCGCAGAATGTACGTCGTGCGTTCGGACTCGATCCGGACAAATTCACGGTATTCGTCAATGCGGGTTGGATCGGCGGCGGGAATATCCCCCAGATCTTCCGCGAACTTGTGCGCGGCGACCTGGATGTCCAGGCGATCTTTCTCGCCGGGAAGAATGAAAAACTTAAGCGGGAAGCCGAGGAGATCGCGCGGCACGCGAAGTTCCCGGTCAAGGTTATCGGGTATTCTGACGAGATCGAAAAATTGATGCAGTCCGCCAATATCATGGTCAGCAAACTCGGCGGTTTGACGACATTTGAGGCTCTCGCCTGCAAGCTCCCCATAATTGCCGACACGACGACTCCGCCCATGCCCCAGGAGGCGGGTACCGTAGCCCTGCTCAAATCGCGCGGTGCGGGAATTCTGCTGGAGAATTCCTCGGATATCGTGCCTGCTATCAAGGGACTTCTCGACGACCGGCGAAAGTACGATCTGATGCGCGACGCTACCGTCGGGATGACGATCCCGAATTCGACCCGTAACATCATCGACGAGATCGGCGCGTTGCTGCCACCGGAGACCCGGGCGGCGAGCGCCTAAAGTTCCGGTGATACATTCACGCCTTGCGTTGAAAGATCGCCCATCGGCCGACCGTCGGCGTTTGTTACGATCACGGTTTCGATCTTTGTCGGCGATCCGATACCCGTGAGTTTTCCCAACGCTTCCTTTTTCTGGTCCTCTTGCAGATTTTCCCAACTGTCCCTGGCGACAACGAAGAGCGTGCCCTTATGACGGAATGCGCTGACAAAGTGTTCGCCGGACGGCAGCTCTGCGGCATTCAGTTCTTCGACGTCCTCAGACTTCGGGACATTCGCGGCCATTTGATCAGCGAAAAACCAGGCGGCGGCGCAAAGCACACAGACGACGAGCGTCAACAGCATCAGCCATCGGTTCACGCGGCCTGGCTTTGCGGTCTCGGGCGCTGCCGCCGTTGTCAACCGGGCGGTCTTCGACGTGTGCGCCGCATCCGGCGCCCTGACCAGACCGAGGTGGTGGTTGCTGAAACGCACGATCGTGCGTTCGAGTTTGAGTCGGGTTTCAAAGAACTTATTGGATACGAAAAGGAGTCGGTTTTGTGTCGTGCCCTCCGAGTGTTCAAGCAGTTCCTCGAGAATTTCGCCGAGGTCAAGCGACTTCTGAAAGACTCGCGACAGCTCTTCAAAAACTGTCTGGCTGATGTCCTTCGGCTGATTCAGTTCATGCGTGCACAATTCATCCGTCAGCAGGATCACCCGGAGGACGTCACGGCAGATCCGGTCGATGTCCGGGTCTTCGTTCTTGATGAAATCGTTGAGATCGATGGTCCAGAGGGTCTTCGACTTTTGCGTGTACTCGCGCAGCATGCGGACGTCTGGTTCGGGCTCATCAAGTGTTGCAAGCAGGTGGGCAAGGCGTTCGGTCGCCGATTTCGGTTCCTGCGAAGGGAAGGCGGTTGCCGAAGACGAGGACTCGGTATCCGCCCCCGTGTGCCCGCAGACAACGTTGAGTAGGTCCCAAATATGACTTGCGTCCTCGCGCACCGATGAAGAGTCATGAAGCTCGGTTTCTTCGCGCAGCTGCGTGAGGATCTCGGAAACGCGTATCTGAACATTTGGCGAGGTGTCATGAAACGCCCCGGCGAAGTCGAACGACGCGCTGAGTTTTTCTCCGAGATTCTGGTTGGCGCGCGTAAGCAGATCGTTGAAGACATTGCCCAGCAGCAAATTGCACTCGACTGAGACAGCCGCAACCGCGGGTTCATAAAATACAGCGCCGAGGTCGCGTTTGAAGGCCCTCAGGCGATCGAAGATATTGCTGCGGATAAGGTCTTCGAAATCGACAAGCATCTCCGCTTCGAGCAGGAACTCCTCAAACCGCGCGACAGCGCCGAAGACTGCGTTCGATGAGTGCGGCGGGTCCGATTCAGTTCCGTCCCACCTCGCGAACAGTTCGGAAAGTTCGGCGGTTCGCTCGTCGCGGTCGTTCCGTGCCTCCCGACGCGACCGATCGCGAAGGCTGAAGAGTCGCGTGAGCACAAGATCGAACTTGCTCAGATGTTCGAGGCGATTCTCGGATCCGCGATAAAAGTACGCAAGCGCGACATATACGGCGGGGTCGAACGTCTGATTGGAAGTGTCGAAGAACCGGCGCAGGTGGTACGTTTCGATCTTCGCGTCGCGCTGTTCCAGCAATCCGCGCCAGAGGTTGAATTCCTGATCGATCGCAAATTGGATCTGGATGAATTCGTCGGTCAGGGTTTCCGGTGGGAGCGCCTTCACTTTCTGGAGGTTGTTCTTAACGATTTCGATGTCAAAAAGCGCCTGATCGGGTGAGAAGAGCCGGCGCTCGATCTCAGCAAGAATCTTTTCCGTTACCCTCAGGTTGATCGCGATATCGCCGGCAAACTTCAGGAACTGCGCGGCGGTCTTTTTGCGGACGGCGACGGAATTATGAATTGCAACTGTCATTGGTGACCTCTGGGGGCGGGCTTATCTCAAATAAATGGATTGGATCTCTCCGTTTTGATTCATTGAGAAGGATGGATAAAGGTACTCGGAGTTCAGACTGTAAACGACGATCTGGTAACCGGTTTTGAGTGATTTGAGGGAAGGCGAAGGTGACATCAAATACATGTAATTGCTCTTGTACAGCCGAGAACCGACGGTGGTTCCAAACGTCCGCTTGAAGGTTGAATTGAGCTCATTGAGCCTCGCGTATCGGCCCTTACTTGAGTAGTACATCAGCTGGTCGGTGTGCATCGTGCGGAGGGTCCCGATCGTCGCTCCGCGTTGTGCGGCCTCCCTGGCCTTGAGCATCGAAGGGACGCCGATCGACGCAAGTAGACCAATGATAACCGTGACCATAAGCATTTCGATGAGTGAGAACCCTTTCTGCGCATCTGTTCTGTCCATTTGAATCGCCTCCTGACATGCCTTTGAAACGGCAAAAGTGCAAAGAATTGTCATCGCGTCTGACAAAACATTGCACGTTTCGCGCGACTCCAAGCGCCGCCGGGCATGAATTCGAAGTTTTCAGGGGTTATTTTAAGTTTGCCCGGGGCCGGCGCGGTTAGTCTTCGCAATACACGTGCCAGAGGCCTTGAGCGATCGGGCGTCTGTGTTCCAATTTTTCAAGATTCGAACTTGTCAGTTACTTTCAATTTCATTAACCTTTTTGTTTGACCCGAAGACAACCTTTCTAACTGTTGATTGGAGAACTTTCTTGACGCTATTACTTGAAGGGAAACGGACGTTTGTCAGTGGCGGGACGCGCGGGATCGGAGCGGCGATCTGCGAGGTCTTCGCGCGCGAAGGCTCAGACGTGGCGTTCAATTATCAAAGCAGCGATGATCTCGCCGATGAGGTACGGGCGAAGATCGAGGCTTTTGGCCGGAAGGCCCTAAGCTTCAAGGTATCGGTCACCGACCGTTTCGGGATGAAGCAAGTCGCGCGTGAGATTCTCGACAAATGGGGACCGATCAATGTGCTGGTCAATAACGCTGCGGTGAACAAGGCGGATAATTTCGCGACGACGACTGACCGATCGTGGGACTGGGTCGTCGACACGAATGTTAACAGTCTGTTCGCAGTCACGAAGCCGTTTTACAAGCAGATGATCCGCGAACGGTCAGGGGCTATCCTGAATATTACGTCGGTCGGTGCGATCAGATCCTTGCCGACCTCGGTGCATTACGCGACCTCGAAGGCCGCAATGATCGGGTTTACGAAGTGCCTCTCGCGGGAAGCGGCGAATTTCGGGATCAGCGTCAATGCGATCGCCGCGGGCATTTTCGACACGGACCTTGGTCAGACGCTGCCGCAACGCCTTCTTCAAATGCACGATTTCTGGGTCTCGAAAGGACGGGTCGGAAAGCCGATCGAACTCGCCGAGTTTGCGGCGTTCATAACAAGCGACAGGAACAGCTTCATGAACGGAGAGATCGTTATTGTCGACGGCGGCGCCGTTACGTAACGAATGACGAATGGCATGGCTAGAAATGAATTGATTGAGTACCTGAACGTCGCGATGTCGTATGAACTCGCAGGTGTCATACAGTACATGCAGCACAGTTTCCTCATTACGGGCGAAAACCGCGAAGTCTTTCGTGCCTTCTTCCGGACGCTGTCGAACGAAGCCCATCTGCATGCGGAGACCATCGGTGACAAGATCATCGCGCTTGGAGGCGTCCCGACGGTTCAACCGGCGGCCGTCCGGCATTCGGATCAACTGCCGGAAATGCTGGCGCAGGATCTCCAACTGGAGCGTGAAGCGCTCGCCGCGTACATGAAGGCTTGGGCGGCCTGCGGAGAAGAGGATCTGCCGCAGAAATTCTGGATCGAAGGCCGGATCGCCGACGAGCAAATTCATATCGAAGAACTTGAAAAGTTGACTGCTGAACGCGAGCGCACGTGACACGGTGCGACGCAAACTTGTCACAAATTATGAAGTCGGCCGCGTTTGCTGCCGACTTTTTCTGCTCTCTAAACCGATCTTCTACTTTTTGCTCTTCCAGGCGTTCAAGGTACGCTCAACGGCCGCCGTGTCCTGTGTCGCGGCCTTGCCCGCGGCGACCGCCTTTTCCCCGGTCGCGATGGCCTCATTCTGTCGGCCCATTTCGGCAAGGAGCCGGGCCTTCGCCCATAGGTTTGCCATCGTTTCGCGTGAGCTGATCGCGGAATCGAGAAGCGCAAGTACCTCGGAATACTTCGAAGTCACCTTTTGCCCGATCACGTAATTCGCCAGCTGAAGCGGCGAACCGGCCATTTCCCGGCGGGCGGTCTCGACGAGGCGGGCGTTCATGTCGCCGATGTCGATCGTGAAGGGCACGACCATCTTATCCCATCGGATCTGAACGTCGGCAGTCGTTCCCGCGACGTTCGCAAACATGATGGTCATTGTTTCGAACGCCTCGCCGGATCCGGGTTTGGCTGAAACGCGAAGCTGATCCTGCGCGGCATCATAACGGAAGCTGCCCCATTGATCCCAGGTTTTGTTGAAGACGATCGTCCACTCGCCGGCCCCGGGAATGCTGAAGAGGCCGTATTTGCCCTTCGGCAAGCGCTGACCGTTCACCAGGATGTCGCCGCTCGTCTCGAAGACCGTTGCGTTGTTAGCGCCGGTGCGCCACACCTGACCGTTCGGGACGAGACAGTCATACGTCGTCCCGCCTTTCGGAATGACGTCGGTGGAAGTGCATCCCCAGATCGCGCGTCCTTTCGCGTTGGGCCGGAAGTACGAGATCGATATTTTCGCATCGCCGATAACTTGAGTGACCTCCTGCCGGGCGCTGGACTGGATCGGATACTGCGCTGCGGCGCTGATCGCGGCGGCCAACGCAAGAATAATCGTCAAAACAACCTTGTTCATAATCAACCCTCCAATTTCTGTTTAGCCCTATTGATGAATGTCCGGATCATTCCGGCAACGTGTTTCGTCATCTCCGCGCTGATCATGTTTTCGCCGGCAACGCCCGCAAGCAGGTGCAGTTCCTTTGCGGATCGGCGTCGCAATTCGACCATCTGCAGGTAATTCACGAGGGTGCGATCTGCAGAGCGTTCCATGAAATCTGCCGAATAGCGAAGAAAGTTCTGCGACTCGCCGGGTGCCGGCATCCACTCGATCCGTTCGTCGGAGTCCTCGGTTTGGGCAACGGAAAATCGCTGTGAGAAATCTCCGACGAACGGAACCGTCACCGCGATCTTCCAGTGATTGATTCCCTTTGAATCCCCAAAGATGGTCTCAACGCCGGGCATCAGTTCGATGAAATTGCGGACGTCGGCGAAAAAACCGCGTACTGACTCAAGATCAGAGCGGACCTCAATGGTGTCGATGCATTTGGCGCGTATGGCAAACATGCGGAATTCAGATCGGAACAGCGATGATCGGGTGGCGACAGGAATCCGTAATCTCCGGTCCTTTGCCGGAACGAATCGTTTTGAAAGATTGTAAAGATGCCGACCGATAAGCGTCAAACGGAAAAAAACATTGACTGGGAATTCGACGGAAGTTTAGAATTTATTTCGGATCAACGACTTATTACGATTACTTCCCAGCAATTCCCCGGATCCACCAGGTATTCTCTATGTCGAGCAGAATAGACGATTTGTTGCGGATGACGGTTAGTTTCGGCGCGTCGGACCTCCATTTGCGCGCCGGGGCCTTTCCGATCATTCGCGTAAACGGGGAATTGAGACCGTTGAGCGGCGTCGAGCGCCTTGGTCAGGAAGAGACGCTTGAGATGGCCTTCTCGATGATGTCGAACCGCCAGAAGCAGCATTTCAAGGAAGCGTACGAAGTCGATATCGGCTACGGGATCTCCGGACTCGGGCGATTCCGCGTGAACATTTTCCAGCAACGCAGTTCGATCGGGCTCGTGGCGCGCGTCATTTCAGACACGATCAAGAACTTCAGTGAACTCGGCTTGCCGCCGATCCTCAACAAGGTTGCCGAGGAACATCGCGGCCTGGTCCTCGTGACCGGAACAACGGGTTCCGGCAAATCCACGTCGCTTGCGGCCGTCGTCGACCATATCAATCAAACCCGAAACTGCCATATCGTGACGATCGAGGACCCGATAGAATTCCTTCACAAAGACAAGAAGTCGTTTATCACGCAGCGCGAGGTCGATGTCGATACGCGCAATTTTGCCGAAGCCCTTCGCGGATCGCTCCGCCAGGATCCGGATGTTATCCTTGTCGGCGAAATGCGCGACCTTGAGACGATCGAGACGGCTCTCGTCGCAGCCGAAACCGGCCATCTCGTGCTGTCCACACTGCATACGCTGGATGCGTCCGAGACTTTGACACGGATAATTTCGGCCTTCCCGCCGTATCAGCAGAAATCGATCAGAATTCAAATCGCCGGTTTGCTGAAGGCGGTCATCTCGCAGCGGTTGATGAAGTCGGCACGCGGGAACTCGCGCGTCCCGGCCGTCGAGGTCCTGATCTCGACCCCGCTCATCCGCGACTACATTCTGCATGAGGACAAAACGGCTTCGATCCGCGATGCGATCGCCGCCGGAACCTCGCAGTACGGGATGCAGACTTTCGATCAGTCGCTCTTTTATCTCTACCAATCGGGCCTGATTTCGCTCGAGGAGGCGCTTCACGGATCGACCAATCCGGACGAATTCCGTTTGCGGCTCGCGGGAATTCAGAACACATCAACGATCGCGAAAGAGGAAATGGAGCGGTCGAGCGGCGTCAACGTCATCAGCGATCTCATCACGCGCATGTGAGATACCGGCCGCCCGGCCGCCGGCACGCCCCGAACTCTTGCAAATCATTAGAAAACGCGGATTTGTCTTGACAGACGAAGGCGTTGAACTGTAGATTTTAACTTTGTCCGATCGAAGGTGCGAAATGGAATCTGTAGTAGAATAGATCGATCTTGATTCTCTCTTTTTTCTTATTTCCCGGAACCAATTAGACAAGTTCGATCGTCTTTCCATCGGCACCGGATACGGTTATAATCGACGAACCCGCTTCGTCCGGATTATTGATTTTGCCTGATCGGGCAAACGCGGGGCGCGCTTTGTGTAAGCAGCTTTATCGAGAAGGAAATTAACAGAATATAGATGTCAAACGAGGAAATTAAGGAAACTGAGGAGACTCCGGCTGAGACTTCCCCGGTTTCGGAGGTTAAGACAACGACGGCCCCCGCTGAAATCGCAGCGGAAGATTCGTTCAGCGAGCAGGTGTCGAGCGAAGAGGATTTCGGCTCGATACTTGAAAAATTCGAACAGGATCAGGTTGTCGTTCACCCCGGTGAAGTGGTCACCGGCAAGGTAATCGGTGTTTCAGAACACGGAGTTGTCGTCGATTTCGGCTATAAGGCCGAAGGCGTCGCCCCGCTCGAAGAGTTCACGGCACCGAACGGCGAAGTTACGGTCAAGACAGGGGACGAGGTCGAGGTCGTTATCCGGAACCTCCCGTCAGGCGATGGTCCGCCGGTGCTTTCGTTTAATGATGCACAGCGACGTAAGACCTGGGAAGAGATTGAAAAGGCGTTCAGGGACGGAACCCCGGTCAGCGGCGTCGTCGTGGACAAGACGAAGGGCGGTCTGAACGTAGACATCAGCGGTATCGAGGCATTCATGCCGGGGTCGCTCGTCGATTCGCGTCCGGTCTCCAACCTTGATTCGTACAAGGGTCAGGAGATCGAGGCGGTCGTCATCAAGTTCAGCCGCAAGAAAAACAATATCGTCCTTTCTCGCAAAGCAATCACTGATGAGGTCATCGGCAAACAGAAAGCTGAAACGCTTGAGAAGCTCGAAACAGGCTTCGTGGTCGAGGGGGTCATCAAGAACTTGACCGACTACGGCGCGTTTGTCGATATCGGCGGGATCGACGGGCTACTGCACGTCACCGATATGTCGTGGGGCCGTTTGCAGAATCCGTCTGACATGTTCAAGGTCGCCGATACGATCCAGGTCAAAGTTCTCAAATTGGACCGGGTCAAAGAGAAGGTTTCGCTCGGTTTCAAGCAACTTCAGCCCGATCCGTGGTCGGCCGTCGTTGAGCTTTACCCCGTTGGTGCGCGCATCAAGGGGAAGATCTCGAGCGTAACGGAATACGGCGCGTTCGTTGAACTCGAGCCAGGAGTTGAAGGACTGGTTCACGTATCGGAGATGTCGTGGTCGAAGCGTGCGCGCAGCCCGAAGACGTTTCTCAAATCCGGTGACGAGGTCGAAGTTCAGGTGCTCGGGGTCGATACGGAAGATCGCCGGATCAGCCTCGGCATGCGCCAGCTGCAGCCGAATCCCTGGGAACACGCGGCGGCGCTATATCGTGTGGGTACGACGGTGACCGGCAGCGTCCGCAACCTGACTGATTTCGGCGCCTTTATCGAACTCGAAGAGGGAATCGACGGCTTGGTCCACATCTCGGATATTTCGCGTTCGAAGAAGATCAAGCACCCGAAGGAGGTCCTGAAGAAGGGCCAGGAAGTACAGGCGGTTGTCACGAGCCTCGACGTCGACGCACAGAAGATGTCGCTCTCGATCAAGGAACTGGTTCCGAGCGTTTGGGATTCATTTATTACGGCGCACCGGCCGGGCGACGTCGTCCGCGGGAAGATCTCCCGATTTGCCGGGTTCGGTATTTTCGTAGAGCTCGAAGAGGATCTCGAAGGACTGTGCCATATCTCCGAGCTTTCGGACGAGCGGATCGATAATCCCGAAAAGATCTTCAGCATCGGTCAGGAACTGGATTTCAAGATCCTGCGTATCGAAACTGACAATCACAAAATCGGGCTTTCGCACCGGGCGGTCGGAAAGGAAGACGAACCGATCGTCGACTACAAGAGCTACACAACCGAGGCGAAGGGCGGTATGGCTTCGCTCGGGGAACTTGCGAACTTGAAATTCTCTTCGTCAAAATCCGAGGAGGCGAAAACCGAGGCGGCCGAACCGGCCGCTTCCAAAGCCAAGGAAGTTGAGGAAGTTGCGGAAGTTGAAGAAGCTGCCTCATCTGAAGAAGTTGCGGCAGTTGAAGAAGTTGCCGTAGTTGAAGAAGTCGCGGAAGTCGAAGAAGTTGCGGCAGTTGAAGAGGTTGCTGAAGCCGTTGACTCGTCGGAAGTTTCGGATAAGATCGATTCCGCCGAATCGACTGACGCGCCTGACGTACTTGAAGCTGCGGAGCAAGGCGTTGAAGTGAAGGGCGGTGAGGCGGACGCTGAAGCCGCGTCCTGATCCGCACTGAGTTGTTTAGGCCGCGGGGAGTGTTTTTTGAGTTTTGCTAATTCTAGGGTCTTGAGAGGAGAAAAACATGACGAAGGCTGACCTGGTCGAACGTGTCGCAAAGGAAGCGGAGCTAACAAAGAAAGATGCGGAACAACTCGTTGAAATTGTGTTCGACAGCATCATCGATTCACTCAACTCCGGCGAGAAGATCGAGTTGAGGGGATTCGGTAGTTTCAGGGTCCGTCAGCGCAACGAACGGAGCGGCCGAAATCCGAAGACCGGAGCCGCGGTCAGCATTCCCGCGAAACGCGTCGCCTACTTCAAGCCCGGAAAAGAACTCAAGGAACTTATCAATAAAGGGAAATGAGGTGGCTCCGTGGATCTTTTGTGGAGTCCGTGGCGATACGATTACATAACTAAGGATATTGCAAATTCAGCCGCCGATCCGTGCGACTGTGTGTTCTGCAGAATTCTCGAAAGCTCGGCCGGTGACAAGGAGAAGTTCATTCTCCATCGGGCCGAGCATAATTTTGTGATCCTCAACATATATCCGTACATAACCGGACACCTCATGATCGTCCCGTACGAGCATCTGGCGAACTTCGACGAGTTGTCGACGCCGGTTTCGAACGAACTGACCGAGATTACGAAGCGGTGCCAATCGATACTACGCGAGGTTTATCGGCCGGACGGATTCAATATCGGGATGAACCTCGGAAAAGCGGCCGGAGCCGGAGTAGCGGGGCACCTGCATCAGCACATTCTACCGAGGTGGTCCGGGGATTCGAACTTCATGACATCGATCGCGCAAACGCGGACGATTCCCGAAGCGCTGACAATGACGTTTGAGAAACTCTCTTCACGATTCTGAATTGGGATAACCGGATGCACCCACGCACGAAGCGCCAAAAAGAGATCCTGGAGTACATCACGACATTTATTGCGACGCGCGGGTACAAGCCGTCGTATCGCGAGATCGCGGACCACTTCAACCTGGCCTCAAAGGCGGCCGTCGCGAAGCATATTGAATCTCTCGAAAAACAAGGGCTTATTTCGCGGCGGCGTGACAACGGCAGTTTCGGACTTCAGATCCAGCCGAAGGAAGCCGCGGTCGATCTCGTCTGCGAGATCGAATGGCTCGACGTGCCGCGGACGACACGGACCCTCGACGACTATTCGGACGAGTCGGTGCTGGTTCCGTCGTTCATGCTCGGATTTTACAAGCCCGAGCGGCTCGCGGCATTCGTGGTTCCCAACGATTCGATGCTTGACGAACATATCTGCGAGGGCGACATCGCGCTGGTTGAGCGTCGTACGTTCGCGCGGGACGGAGACGTCGTGGTCGCTATCGTCAATTCCGAGCGCGCGGTGCTCAAGCGCATCTTCCGCAGCGGCGCCGACGTCGAACTTCATCCGGCCAATAAGAATTACGAGAGCATTCGCATCGGCGCCGACAGCATCGAAGTGATTGCGATCTTCCGGGGACTTATCCGACCGCTTGTTTGAGCCGAGCCGGGCCTCAGAGCGCCGTTCTTGCATGAGTCCTGAAACAACTGGACCGTTGTCTGTTAGCCGCCCGTCCTTGGTTTGATTCACCTCAATGCAAGGAGTATTCTTAGACCTTCGCTGTTATGTCGAAACCTACTCCAAACGCAAGTTACAGCCTGACGCTTCGGGTTAAAATTCATAATCGGCCGGGAAAACTCGGCGAGATCACGACCGCGATCGGGCAAGCCGGCGGTGATATCGGCGCGATCGACATCGTGTCTGTCGGACGGGATTTTCTGATTCGCGACATCACGGTGAATGCATATTCCGAAAGCCACGACCGGGAGATCCTTGACGCGATCGGAAACATCGACGGCGTCGAGGTTATCAACTCATCCGACAAGACGTTTCTGATGCATCTTGGCGGCAAGATCGAAATGGTCTCGAAGGTTCCGCTGAAGACCCGTGCCGATCTTTCCATGGCCTACACTCCGGGTGTCGCCCGCGTCTGCGAAGCGATTCACCGCGATCCGGAGAAAGCCTACACCCTGACGATCAAGAAGAACACCGTCGCCGTCGTGTCTGACGGCACGGCAGTCCTTGGGCTCGGTGATATCGGACCGGCTGCGGCGATGCCCGTGATGGAAGGCAAGGCCCAGTTATTCAAGGAGTTCGGCGGCGTCGACGCGTTTCCGATCTGTCTGGATACGAAAGATCCGCACGAGATCGTGGAGACGGTGAAACGCATCAGTGTCGCGTTCGGCGGGATCAATCTCGAGGACATCTCGGCTCCGCGGTGCTTTGAGATCGAAGAGAGGTTAAAGAACGAACTCGACATCCCGGTATTTCACGACGATCAGCACGGCACGGCGGTTGTCGTTCTCGCGGCGTTGATCAACGCGCTCAAGATTGTCGGTAAGAGGATCGGGGATATCAAGGTTGTTGTTAACGGGATCGGGGCCGCGGGCGTCGCCTGTTCCAAGATCGTGATGGCCGCGGGCGTCAAGAACCTCGTCGGCTGCGATACCAAGGGAGCGCTTTATCTTGGGCGCAAAGAGAACATGAACTGGGTCAAGGAGTGGTTCGCGAACAACACGAACCCGGCCCGTGAGACAGGAACGATCCACGACGTGATAAAGGGTGCCGACGTTTTTCTCGGATTGAGCGTTCCTGGCGTGATCGGGCCGGACGATCTCAAGAACATGGCACCCGATCCGATCGTTTTTGCGATGGCGAATCCGATACCCGAGATCATGCCGGAAGATGCGGAGGGCCTTGTCGCGGTCATGGCGACCGGACGCAGCGATTATCCGAATCAGATAAACAACGTCCTTTGTTTTCCGGGTATTTTTCGGGGTGCTCTCAATTGCCGGGCATCGAGGATCAACGAAGCGATGAAACTCGCGGCGGCCGAGGCGATCGCGGGGATCATCTCTGAAGACGAGCTTCATCCCGACTACATCATTCCCTCGGTATTCGACCGGCGGGTCGGCGACGCGGTCGCTCATGAGGTCGAGAACGCGGCATACGAAAGCGGCGTCGCCCGTCGCGGGCATACGACACTCGAATCGACGTTTTCCTCCTGATCAGGTCGAGACGCGGCCCGAATCCGAATAGAGGCACCGCATGCAGAAGCGGTGCTTTTTTCGTTCGTCCGGCGGTATCCGCGCGGTTCGCGGATGCCGTTCGAGGATCGTCCGCTCGTCCGGGTCCAAGTCGCTCCAGCCTTTGAGATTCGGGGACAGGCAACGTGGACAGGTCGTTTCGTGAATGAGTTTTCGCATCGCTTTTGACCGATATGAATCGGAATGTTCTTCAGGTTCAGAATTTCGGCCGACCATCCGTTAGATGTAGATCGCCGTTATCGCGTCGCAAAAGGTTTCTTTTGGAATCGTCGCAACGGATGTTTTTGCCCGCAACGAATGCGAACGTCTATAATCTAAAAGCGGCCGGACCGCATCGAAGAACTGATGACGTTCGAAACCTTCTTCAGGCTGACATCATATCTCGTCGTTATGTGCGGCTTCCTGGCGCTCTTTGTGTCGGGCTCCGTCGGGGTCGCGTTTTCGGGCGTTTTCCTCGTTCTTTTCATTGTCGCCTGGTTTCTTGAATCTACAAACTGGCAACTTTCCGAACGCGTTGGCACCGCGTTGGTCATTCTTACGGTGCCGCTCTTCTATTTCACCTGGCGGTTCAGGCTCTTCGGAGCGGGCGGGGACGAAGCTGCGATCGCCGGGCTCCTTTCCCGGTTCATTCTGGGGCTTTCGATCGTCAAACTCCTGCAACGCAAGCGAGACCGCGACTGGCTTTTTCTTTACATGATGGCGTTCTTCGAGGTGCTGCTTTCCGCGGCGATGAGCGTCAGTCCGGTTTATCTCGCGGTGCTCGTTCTCTTTTTGTTCTTTACGGCGATCGCGGTCCTGGGATTCGAGATCGGCAAATCATCGAGAGCGTTACCATCGTATCGGTTGAATTCGGAACAGGGACAGAAGCGGCTCGATGCGGCTCCGTTCAGGCGCCTTCCGACGACCGCGATACTGCTGATCGTTGCGGTGATCGTGTTCGCGGCCCCCATCTTTTTTCTTCTTCCGCGGGTCGGCGGCGCGGGTTTCGGTGCTGGTGAAAATGGCGTGCGCGGGATGACGGGATTTTCGGATTCGGTGCGCCTCGGGGAACTCGGACGGATCCTTGAAAGCGACGAGACGGTGATGCGCGTCAAGGTGGACGTCGCACCCGGCGCGTCGGCGTCGGGTTTTCGCTGGCGCGGCGTCGCGCTCGACCAGTTCGATAACAAGACCTGGAAGCAGTCCCGGAAACGGAAGCAGAGTTTTTTTCGTGCGGATCGGGACGTTTTCCTTGTCGGACCTCGCATGACGCGGCCGAAGCCGGTGCTCCAGACGATCTACCTCGAACCGATGGACTCGAACGTTTTATTCTCGCTTGCCCATCCGGTCATGGTTCAGGGGAACTTCCTCGAAGTCCGAAAAGACGAGGACGACGGGTTGAGCGCAACCCGAGCTGGGAACGAGAGGATCAACTATTCGGTCCAGTCGGATCTTGGCGAGCCGTCGCCGGAACGCCTGCGGAGCGACGATACTTCATATTCGGCGGACGAAGTATCCCGATTTCTGCAACTCCCGGATGAATTTGATCCCGGGATTTCGGCGCTGGCGGCGCAAGTCACGGGAGGTTCGGTGAGCCGTTTTGACAAGGCGCGGGCGATCGAGTCGTATCTGCAGAAAAATTTCGGTTACACACTCGAACAAAAGTCTTCCGGGGAACAGCCCGTCGCCGACTTTCTATTCAATGTACGCGAAGGGCACTGCGAGTATTTTTCGTCGGCGATGGTCCTGATGCTGCGAACACAGGGGATTGCCGCTCGCGTCGTCAACGGATTCCAGCAGGGGGAATTCAACGATACGGCCGGGGTTTTCGTCGTCAAGCAGAAGGACGCGCACTCATGGGTTGAGGTATATTTTCCCCGAGATCGGGTCTGGATCGCGTTCGATCCGACGCCGTTCGCCGGCCGTGCGGATTATTCGCTATCAGGCGGATTGCTCGGTCAAGTCAGCCGTTATCTCGACGCGCTCGAGACCTTTTGGATCCAGTACTTCGTGGCATTCGACAATCACGAGCAGCGCTCTCTTTTCAGATCGATACGTGACGGATTCAATGATTTTCAGAATTCTGTCTCGATTCAGGCCGAGTATCTTCAAGCTCGGATCAGCGAATGGTGGTCGGCGATCAGAGGCGACCGGGGAATCGAGGCGCGGTTGTCGGCGGTCAAATACGGGGTCGTGTACGTGGCCGGGATCATGATCGCCTTGTTCGCCTCGACATGGCTCTACAAGAGGCTGAATCTGCGGGATCTGGCGAAACGCATTTTGATGTGGCTCCGGCGGCGAAAGGTCCGAGGAATCGTTGAATTCTATGACCGCATGACCGCGGTTCTCTCACGCCGCGGACTTAACCGTGATCCCTCACAGACTCCGCTTGAATTCGCCGTCGCGGTCGGTATACCGGCAGTCGGGGTCATCACCGACCGCTATAACCGCGTCCGATTTGGCGGCGCGGACCTGACGGAGTCCGAATCGGAGGAGATCGAGCGGCTGATCGTTTCGATCGAGGATCAGCCTCATACGTCCAGGCGAATCTGAATCCGAACAATGTGCTATCCTAGCTATTTCGTTCGGAGTTATGAAAAAAGTCGGTTTTGTCAGTTTGGGATGTCCGAAGAATCTTGTGGATTCGGAGGTCATGATGGGTCAACTTCGCGCAGCCGGATATGAGATCACGGCAGATGCGGCGGAGGCCGAGACGATCGTCGTCAACACCTGCGGTTTCATCGAATCGGCGAAACAGGAGTCGGTCGAGGCGATCCTTGAAGCGACATCGTTCAAGACGGAGGGCGACGCCAAGCGGGTCGTGGTCGCCGGCTGTCTCGTCGAGCGCTATCGTGACGACCTCGTCAAGGAACTTCCCGAGGTGGACGCATTCATCGGGACCAACGAGATCGGGCGTATCCTCGAAGCGGCGGACGACGAGGTTGACTTCCGATCGCTCCCGCTGTCGGCAATCGGCAACAAGACGGCGACATACCTTTACGATTTCGATACGCCGCGATTTCGCGCGACCGATTCACACACCGCATTCATAAAGATCGCGGAAGGTTGCGACCGGCCGTGCGCGTTCTGTTCGATCCCCCAGATGCGAGGTTCGTTCCGGTCCCGCCGGTTCGGATCGATCCTGAGAGAGGCGGAAGACCTTGTCGCTCAGGGCGTCAAGGAAGTTGTGCTGATCGCCCAGGATTCGTCGCGCTTCGGCGAGGATCTTGGTGAGACCGACGCGCTGGCGAAACTGATCCGCGCGCTCGGTGAGGTCAAAGGGCTCGAATGGGTCCGCGTCATGTACGCTTACCCGACCCACATCAGCGAAGAATTTCTGAGCGCGCTTGCCGAAACGCCGAACGCCGTCAAGTACCTCGACATGCCGCTTCAGCATGCTTCCCGCAACGTCCTGAAATCGATGAAACGCGGCGGCAGTCGGGAATGCCTCGAACGCCTGATCGCCAAGGTCCGCGACAGGGTTCCGGGGATCACGATCCGGACGACGTTCATCACCGGATTTCCGGGAGAGACCGATGCCGACTTCGAGGAACTGATGACATTTGTCCGAAACTGCGAATTCGACAATGTCGGCGTTTTCACCTACTCCGACGAGGAAGGGACGGCCGCATTCGAACTCCCCGGAAAAATCGACTCGAAGATCGCTTCCCGGCGACGCAACCGATTGATGAAGGAGCAGGCGAAGATCTCGAAGCGCAAGAACAGATCGAAGGTCGGGCGTACGTTCCGGGTTCTGTTCGAAGGTCTGTCGAAGGAGTCGGATCTGTTGTTCCAGGGACGTACGGAAGGTCAGGCTCAGGAGATCGACGGCTACATCCTGATCAACGATATGCCGGAAGGTTTCGATCCGAAGGTGGGTGAATTTTATCAGGTTCGAATCTCCGAGGCGCTCGAATACGATCTCATCGGCGAGATCATCGGATTGAAGAATTAATTTCACCAGACCGGTTTTTATGTTAGGCTTCCACAGATTTTGCTAAATGAATCCGGAGGGTCCATTTTCCGATGAAATCAATCATCCGCAATATTCTTGCCTTCATCGCCGGTCTGATCGCGCTCGTCGTCGTCAAAATGATCGTCACGAAAATCGGCAATCTCGTCATACCGCCGCCCGCGGGTATCGATCTTTCAACGGTCGAAGGATGGAATGCCGCAATGCCTCTATTTGAAGTGAAGCACTGGGTGACGCCGTTTCTCGAACATTCGATCGGGTCGTTTTTCGGTGGATCGGTGGTGGCGCTGCTCGCCGCGACTCAGAAAACGACGCTTGCGATCGCCATCGGCGTTCTTCATCTCCTCGGCGGGATCATTGCCGCGGCGTTGCTGCCGGTTCCGGTTTGGTTTTCGGCTCTCGATCTCATTGTTGCGTATGTTCCGATGGCCTTGCTCGGCGGAATGATCGGAGCGCGAAAGTAGATTAGTTGTCTTCGAACGGTAGATCGTGATTTGCCGACTTTTGGCTCACGGCGTAGAGCCTCAATCCGATCGAGATCATTGCGATCGAAACGAGTATCCAAACGAAAACCCAGATCAAGGACGGGATCCCGGTCGACGAAGCCATGTTCACGGCGTCGGAATGCGCGTCGGTGGTGGCCGAAAGCACGAAAAGATCGCCGAGACTGAAGAACGAGTTCAAAAGACACTGAACCGCGATGAACGCGAGGGCGAAATCGGCCCATTTGAGTGTCGCGAAACGCGCCGTGGCAAACAGCGCCGCCGTTAGCAAGGCACCGGAGAACACGGTAAAAATCACGCTCCCTAAAGTGACGTTGGCCGTAAAGACATTGAAGACCGGGAAAATAAGGCCGAAAACGACCGTCATCAATCCCACGAAACCGGAGGCGGCGTAAAGCGCGATCCTCGACGAGAATCCGTAACGCATCCAAACCAGCAGCAATGTTCCGAAGAGCGTTGTTCCGATATACCCGGCACTTGAGATCAGAAGTCCCGAAAACCATCCATTGGGTTGAGACCAAACGACTCCGCTCGTGTCCGGCGAGACCGTCAGACTCTGGACGGCGCTGCCGGTGACCAACGCCGCGAGGACGTGACTTCCTTCATGAACGAAAGTCGCAAAAAGCTGCAGCGGATAGAACACAAAGTTCAGCGACGGCAGGAACCAGGAGGCCAGGAACCAGACGGCGATGCTCAGCACGGTTGCGACGAGAAGTAGTTTGAACTGCGGTTTTACGTCTTCGGCGATCTGATATTTCATCTTCAACTCCTTTTCCGGGCAATCTGGATACGAAACATTCTATCTCAAAGTTCGACGCGCGGAAAAACAAATCCGTTCGCCGCTAACGTTCACTCGCGCCGGTAATCGCCGGATCGGCCGCCGCTTTTCGCGTCAAGCCTGACCTCGCCGATCGAGATATCCCTCTGAACCGCTTTGCACATGTCGTAGATGGTCAAGGCCGCGACACTGACCGCGGTCAGGGCCTCCATCTCAACGCCCGTCTGTGACATCGTCTTCGCTTCGGCGGTGATCAAGATCCCATCCGCCGCGAATTCACAGCGTACGTCGACCTTTGAGAGGTTGATCTGATGACACAGCGGGATCAGTTCCGATGTTCTCTTTGCTGCCATGATCCCGGCGACCCGCGCGATCTCGAGCGGGTTTCCTTTCGGATTGCCGCCGGCTCGCAAGAGGTGCAAGGTCGTTTCGGAAAGGCAGACCTTTCCGGAGGCGACGGCAACGCGGCTTGTCGATTCCTTGTCAGAGACGTCAACCATGCGGATCTCTCCGTGTTCGTCGTAATGTGAAAGTCTGTTCATGGTGTGCAATTTCCGCGGCATGCGGTAAAGATCAGGGTGTTTCCGCCCAACAGCACTTCGTCGGAATTGAGTTCATCGGCCCAACGCGTCGCGCGCTTTCGCGAGGAAACAAACCTCCCGGAGAGCCGGATGGCGGCGGTGATCGGAAAGAACGCCCAAAGCTTCCTTTTTGGCGCGTCCTGCGACACGCCGATCAATTCAAATCCGTTTTTCTCAAGCAGATAACGAATCTCGGAATAGCCGATCGGGTTGACGTGAAGAGCGATCTCTTCCATCCCCGGAAATTCGCTCGAAATGTCCCGGATCGCGGTCCGCGAAAGCGGCTTGAAATGCGAAGTGTAGCCGCTGACGAGCCACCTGAGCCGTTCCTCGATGTTCATAATATTCGGAACCGAGACGATCAGCGTTCCCCCGGGTCTCAAGATGCGTCTGAATTCACGGATCGCGTTCGCCGGATTCTCGATGTGTTCAAGGCCTTCGACGCAGACCGCATAATCGAACGATCCGTCGGCGAAAGGAAGCTCGGCGTCGAGGTCGGCTCGGCTGACCGACCGGTCCTTTAGTTTGAAGATCTCGGGGTAAAGATCCGCGCATTCGACTTCGAATCCGAGGTCCCAAAGGCGTTGGGCGAGAGCGCCTTCTCCGGTCGGGACGTCGAGCAGTCGTCCGCGGGGTACCTCCGCGAGGATTCGTTCGACGGTGTCATGGATGGCGATATGCGCCAACGGCGCGGCGTCGTTCATCGTTCTAGAAAACAGACTTCAGCGACCTCGCCCGGGGCGATCGTCGTGCCTTTCTGGACGTACAAAAGCGCGTCGGCGGCAGAAAACGCGATGAAATCGGAAGAGCCCGTAAATCGCAGCGAATCGATGATCAATCGCCCGCTATCATCGGTCGCTAATGAAACCGGCAGATAACAGTCACGTTTTGGCGTCGAACGGATCTCGTGCATCGCAACCGCGTTTCCGCGACGCATTTCAGGATCCGCCGCGTTCTGCATCAGCAGCGCCGCAAACCGCACAAACAAGAAGTAAGTGACCGCGACCGACACGGGATTTCCTGGAAGCCCGAACACAAGCGTTCGGCCCGAGCGGCCGAAAACTGTTGGCTTTCCGGGTTTGAGCGCGATCTTGTCGAAAAAGATCTCCACTCCGGCGTCCCGAAACGCAGTCTTGGTGAAATCGTAATCGCCGACGGAGACGCCGCCCGTCAGAACGATGATCTCGGGTTGCGACGAAAGCATTTCAGAGATTGCCGCAGTGAGGTTGCCGAGATCGTCCCCGACAATCGGCTCGACTCGGTGACGTATTCCGTCGGCGGCGGCGAAAGCGCTCAGCATCGCCGAATTCGAGTTCCGGATCTGATCCGGACCCGGCACGCGGTCGATGTCGACGATCTCGCTCCCGGTGGCGAGGATCGAAGCGCGAGGCGCCGCTGAGACCGCGACGTCAGAATATCCGAATGAAGCGAGGGACGCGATCATACGCTCGTTGATCCGCGCGCCGGCGCGAAAAAGAGTGTCTCCGATCCGGATCTCCCGGGCGCGCCCGACGATATTTTGCCCGGCCGTCACCGCCTTCCGGATCTCGACTGTTCCAGTCGATTCGCGGGTTTCCTCAATCTTCTGGACGGCATCGGCGCCGGCCGGAACCCGCGCGCCGGTCATGATGCGGACGGCCTCACCCGTCCCGAGGTCTCCGTCGAATCCCTTGCCGGCAACGGATTCTCCGATGATGCGAAGCCGCGTGCCCTCGGTCGCTTCCGCGGCCCGGACGGCGAAACCGTCCATTTGCGAGCGGTCGAACGGTGGCAGGTCGAGATCGGCGACGATGTCCTCCGCCAGGATCCGCCCGACGCACTCCCCGAGCGCCACGCGCTCGGCTTCCAGCAGCTGCGTTTCACGGGCGACGATCGATATGGCTTCTGAAATCGGGATCATCGAATGACATAGATCGCGGTTTGCCGCGGACGGAAGAACTCGAATCCGTTCGCGGTCATATATGCGTCGTCTTCAGCCATTATGGTTACCTTTTGGTTGTCCCACTCCGGCACTTGAGAAGAGGTGTTCAGCTCAATCGAGGTGTACGATCCGAGCCTGAAGACCTCTTCGGAAACTCCAAGCGCGCGGCGAAAATCGATAGCAGGTCCGAGGCCGTGACCGTGTATCCCGATCGGGTGCGAGTAGATCATGGCTTCGATACCGTGCCGTTTCATTTCGGCCATTGCCGCGTCGTAAACGTCGGCACCTGTCATTCCCGGGCGTGCGATCCGAAAGATCGCGTCCTGAAGCTTGTTCGTATTGCCCAGAGCCTTCTTCAGACCTTCGGGAACGTCCGTTTCGCCACGGCCGAGGATGTAGCCGTGCTTCTGCCAGTCGGTCGACAGTCCCATATAGATCAGGCCGCAGTCGATATGGATGAGGTCGCCGCGTTCGAGGACGACACCCTCGTTGGCGACAGCAAGGAACTGCTGCGAAGTTTGGCTCTGTTTCGCGCGGCGCTGGATCCTGATGTCGGGCTGGAACCATGTCGTCAGTCCGAGTTTGTTGAGTTGCTCGAGAAACCACCAGCGGACATCTCCAACCGTCGTTTTGCCGGGCTTGATCACCTCCGACGAAAGTGCGCGGCGTGTCAGAATGTCGGTGACGGCAACCGCAACGCGATAATGCTCCAATTCGTCGGTGATCCGGGTATCAAGGTAGTCGGCGACGAGAGGCCCCGCGGAGACGAACCTGCTCTCGAGTTCCGGCCCAAGAGCCTCGGCGAGGAAGCGGAACGCGTCTCGCGTGAGACCGTCGGCCTGGCCACGGCCGTATCCGAAATTCAACGCGATGTTGCGCGGGTTTCGTTCGGCGACGAGATCGCGGACCGTCGCGCCGATCTTGTCGCGCGGCGGGCTCAACATCCTGAAGAACTTCTTTATCTGCTCTTCTTCGTAACGGACGACGGCGATTCGCTCCAGATCCTTGCCATTGTCGAAAAATAGAAAAAAGTCACGGCGCCCAACGATTGGTATGGCGGGGGCGACAGTCTCGATTACCGGATCCGGATGGAATTCCTCGTTCGTCACGATCCACATCGCGATCCCATGCCGCCTCATCATCGGAAGTAGCACCGTGTCGAGACGCTTACTAAGCCATCCGTTTCTTACTTCGAGCTGTTCGCGAAGGGTCAAGAGTCGCGGGAGCGGCGGGACCCGGTCACGGTTCAGAGACTGCGGCAGCCCGGCCGCGGCCGGTATCAAAAGGAACGCAATTACGAGAAGGATCTTGGGAAATTTCATCCGGCTTTCCAGACCTCGCGCCCGCTTAGCCCATGCGAGCGCCAGATGTTAGACTTACAATAGTGAATTTTGATCAGACTTTATCATATTAACTTTTCCAGAGAGGTAAACAAAAACTGTGATCGACTTTGAACTTACCGACGAACAAATAGCGCTTGAGAACACTGTCCGCGAATTTTGCGCGGGCGAGGTGGCGCCCCATATCAAAGAGTGGGATGAAAAAGCCGTTTTCGAGCCGAAGATCTTTGAAAAAATGGCCGAGTTGGGACTCCTGGGCGTTTGTATTCCCGATGAATATGGCGGCGCGGGATTTGATTACGTTTCGCTCGGACTCGTCTGCGAGGAGCTTGAGGCGTGCGATACGTTCCTGCGGGTAGCGATGTCGGTACACGTGGGACTCAATTCGTTGTCGCTTTTGACCTGGGGAAACGAAGAGCAGAAACAGAAGTACCTTGTCCCGCAGGCAAAGGGCGAAAAGCTGGCGACCTTTGGTTTGACCGAACCAAACGCCGGCAGCGACGTCATCGGCATGCGTTCATACGCCCGGCGGGACGGCGATGACTGGATCCTCAACGGTGAGAAGATGTGGATCTCGCTGGCGGATGTCGCCGACAATTTCCTTTTCTTCTGCTGGACAGACCTTGAAAAGCAGAAGATCCGTGATCATTCGGGCCTGAGCTGCTTTATCGTCGAGCGGACAATGCCCGGATTCACTTCGGGAACGATCCATGGAAAGATGGGCATCCGCGCCGGGAACACAGGTTATTTTTCCCTGCAGGACGTTCGGGTTCCGGCCGCCAACATGCTCGGCAAAGAAGGCGAAGGATTCAAGATCGCGATGTTCTCGCTCGAGAACGGACGCTACACCGTCGCTTCGGGGGCGACGGGCGTGATCCGCGCTTCCCGTGACGCAGCCGTCGATTACGCGAACACGCGCGAGGTTCAGGGACAAACGATCGCGAACTTCCAGCTCGTCAAACAGAAGATCGCAGATATGCAGGCGGATTATGAAATGTCGCGTCTGCTTTGGATGAAGTGCGGCTGGATGAAGAATATGGGAATGCCGTCGGCACGTGCCGCGAGCCTCGCCAAGTGGCAGGCGACGACGCGTTCGGAGAAGGCCGCATCGATGGCGATCGAGGTCCATGGCGCCAACGGTTACACGAACGACTATCCGGTCGAGCGTTACCTGCGGAACTGCAAGGCCGCGGTCATTTACGAAGGAACGCGCGACATCCATACGTTGATGCAGGCGGACTGGGCGCTCGGACTGAAAAAGGAACCGAAGGCACGTGTTGTCCTGCCTCCGTACAAGGCCGGAGCGCAGTCAGCCTGACGCTTGTCAATAGGTCGTGTCAAACGAAAAAGCCGTTCCGAATCTCGGGACGGCTTTTGTTTGTCCGGAATTGAATCGCGCCTAACGCGTTCTCGGGATGATCGGAACGAAACGGTCGAGCGAGGCGTTGATCTGCAGATAGATCTGGGTTTCGCGGGGGATCAGATTGCGCCAATTGTCGCCGCCACGCTTGATATAGCCGGCCAGTCTCGCCGGGTTCGAGTTGTATCCCGCCGAAAGGAGCTCGAGTTCGTTCGCCTGCCCGGTTTGAAGGGCGTTTACGATCGTCGGGCTCATCAGCAGGTCGTCATACGTCGACTGAATGTAAAGAAGCATCGCCTGCGCCGCGTTCGAATGATTCTGCATACCTGCCACGAAATCGGGCATCAGGCCTGCGGCCGGGAACCGGTTGCGGATCATGCGATAGGTCGAAGGGATCATCTGGACCATTCCGCCGGCTCCCGCGGAACTCACCGAATAGCGATAGGTCTGTCCCTCGTTCAACGCATAGAGCGTGAATATGTCGTTGTAGATGTTCTGATGATATTCGGTTCGAAAACGGTAGTGATCGACGTGCTCGACGATCGAAAGGCGCTCGGCAATGTCCGCGGCTTTCGGCGTGATCGTGATCCCGCGCTGACGCAACTTTTCACGGGCGCTGTCGATCGTGCTGGCAACATAGTACTTGCCCGCGGAGATCACTTCCGGCGTGACCAAGCCGGGATGAGTGGACATATAGTACGCCGTTTCGTAGTAAACGCCGCCGCGGACGACCGGGTACTGGACCATCAGCGGGATGTGCGTGACACCGTTAAGATCGACGATCGTGACCGGCGTGTTGACGCCGTTCGGACGGATCGTCCGGAACTTGATCATTTTCATCGCGCCCGATGTCAGAACATACTCGCCGTTCTTGGTCAGGAACGCATCCTTGGTCATCGTCACGTAATCAAGATTCTTCGTCGTTCGGTCGTAAAATGCGACGCGGACGATCTCAAGCGGCGAAACGGGAGCGATCCCGTCGACCATGGCGATCGTCATCGGTTTTGCCGTCATTTCGCGTTTCGCTTCAGCGAGCTTCTGCCTGATCTGGCCAAGAGAAAGGTACACGCCGCCGGTGTTCGTGTTCGCAGGATTGTTCGTGTTCTGACTCGCGCCGACGATGATCGGTGTTGCCGTCGGCTTCGGAGAGGGAAGTGTACCGGTTATGACAACGGTTTTCGACGGCGACGCGGCCGGCGTCGGCGACGCGCCAATAACGCGCTGACGTGTTTGAGCGGGCGTTTGTTGCGGTGTCTGGGCGAAGGAACCGATAGTTGAGGACACGACAATAACGGCAGCAAAAACAGAAAATTTCATAAAGCTTGATTTCCGGCGGCTTGGGTTTAACGGATGAATTCGATTCGGAGCGTTTCGCGGCGAACGAGCATCGCCGTGTTAAGATTCTCGCAAACACCGTTGGGTTGTCAAGTTTATGCGGCTTTTCTTATGGAACGCACAAGAAAAAGTTATGAGTCGTTGATTAAATCGCGACCACTGTATAGATTAAATTTTTGTTCCGAACTGGTTACGGAACTGAACAATTGGAGAAATTGCAAGTTTTTAGTCACTTATGAAGCAGTTATTCGGCACGGATGGAATGCGGGGAGAGGCCGGAACCTTTCCGCTCGATCGCGCGACGGTTGCGATCGTCGGCAGATCGTTGTCGCGGCAACTCGAGGAAGCGCTCGGGCGAAAGCCGAGATTCGTCACCGGCCGGGACACGCGCGAGTCCGGAACCTGGATCGAGGCGGCGATTCATGCAGGGATCCGGTCCGCAGGCGCTGAAGGCGAAACGGCCGGAGTCATTACGACGCCGGGGGTCGCCTTTGTCACACGGGAGTTCGGTTTCGACGCCGGAATCGTCATCAGCGCTTCGCATAATCCATATTTTGACAACGGGATCAAGGTGTTCTCGCCGACCGGTAAGAAGATCGCATCCGAGATCGAACGGGCGATCGAGCGTGACGTTTTCGAGTCAACGCTTCCCGTCGAACTTCAGGACGCAACGGCGACCGAAAGCGGCAATGCGACGCGATATTCCGAACGATATCTCGAACATCTTCTCGAGGGCTTTCCGGAACTTGCGCTCGATGGGTACCGGGTCGTTGTGGATTGCGCAAACGGGGCGGCGTTCGAACTTGCTCCCGAATTGTTCGGCCGGCTCGGAGCGGACGTCGTCGCGGTTTCTGACAAGCCAGACGGAAGGAACATAAACGAGGGGTGCGGTTCGCTTCATTTGGACGGCCTGCGTGATCGCGTACTCGAGGAAGACGCCGACATCGGGATCGCCTTCGACGGCGATGCCGACCGGGCGCTTTTTGTCGACGAAAAGGGAAACGTCGTCGATGGCGACGCCGTCCTGTGGGTCATGGCCCGTCTGTTGGCCGACAATGGCGGTCTCGCGAATCAAACCGTCGTGGCGACCGTCATGAGCAACCTCGGACTCGAAGTCGCGCTCAGCGCCCGAAACATCCGGCTTCTCCGCACGTCCGTCGGCGACAAGTATGTCCTCGACGAACTTCTGAGAACGAATTCAGAGGTCGGCGGCGAGCAGTCGGGGCACATAATATTTCCTCAGCGCAGTCTTGTTGGTGACGGCATGATGACCGCGCTGTTTGTACTCGAAGCGATCTTCGAAAACCAAAGGCCGCTCTCGGAGATCACTTCCGGATTCACCCGCTATCCGCAGATTCTTGTAAACGTTAAGGTTAGGGAAAAGCGGCCGTTCGACGAGGTGGCCGCGATCAGCGAGGCGGCAAAGACCGTCGAACGACAACTTGGAACGAACGGCCGGCTCTTGCTTCGTTATTCCGGAACGGAGAATCTCGCGCGCGTGATGATCGAAGGCGAGGATCAGGCTGTAATTGACGGCCATGCAAACCAACTTGCCGAGGTTATCCGCGCGAATTTGGGCTGACGAGAAAATCGGCTTGCATGTGATGATGCCGGTTGATATGATTAAGGCAATTGAAACGGTTGGTGAATCCACCGTTTCCAGTGGTAGCTGGGGTGAGGACAGTTACTGCGAATTGGCAGGTGCGGTACACTTCCACGTTGCTTCGCCTGCTTTAATATCAAGAATCTGAGCCGCGAGGTTAAGGCCCCGCGGCTTTTGATTTTTTGCGTTTCAGGTCGCAGAATCCCAATCATGTTCGACGAAGTCGGGAAACTCGAATTGAAGTTGCCGGGAACAGATTCCGAATATGGGATCATCGCCGGTTCCGATCTGCTCGCGCGGCTTGGCGAATGGGCAGGCCACTGTCTCGGGAGGCCTGGCGGCAGGGTGATGGTCGTCTCAAACCCGCGTGTCTTCGGACTCTACGGCGAAGGCGCTGAGGAGTCGTTGCGGCGAGCGGGATTCGACGTTCACGTTTGGCTGATGCGAGACGGAGAGCGGTACAAGGATCTGCGGTCCTATTCACGACTTTTGAGCCGGCTGGGAGAACTCACGTTCACGCGGACCGACGCAGTGGTCGCTTTGGGCGGCGGAGTCGTGGGCGACATTGCGGGTTTTGCGGCGGCGAGTTTTCTGCGGGGTATCCGCTTTTTACAGGTTCCGACCACGTTGCTCGCAATGATCGACTCTTCGGTTGGCGGAAAGACAGGGATAAACCTTGAGTCCGGAAAGAATCTGGTCGGGGCGTTTCATCAACCGGCCGGAGTGCTGATGGATGTTTCGACACTGCGGACGCTCCCGCGGCGCGAGGTCGTCGCCGGATATTGCGAGGCCGTAAAACACGCCGTCCTTTCCGGCGGGTCGCTTTTCGAGGAAACGCGATCGCATCTCTCGGTCGTCGATACCTCCCGTTTCAAGCGAGTATTCGAATCCCCGGATCTTATCGCCGATATTGCCGAATTTGTCTTGAAACAGGCGGCGTTCAAAGCGAGCGTTGTCATCGGTGACCAAACGGAGGACGTGTCGCGAACGGACTTTCGCTCGCGCAAAGTTCTGAATCTCGGCCATACACTTGCGCATTCGCTCGAAAAGGTTACGGCTTACCGATACTTCCGCCACGGCGAGGCAGTCGGATGGGGATTGCGTTTCGCCGGCGAACTGTCAAAAAGTCTTGAATTAATCCACTCAGATGAACTAAACTTGTTAAACCATGTTGTGCAGCTCGTAGGTGAGTTGCCCGACATAAGCAAACTCGACGCCGAATCGATCGTCCGGTCGTTCGCGTCAGACAAGAAGAACGTGACCGGAAAACTCCAATGGGTCCTCTTGCAAGGGATCGGATCTCCGGTAATCGTCGCTAGTGATCAAATCCCGGAATTGTCCATTCGGGCCTGCCTCGACCAATTGATCAAGAGAACAAGTTAGATTCTGTTTGAGCGGAGTAATTTCAAGATGAAAATTCAGGTAGTACGCAGGAACTCGGAGCGCGGCGGCGCCGCGGCGAAGTTGTTGGTTGTGTTGTTCATTCTCGTGCTTTGTGCGAACGCCGGTCTGAATTATGTGCCGGTTGCTTACAACGGCGAGCATTTGCGGGAAGAGATGAAAACCGCGGTCGTTCAGGTTATGGCGCTCCCACCGAGTGCCGGAACCCCGGCGGACGTCGCGAAGAAACGCATTCAAAGCGCTTTTGCCGCTCACGAGGTTCCGGCCGACGCATTTATCGACGTCAAGCTCAACGGAAAGGTCCTTCAGGCGCGGGTCGCTTATTCGAAGCAGGTTCCGTTGCTTCCGTTCGGCCTGTACAACTACCAGTACGATTTCGACTACACGGCGACGCCGGGCGGTTTCTTTGAGGGTGGCTCGAACTAGACCGCAGAGGGGGCAAGGATAGCCCGAATCTTCGAAGGTTGGATGTTCACCAACGCTGGAGGAGCATCCGCCAGCCAGGTTGTCGGACAGACACCGCAAGTCGTGCATTTTTCAACCGCAGGACAGGGTTTCGATGAGAGGCTCGCCTGCGATTTTTCATGTTCGTCCTTAAGAAACTCCAAGGACAGTCCCGAATCGACGATCGACCACGGCAGGAATTCATCGTAGGTGCGGTCGCGTGATATATGAAAAGCGTCGTCGAATCGCAGATCGCGCGCCGCTTCGCGGATCGAAAGTCCTCCTGACGCCGCATGTTGGATCACTTTGGCCACGGTCCGATCGCCCGAAGAAAACAGCGCCTGCTCGTGAGCGATCCTCGCGGACATGAAGCGAACTTCGACGTTCGGAATCCGCGAAAGCCCCTTGCAAACATACTTCAAGCGCCGCTTGAGTTCCTTTTCGCCGCAGATCGCGTCCCACTGCAACGGCGTATTCGGCTTCGGAACGAATCCGTTCAGGCTCGGAATGATCTTTCCCGCACGCCCGAACTTTTTGCCCGCCTCCAGCATCCTGTCCTTTATCCGTTCGACAAGGATGAACATTTCGTCAAGATCTTCGTCGGTTTCGGTCGGCAACCCGACCATCAGATAAAGCTTGATCGTCAGCATTCCCCGATCGAACACCGAACCGCAAATATCGACGATCTCATCGTTCGTGAGATTCTTGTTGATCACTCGGCGAAGGCGGTCCGAACCCGTCTCCGGCGCGACGGCGATCTGCTGGTCCTTCGATTCGACGAGCGCGTCGAGCAACTCGTCCGAGATCTGATCAAGCCGAAGGCTCGAGACCGAGATCCTGTAGTCCATCGCGCGCAACTCGCGGAGTATCGTCGAGATCTCGGGATGATCGCAAACTGCGGTGGAAACGAGACCGATCTTGGCGGTCTTCGAACGCCACTCACGGGCCTTCTCGAGAATGTCCCTGGCCGGAACGACGCGCGGCGGATAGTAGTTGTAACCGGCCCAACAGAATCTGCAGCCTTGCGAACAACCGCGTGAGATCTCGACGAGCAACCGATCGCCCATTTCAGCTTTCGGTGCCCAGACGGACGTCGACGGGCAAAAGACGTCCTGACCCAAGAGGAATTCGTGAAGCTCCGTCTCGCCGCGCCTCATCGCCCGGCGCAACGTCCCTTCTTTTGGATTTACCGCAGCCACCGCACGTCCGACGCGGCGCGGAACCCCATCGCCTTTGGGTACGTAGTCGAATACGGTTCCGTCATCATTGTAAATTACGTCGTATAGTGAAGGAACGTAAAAACCGCGGCCGATCCGCGCGAGTGCCAACAGGATATCGTCCTTTGTTTCGTTCTCGAAAATTGCGTCGACGAGTTGATAGGCGAGGATTTCGCCCTCGCCGACGGCTATCAGATCGGTGAAATCGGCGATCGGTTCGGGGTTGAGGAACGACGCGGCGCCGCCCATGATCACGAGCGGATGAAAATGGTTTCGGTCCTTTGACCAAACGGGAATGCCCGAAAGCTCGAGCATCGTCGCCATGTTGAGATAGTCGGTCTCGAACGATATCGAGAACGCGACGACATCGAAATCCGCGACCGGATTCTGCGATTCGAGCGACATCAGTCGCGTCTTCGTCTTCTTGTATTCGGCAAGTTCGTCCGGATCGGGCAGAAAAACCCGCTCGCACGAAACTCCCGGGATGGCATTGAAAAGCTCATACATCGTATGAAGTCCGAGATTCGCCATGCCGATCGCATAAGTATTTGGATAGCAAAGTGCAATCCGCAGTTCCGCACCGGCCTTGATGCGGTAACCCTCCTCGGATTCGAGCTTTTTCCTGTAACTCTCGACGATCTTTCGGCTCATACGACAACGAATTGAAAGTTTACCAAAAAGTAAGGATTGAATGCATTTCGGATTTTCGATTTGGGGTTTGCGATCGGATACGCACGCAAAATGTGGGACATTCGGTTAAGCGATCAGAAAAAAAGAGCCGCGTCCGATGATAACGGACACGGCTCTTTTGCTTGACGCACTCGCAAATTGAAAATCGCAAAATCGCAAATGCCGTCACTGTTTTCCTTCCAAGAACGCCTTCAGGCGGCGCGAACGCGACGGATGTCGGAGTTTCCGCAACGCCTTGGCCTCGATCTGGCGGATGCGCTCGCGGGTGACCGCGAAATGCTGTCCGACCTCTTCCAGAGTGTGCTCCGAGCCGGTGTTTCCAAGGCCGAAACGCATCTTGATGACCTTTTCCTCGCGAGGAGTCAGCGTCGCCAAGACTTCGTCCGTAATCTCGCGTAGATTCCCGAACGTCACCGATTCCGCCGGATTCATGATCGAGCGGTCCTCGATGAAATCGCCGAGATGTGAATCTTCCTCTTCGCCGATCGGCGTTTCGAGCGAGATCGGTTCCTGCGCGATCTTGAGCACCTTGCGGACCTTAGAGACCGGAATGTCCATCTTCTTCGCGATCTCTTCGCTCGTCGGTTCGCGCCCCAGCTCCTGAACGAGCTGACGCGACGTGCGGATGAGCTTGTTGATCGTTTCGATCATGTGGACCGGGATCCGGATCGTCCGCGCCTGGTCCGCGATCGCGCGCGTGATCGCCTGCCGGATCCACCACGTCGCGTAAGTCGAGAACTTGTATCCGCGACGCCATTCGAACTTGTCGACCGCCTTCATCAGACCGATGTTTCCTTCCTGGATCAGATCGAGGAATTGCAGACCGCGGTTCGTGTACTTTTTGGCGATCGAAACGACGAGTCGCAGGTTCGCCTCGACGAGTTCGCGTTTTGCCTGGTTCGTCTGCTGTTCGCCGATCAGGATCGCCTGCAGCGAACGCTTGATCTCGATGATAGGCAGGTGGAACTGTTCTTCGATCTGATGCAGCGCGGCCTTCGAATCATGGATCTTCGCCAAAAGCTCTTTTTTCGTTTCGCCGGGATGCTTCGATTCAATCTTCTCCTCGGCCTTGCGGATGTCGCGTTCGAGCTTGCGAATGTCTTCGGCGACTTTTCTGATCGCACCGATCAAGACCTGCTTTGCATACTCCGTTAGATTCAGGTTCTTGATTTCCTGCGCGATCTCCAGACGCGCCCGGGCTGTCTGTCGTTTGAGAGAAAGGACCTTCTTTGTGGTCTTGCCTTTCGCGCGGACCTGTTCCGCGCGGAGGTCGCCAAGCGATTTCAACGCGCGTTGATAGTTCACGCCGATGTTGGCGATGCCTTCGAGGGTCCATCGCAGATATTCGTCAACCTTGTCCTCTTCGCCGGTCAGCTCGGCTTGTTCGGAGAAGTTGACGATCTCGCGGATGCTCGATTTACCGGCCGCGAGTTCCTCGCCAACCTTGATGAGTCTTTCGACGGCGATCGGCGATCGGGCGATCGCCTTCTGGGTTTTGATCTGGCCCCGTTCAATGCGCTGCGCGATCGCGACTTCGCCTTCGCGCGTCAGTAGCGGAACGATACCCATCTCGCGGAGGTACAATCGAACAGGATCATTGGACTTGTCGAGGGTTCCGGCCGAAAGGTCCAGATCCAGTTCGTCCTCGTCCACTTCATTTTCATCGTCCAGCGCCAGGCTCGCGGCCTGTTCCAAGAGCGCTGAGTCCGAATCCGTGACCGAGATATTGGCACCTTCGAGACGCTCGAGAACATCCTCGATGTCCTCAGGGGACATCATCTTGTCCGGCATTTCGCGATTCAGATCGTCAAAGCTGAGAAATTTCTTGCCCCGGCCCATGGCCATCAGCCGATCGACAAGATCTTCCTTTTCATCGTAATCAGTCATATCAATTGATATAAATCACTTTCGATTAAGACTTTCGCCCAACCGTTGTCAAGAATTCTTAATAACGCGCCGTCCTGACTTTTTGTTTCAGCCCTGGCTGATGCGCGCCATGAAGTCGCGTTTGATCCGTGCGTATCTGATCTGCTCGCCGACAAGCTCCGCGACTGAGTCGAGATCGCCCGACTGCTCGGCGACTACAAGCGCCCGGCTGATCTCAAGGATCTTGTTCGAGATCGCCATGGAACGCAGTGTGAAAACGCAACTCTCCGCCTCTTTAAGTACTTCATCGATCGCGTCACCCGGCTCGCGAGGCGGTTCGCTCAGCATCAGCATCGGAATGACATCATTGATCAAATCCTCGGATTCCACCTGCGCAAGCAAACTTTCAAGTGTAACGGCGTCGCCCCTCTTTTGCAATTCCAGCAACGCCCGGAAGATCTCGGTTGTCGCCAATGAGGCGTAATCAGTTTCTTCCAGGCTCGGAATTATCACCGAACGCAGTTCCTCGTCAAAGATCAGCAATTCGAGAAGCCGTTCCTCGGCAACCGTGATCTTCGCGGCCGAAACGCGCGCGACCTTTTTGCGGAGGGCGTCCGGCGCAAGATGGCCGCCGAGTTTGACGGTCTTCCAAAGATCGCGTTTCAGAACATCGTCAACGCGGAAAAACGTCATCGCCTGATCAAAAGACTCACGCTTTTGGATCGGGTTGCGAATGACCGAAATAACGGGCAGGACATCTTCTATCGCCTCAGCCTTCTGCTTCGGGACCGATAGATTCCTCGCCTCTACCGAGTTTTCGAGTACGAATTGGAGATAGGTGGTTGCGCGTGTTTCGTGTTGCTGTTTATAAGCCTTGAATCCGTGAGCTCGAATGAAATCGTCGGGGTCGGAGCCGTCCGGCAGAATAAGGACCTTGATCTCGAAATCTTCGGCTAAAAGGATCTCAATGGCGCGCCGTGCCGCTTTCACACCTGCCTTGTCACCATCATAGTTGACAACAACTTTGCGCGCAAACTTGCCCAAAAGCCGCGCCTGGTGTTCGGTGAACGCGGTTCCGAGGCTCGCCGCGGCGTTTGTCACCCCGGCCTGATACAGCGCGAGAAAATCGAGATAACCTTCGACGAGGATCGCGTATTTCTTGCGCCTGATCTCGTCCTTCGTCTGAAACAGACCGTACAGATGATCGCCTTTCACATAAGCCGGAGTTTCAGGTGAATTGAGGTATTTGGGCTCGCCGGCGCCGAGCGTCCTCGCGCCGAACGCGACCGGATCGCCTGCGGCGTTGAAGACGGGGAATATGAGCCGACCGCGGAAGCGATCGTAGATCCTTTCCTTTTCCTCACTCTTGCTGACTAGTCCCGATTGTTCGATCAACTTGTCGTCTGCCGCTTTCTCGCGCAAAAGGCTGAGAAGCGCGTCCCAGCGATCCGGAGCGAAACCGATCTCGAATTTATCTATCGTCGCGTTGTCGAGTCCGCGTTTTTCAAGATATTCACGGGCTTCGCGGGCATGCTGATTGTCGGCTTTGAGTTCCGCGCGCCAGAAATCGAGCGCCCAGCGGTTGAGTTCGACGACGTGCTCGGAAAGTTCCTTTCGCTTCTGGCGCCGTTTCTTGTTTTCCTGGAATTCGCGGTCGTCGACAGGTTCCGGCAGCGGGACACCCGCAACTTCCGCGACACGCTCGATGGCCTCAGGAAACGAAAGCCCTTCCATCTCCATCAGAAACGTGTAGGCGTTTCCGCCTTTGCCGCAGCCGAAGCATTTGTAGAAACCCTTGTTCGGATTGACCGAGAACGACGGCGTTTTCTCTTGATGGAACGGGCAGCACGCCATCCAGTTCTGCCCCTTTTTCTTGAGCGGCGCGTACGGTTCGATGATCCGCACAAGGTCGGCGCGGTTCTTCAGTTCTTCGATGAACGATTCGTCGTAACGCATTCAGCAGCGGTCTATAGTTAATAACGAAATTTTGGCGCGGATTGGCTCATTTTCGTTTTTTCGGCGGAACCAGCCAGTATTCGATTACCGGATATTTCGACCGCACGTAGAAGAACCGAAGTCTCGACAGTGGAACCGCAATATTACTTTCCTCGATCACTTTCCTTCTATTCTTCCAACTCGAGCGATCTTTTTCACGAATGACGATATTTCCCCGGTAGCGTTGATTTGCCGCGAGCAGTTCGAAAAAATGCCCGGTCAACGATCCGCCCGGACAAACTGAATCGACCTCGTCGTATTCTTCATAAAGCTCTAGAGTCCGTTGCAAGTTCAACGTAAGATCCCACACCTTCGTCTTAATAGATGATAGATCTGACCCATCCGGAATCACCCGTAGCCTCATCACAATGCGGTCTGACGCGGCCGTGCGGAATATCCGCAATCGACCCGCGTCGTAATTCCTTGCGATCATGGTGCCGGTCACGATCGACTCGAGGCCAAGAGATTTCAACGCGTCCTCTTGCTCGGCTGGCTCAACGACGCCGACCGATCCGGGATTCGCCGCGAGCACGATGAAGACTGCATCAATTCTGGCTTTGAGTTCTTCGCAAGAGGTTCGCCCGACGTCATCCGAATAGAGCGTAGTAGCGTTGTCCTGGCCGCAAACGAGGACAGTGAGTAACAAGATCAAACTCGAGAGAACGATTATTCGCGACCTCATTGCTTCATCTCCACGATCGTCGCGCCGTTGCCGCCCTGGTCCTGCGGCGCGAAGCCGAATTTCGAGACATGCGGATGCCCTTTGAGAAAATGATGGACGAAATTCTTGAGCGCACCGGTGCCGAATCCGTGAATGATCCGAACGCGGGGCAGTGCGGCGAGAAACGACTCGTCGAGGAACCGGTCGATCTCGTATTCGGCGTCCGCCGTCGTCATTCCGATCAGGTTCAGTTCCGCAGCCGCATCCTTCGTGTCGAGCCTGATGTTCGAGCCCTTCGCCTGCGCCTGAAGTTTTTCGCCGCGGGTTTGCTTTGCCTCGATCGGCGCGACGGCGACGAGTTTCGACAGCGGCTCGCGAAGCCGCATCGATCCGACCAGAACCTCGGCGATGTCGCCCTGAATGCGTTCGACCTTGCCGACGCCGAACGAGGTCTGAACGGAAGATCCGATCTCAATCGGTTGAGTTGATTGTCCGCCCGCTGACGCAGGCGGTACCGACGGCGGCCGATCCAACACATTCTGCCCACCGACCACCGACCACTGGCCACTGCCGGAGGCCTTCGCGACCACCGCGCGGTTCAGCTCGGACTTCCGCGCGAGCCGTTCCTTTTCCAGTTTGTTCTTGAGCGCTTTGTCCTCGATCGACGCGATGAACGCCTTCGATTGGCGGTCGAATTCCTCGATCGTCCGCGCGAGTTCGGCTTCGAATTCCTTCTGCCGGCGCTTTTCTTTCTGCCGGAATTCGATATCGAGCTTTGCGTATCTTGTCGCCGTCGCCTCACGCTCTTCTTCGAGCGCGACCCGCAGATCCTCGGCCTGCCGCGTTTCGTTCGACAATTTGATCAGGTAATTTTCTGCCTCGCGTGCGGAGACGTCGAGATTCTCACGCGCGTTGTCGATGACTTCCGAGCGGATGCCGAAGCGTCGGGCGATCTCGATCCCGCTTGACGCGCCCGCGAGTCCGACGAGCAAGCGGTACGTCGGCTGCAACGTCTTTTCGTCGAATTCCACCGAGGCGTTCGCGACGTTCTCGTCGTTAGCCGCGTACATCTTCAGCCCGCGGTAGTGCGTCGAGGCGATGACCTGCGCGCCGATCTTCCGCCGGAACCAGTCGACGACGGCGACGCCGAGCGCCGATCCTTCGTCCGGATCGGTTCCCGTTCCGACCTCGTCGAGCAGGACCAGCGCCGGCGCGCGGCACGTGTCGAGCATCGACGCGATGTTCGAGATATGCGACGAGAACGTCGAGAGATTCGCCGACAGCGACTGATGATCGCCGATGTCGGCAAGGACCGACCGATAATACGGAACCGTCGCCGATCTTGCGGGCACGGGAAGCCCGGAGATCGCCATCAGGCTCAGCAATCCAGCGGTTTTGAGCACCACGGTCTTGCCGCCCGCGTTCGCGCCTGAAATGATCATCACCGGCTTTTCCGCTTCGAGACGGAAAGAAACAGGAACGACCGATTTGCGATTCTCGATTTGCGATTTGCGATTGTCAGAGCTTTGATCTTTAACCTTAGAACTTTGAGCTTGGAACTTTGAACTATCAGATTTGAGATTTGAGATCTGAGATTTGAGATTTGCGCCCCGATCCTCTGTCGTGAATCCGGAATCCTGAATCTTGGAATCTGCCAGGCTGGAATTATGGAATGCTAAATTGTCCTGCCGGAAACTCTCTTCAAGCAGCGGATGCCGCGCGTCGGCGAGTTCAAGCACGCCGTCGTCCGAGATCTCGGGAACGACGGCGCCGAACGATCTTGCGAATTCCACCTTCGCTTTGATGAAGTCGAGTTCGGTGACGGCGGTGACGGCCGCTTCGATCGCCGGAAGTTCGTCGCGGAGCTTGTCGGTCAGCGCGTACATGATCCGCGCGATCTCGCGTTCCTCCTTTCCTTTCAGGTTCTGGAGTTCGTTGTTCGCCTCGATCACGTCCAAAGGCTCGACGAAAACCGTCGCGCCCGACGACGAGAACCCGTGAGCGACGCCCGAGACCTTGCCTCGAAAGTCGGATTTTACAGGGATCACGTAACGATCATTGCGCTGCGTCACGATTGCATCCTGGATCGCGTCTCCCAACGAGCGCATCGCCGATTCGAGCGCTTTCTGGAGCCGGCCGCGCTGATGATTGAGATCGCGCCGGATCCTCGCGAGTTCCGGCGACGCCGCGTCGTCGATCTCACCCGACGGAAGAAGACGTTTATTCACCTCGGCGATCGTTTGAAAAAGCGAGCCGGGAATCGGTTCAACCAGCGACCAGATCGCCGGCGCGAATTCGCGTTCGGGTGAAACCGCCGATTTCGCGAAAAGCGCCTGATTGCACACGCGGACGACCTCGAGCATCGCGTGCGCTTCGAGCACCGAGCCGCGGATTCGCAGGACGGCGATCGCCTCCGACGGATCTTCGAGCCCGCTGAACGACCACGAGACCTGCTTTTCCTCGTTCAGCGCGATCGTTTCCCGAACATGCCCGAGTCGCGCGTCGAGCTCCCGGCGCGATTCGATCGGCAACAGCTCGTCGAAACGCGCGCGGCCCGTCGGAGTTTGGGCGTAGCGCGCGACAAGATCGCAAAGTCGGTCATATTCGAGTGCCGTCGAGGTTGTTTCGTTCATTTGACTACGCGAGGAATTTCGCCCTCACTTCAGGCGTCGGGAGCATGCATTCGTCTTTGCGCCCGAACAATTGATAACGGTACTTGGCAAAAGTCCTGTAGATGAAATCGCGGATGAAGCGCGGGACGACGACGCCAATGTACAGGAGGCTCCAAGGGAAGCCCAATCCGCGGGCGATCCTCAGCGCCGCGGTCGAGTGCGCGAACGACCGTTCGTCCTCGACGAGGATTATGGAATCGAGCGAGTCGAGCCCGAACCGATCGATATTCTCGCGCCCCAGGTCAGATTGAAGCGGTGCAAATCTGAAACGATCGTTCTTGTCGTGACGTATGATGAAATTTACGGAACCGTTGCAAAAATTGCAGACTCCGTCGAATAGGACCAAGGATTTCATATTCGACTACATTCTAATCGCAATCGTCTGCGAAAAACAGTCATGAGATCTTTGACCCGCGACGGGCCGGTTTCGTTGCAATCCGAAACGAATTCATTTATCTTTCGGTAAATTCAGAACGCAGCGGCAGCGTTTGCCAGACGTCTGCCGCAACAGCCAATCCAAATAGAATTATGAAACTCAGGAACTACGGTGTGATCGCCGCGTTGGTTGTACTGGTTGCTTCGCTTGCGACTGTCGGCCAAAGCCGCTTGGACGTTTTTGCCCTAACGAATGCGAGGATCGTCACGGTTTCGGGTGCGACGATCGAAAAGGGAACCGTTGTTATCCGCGACGGGCTGATCGAATCGGTCGGCGCCGATGCGAAGGTCCCGGCAGACGCCCGCGTCATCGATGCGACGGGACTGACCGTCTATCCGGGCGTGATCGACGCGCTGACGAATCTCGGTGCGCCGCAGCCGGCGGCGCCGGCC